>JAFGMA010000384.1 GCA_016927835.1 Candidatus Zhuqueibacterota bacterium | reverse complement strand
TATTGCGTCAACATAAGAGATTGCTTCGCTCCTATCGTCGCTCGCAATGACAGGAATATGTTACATTTTAACCCTTAACGAGTATATTTCGCAATAAGATGCAAATTTTTCCATCGTGCAAAAGCGCAAAAAGATTCTTCCAGAAGGATAGGCTCTCGCCGTACTATTACAAAACAAACCAAATAAGAATAGTTGTTGTAATGCCTCAGTTTGGGTTGCTTAAAAATCCAAGTGCCCGAAATGTGCCTTTTTCGATAAAAAAAACCAATTAGTACCAATTAAATCAAGAACCGTTAAGGCAAAAAAATAGCCGTAATGCCTTTCAAATACATGCATTACGGCTTTTCATCGTTGTCGGGGCGAGAGGATTTGAACCTCCGACCTCTTGACCCCCAGTCAAGCGCGCTAACCGGGCTGCGCTACGCCCCGAAATATCTCATTCCTCCGGCTCTGTTTCTTCTTTTGAATTTCCCTCGATTATTTTCTTCAGCTCCGACAGGTCTTTCTTCAATTCATATAAAAAATCTTCTTTGCGAAGATCTTCCAGCGATAGCCGCATTTGCGGGCGCTTGTCCGTCTGACGCATTTTCTTGAGTTGTTGCTTCGCACCCTCGATAGTGTATTTGTCAATATAAAGCAGCTTTTTGATGAGAAAGATCAGCCGGATATCACTGATTCGGTAGATTCGATTTCCCGCTCGATTCTTTGAAGGCTTTAATTCCGAAAATTCCGTTTCCCAGAATCGCAGCACATATTTTTTAAGTGAAGTGATTTGGCTGACTTCGGAAATCGAATAGTATAGCTTTTTTATCTGGCTATTTTTCATGGAATTCATCGCAGAAAAACAAAGCCTTTGAAAGTGGCTAAATAATACAAAGATTTATTTAAAATTGCAAGCAATTTTTTCCCAAAATTGGTAATCGCTCAGGTATTGGTTGTTCTCATCGTTTGCAATATCCTGGGCTCGCCAAACTCCGGTTTGGGAACCAGAGATTGGAGTTTTGCCCAAAATTCAACGAGCCTGGATTGGCTGGTTTTCATCGCTTTCGGCTTCACATGCACGAGTACGGGAATCGGACGCGATGGCTTTTTCAAAATTTTTGATTAAAACAGATGCGCGCGCACAAGTTGTCACTGCCTTTTGCTTCATCGCTTCGAAGGGGATAACCGGATCGCGCTTCAGTTTTCGCCTCAGGCACCGAACAGAATCCCAGCCATAGATACTTTTTCTGCCGATCAGGTAGTGCTTTGATTTCGGACTGAAAAAATTATAATCAAGTGTACAGGCGCACCTGTAGCCCGCCGCCTGCACCGCCCGGATCACCCGTTGATCGTACCGGTTGAATGGGTACGAAAAGCAGGTAACCGGCGATTGGATTTCATCTTCGATGCGCTGCCGGGACTGAGTGAGTTCCGCGGTCAATTCGGCATCGCTGCAATTGCGCAAATCCGGATGGCTGACACTGTGCGACCCAAGCTCCCAGCCAGCTTCTGCGAGTTCGGACAACTGGTTCCATTCCAGATGCTTGAATTTTATTCCGCCTAAATTGATATCCCAATGGTTAAGTGTGCCGACAAAGCCGGTGATGACAAAGATTGTTGCAGTGAAATTGAATTCGCGTAAAATTGGGAAGGCATACGTAAAAATCGATTCATAAGCATCGTCGAACGTGATAACAACGGATTTGCCTTGCGGTGTCGGCTGGTCGGATGCGAGGCACGTTTCGAGCGAACAGGTTCGATAACCGGCATCGCTGAGATATTTGATTTGCCGCCTGAATTGTCCGGGTGAAACGCGTGTGAGACCCCATTCGAGTCGTGTATCTACTTTATGATATGCCAGAATCGGGATGGCGTTGTCAGCATCCAGTTTTCGTCCTCCTGATAAACAATTGGCTATCATGCCATGAAACTTGTAATTGCTGGTTGGTAGCACCTGGAATCATTCAGGTAGGAAATTATGAATTTTCCGGTGTCAACATGGTTATGCAATACGATTCATCTGCAAATGATTCAGATGAAATATCATTCATTTGAGCCAGTGTTACGCTATCAATTTCGGCAATCACGTCATCCAGGGTTTTGTATTCATTTCGATAAATTTCCATATTTGCCAGGCGGGACATACGGCTGCTGGCGCTTTCCAGTCCGAGCATGATATTGCCCTTCAACTGGGATTTCGCCTGCTCTAATTCGTCGTTGTCCAGTTCCCCGTGACTCAATTTTGCCAATTCGCTTTTCACCAGGTCGAGCGCGCGCTCGACGTTAGCCTGCACTGTTGCCAGATAGACGCCGAATAGCCCCGTGTCAAAATAGTGGTCTGTGAACGTATACACCGCATAAGCCAGTCCATGTACCTCGCGGACAATCTGGAATAACCGGGAACTCATACCGCCACCGGCAATGAGATGCAGCAGGATCAGCGCCGCTCTTCTTTTGTCTGCCTGCGCGCATCCTTTTGCTCCCAGGCAGATGTGCGCCTGTGTACAGTGATTCGGATAGATGGAAACCAGGTGCCCCAATTCGGGAATCGGATAGGATTGGCGCCGGATTGCACTTTGGGGCAAGCTGAATTTTTCAAGAATCAGTTCTACCAGCCGATCATGATCCACGTTACCCGCCGCCGCGATGACGATCCGATTTGAGGTATACATTTGCTGCATGAAATCGACCAGGGCGTTCCGCGAGAAAGTTGACACATTTTCAGCGGTTCCGGATATTGAGTAACCCAGCGGGTGATTCGGAAAAATATCCGCGTAAAAGTTTTCGAATACCAACTCGTCCGGGGTATCGATCACGTGATTTATTTCGCGCAAAATCACGTCTTTTTCTTTGGTTAATTCGGATTCGTCGAGAACAGAGTTGAGCAAAATATCGGATAGCACATCGATCGCCAGCGGTAAATGCTCATCGAGAATGTGTGCATTATAGCACGAAATCTCCCTGGATGTAAATGCATCGAGATTTCCGCCAACCGATTCGAGGCTTCGGGCGATTTGGCTGACAGTCCGGTTTGTCGTGCCTTTGAACAGCATGTGTTCGATAACATGCGAAATTCCATTATTCTCAATGGTTTCATCGCGCGAACCGACAACAATCCAATATCCCACTGAAACCGAGCGCAGGTGCGGCATGCGCTCGGTGATAATTCGAAGCCCATTGCTTAATACAGTTTTCCGGTAAGAACTATCGTTCATTTTGAAAGTCGAATAAGTTAATTCCGCGGTGTTTTGTGATGGTGTCCCTGGGAAGGTGATGTGTTTTCGATCAAAGCCTTTCGGCTGAGATCAAGTTTGCCCTGCGGATCAATTTTCAGCAATTTCACTTTAACCTCATCGCCAACTTTTAACACATCTTCAACACGATTAATTCGTCGGTGTTCGATTTCGGAAATATGCAACAAGCCTTCTTTCCCGGGCAATATTTCGACGAATGCGCCGAAATTTGTAATTTTCTTCACCTTGCCATCGTATACCTGACCCACTTCAGGTTCTTCCACCAGATTTTTGATAATCTGTTCAGCGAGTTCTGCGCCCGCGGGATCTACGGCAGCGATTGTAACTGTGCCGTCGTCATCGATATTGATCACAGCGCCTGTTTTTTCTGTGATTTCGCGAATCATTTTTCCCCCGGGACCGATAATCGCACCGATGCTATCGGTGTCAACTTTCATCGAAATGATGCGCGGAGCATATTTGGAAATTTCGGGTCGTGACGCAGCGATTTCTTGTTGCATAATATCAAGGATATGGAGCCTGCCCTCGCGCGCCTGCTCCAGTGCAACGCGCATAATTTCGGTTGAGATACCCTTGATCTTTAAATCCATTTGAAATGCGGTTATCCCCTGTCGCGTACCGGCAACTTTAAAATCCATATCGCCCATGTGATCTTCATCGCCGAGGATGTCTGAAAGGATGCGAATCTCATCATTTTCCTTGATCAAGCCCATGGCGATCCCTGCGACAGCCTCTTTCACCGGCACACCGGCATCCATTAACGAAAGAGAGCCGGCACAGACAGTTGCCATTGAGGAGGAACCATTGGATTCCAAAATTTGGGAGACGATGCGAACGGTGTATGGAAATACCGATTCATTGGGCAGGACCGGTTTAAGCGCCCTTTCTGCCAGGTTGCCATGACCGATTTCACGCCGGCTGGGCCCACGCATCGGCTTTACTTCTCCTACACAGAAAGGCGGGAAGTTATAATGCAGCATATAGCTTTTCCAGAATTCCCCAGCCAATTCATCGATTTTTTGTTCATCCATTTTCGAGCCCAGGGTGGTCACGGCGAGTGCCTGGGTTTGTCCCCGTGTGAAGACTGCGGAACCATGTGTGCGAGGTAACAGGCTGGTTTCGCAGGTTATCGGTCGAATATCCGCCATGTCGCGTCCATCGATACGGCGATTTTCTTCGACTACCATTTTGCGCATATTAAAGGTCAAAATATCGGCGAAGATTTCTCCGACTTTTCGCGCATTTTCCGGGAACTCCTCTTCCATATCTGCGGATAGCGTTTCCTGCAACTTTGCCAGGTTTTGTTTGCGTTCGTTTTTATCCGGTATGCGAAGAATATCAATGATTTGAGCTTCGGCGTTTTGCGTAACCCTGTCGCGTAATTCCGGTTCAATGAGCGGCGGCTCGAACGGCATTTTTTCGACACCGATTTCGGCGACCATTTCCTTTTGCAGATGGATAACACCTTGCATTTCCTGGTGACCGAATTCGAGGGCGGCTAGCATATCGTCCTCGGAAATCTCCTGCGCTTCGCCTTCAACCATGATTATCGATTCTTCCGTGCCCGAAATAATCAAATCGATATCACTTTCCGCGAGTTGCGAGAAAGTCGGATTGGCGATGAATTCGCCATCGATCCTGCCGACGCGGACTGCTGCGATTGGTCCTTCAAAAGGAATTGGTGAAATAGAGAGCGCGGCGGATGCGCCCACGACACCGAGTACATCTCCATCATTTTCTTTATCAGCCGAAAGCACGGAAACGATGACTTGAACTTCGTTGCTAAAGCCTTTTGGGAATAGTGGTCTTATCGGACGGTCGATTATTCGGGCGCTGAGGATTTCTTTTTCGCTAGGTTTGCCCTCGCGTTTATAGAATCCGCCGGGTATTTTGCCGGCAGCGAACGCCATTTGTTGATAATCGACCGACAGCGGAAAAAAATCTTTGTCTACCAACGCCTCTTTTGATGCGACAACGGTTGCGAGAATAACCGTATCCTCGTATTGAACCCAGCAGGCTCCGTCAGCCTGTTTTGCCAGTTTCCCGGTTTCGAGCTTAACCGTTTTTCCACCCCAGTTCATTTCTTTGCTTATAATCATTTTTCCTCCATAGAAAACCGCGCTCCTCCGCTTGTTCAAATGCCAATTTAAGTTGATTGGATTCAAGATGAATTGAGTTTTCGCAAGCAAAAGAACTGAAATTGTAAATCGTTAAAGCCGCCATAAGAGCGTATGCGCGGCAGAACATTTAGCGCCTGATGCCCAATTTTCTGATTATTTCCCGGTAGCGATTGATATCGGTTTTGATCAGATAATTAAGCAATCTTCGGCGTTGACCAACCAGTTTCAGCAATCCACGTCGTGAATGGTGGTCTTTTTTATGAGTTGTGAGATGCTTATTAAGCTGCAAAATACGAGTGGTCAATAATGCAATCTGGCATTCGGTTTTCCCGGTATCCGTTTCATTTTCACCGTATTCTTGAAATATCTCAACTTTTTCTGCAGTTGTCAATGGCATCCGAATTTCTCCTTATGCTTAGTAATTTTCGGGAAGAGCGATTATCCGAATTTAATCGCTAGATATAAAATTTATTATTGTTACTTTGCTATGTATTTAGAAAGGCACTGCCAAATCAGACGCTCACAATCCTTCATCGGCGCTATGGGCATCGATTATGATTGCTGACATCAGGATATTACGTGCCAAATTCTTGCTCTATTTGTTTAATATCAGCCTTCATTTGATGGATGAGTAATTCAGTGGTATCGAACTTTTTCTCATCGCGTAGTCTTTTCAAAACGTGCAGGTTAAGTATCTGATCATAAAGGTTGCCGTTAAAATTGAGGATAAAAGCCTCAATGGTTCGTTTATTTTTCGAAAATGTCGGGCGTACGCCGATACTCATTGCACCTGAATATGTTTTATCACCAAGATTGATTTTGACAGCGTATATGCCGTCAGGGGGAATCAATTTATTACGAGCGAGGGGTTGGATATTCGCTGTAGGGAAACTGAGGCTACGTCCTCGTCCATCACCCGCTACCACTCGTCCGGAGAGCGTATAGGGACGACCCAGGAATCGATTAGCGGTTTCGATTTCTCCCCGCGATAGTTGCTGCCTGATGAATGTGCTGCTGACAATGTGACCATCAAGACTCACGGCATCCATACACTCAACACGGTAATCATATCGAGTGGCGAGTTGTTTCAACAGGTCGATACTTCCTTCCCTGTCTCTACCAAAGGCGTGATCGTGTCCCACAACAATTTGTTTGAAGCCGATTTTCTTTATAAGAATATTTACAAAAAAATCTTCGGAAGCTAGATTTGCGAATTGTTTTGTAAATCTGATAATTATGAGTTTATCCAGGCCTAATTTTTTTAGCAACTCGATTTTCTCGTCATCAGATGAAAGCAGCTTGATTGGTTTGGCGTTGGGTTGCAGAAGTATTACCTTTGGGTGAGGCGAGAAAGTAACCAGGGTACTCTTGCCCATTGATAATTTTGCGTCTTCAATAACCTTTGCAATAAGCTGTTGATGCCCGATATGAATTCCATCGAATGTTCCGACGGTGATGATAGCAGTATTATCTCGCTTTAAATGTCTCAGATTCCTGATTACTTCCATTCTCTCACAATACTTGCGCGGTCTTCAAACCAAATATATATTCCTGAAATTCCTGAATCGACCAGGCATCAGCAATCGAGTAATTACCAATTTTGCTGCGGCAGAGCGATTTCAGATGTGCTCCGCACCCCAAAAAATCACCAATATCTCTGGCTAATGCGCGGATATAAGTGCCTTTGGAACATACGACTTTTATTTTTGCAATGGGCAACGTAAAATCAAGCACGTCGATCGAATATACATGAACGCGACGTGGCGGCAGATCGATTTGTTGTCCTTTTCTTGCTAATTTGTATAACCTTACCCCATTCAACTGTATGGCAGAATGCATTGGCGGAACCTGCTCAATTTCGCCAAAAAATTGGCTGCAAGCGTTTTTAAATTGGCTTTCTGTGATTGCCGCAGCCGGGGCTTGATGAATAATATTACCGGTTGAGTCTAGGGTGTCAGTTGTCCGTCCGAGTTCGATTTCCCCGACATATTCTTTCTCTAATGCCATGTACTCCTGGCTTCGCTTTGTTGCCCGTCCCGTACATATCAGGAGCACACCGGTTGCAAACGGATCCAATGTACCACAATGACCGACTTTTTTTATGCCGATGAGGCGGCGTACTTTTTTTACAACGTCGAAAGAACTCCAATTCTCTGGCTTGCAGAAATTCAGAATCTCCCCGTTTTGAAAGTCATAAATTTCTTTGTACAATTGCATAACCAAATTGGGAGCACATTATTAAATAAATTAAAATCAGCCAATTTCATCTTTTTCTTTGGCTTTCTGGATCAAGTTTTCGATTGCGAACACATAATCCATCGTGTCATCATGAAAGAAACGCAATTCAGGCACATTTCGAAATTGACCTCTTTTCCCGAGAGCTGTTCTGATGAAGCTTTTGGCGCGTTCCAGAGCTTGAAGCGTTTCTTCTCGGGCAGACGCATCGCCCAGGATACTCAAATATATTTTTGCCATTTTCAGATCAGGTGAAACAATAACCCTGGTGATCGTCAGCATATTGATTCCGGGATCACGGACGTCTTCACGTAAAATATCACTGAGATCCTTTTTAATCACTTCAGCGACTCTCAGAGAACGCTTAACTAACATAATTAAAGCCTGCCTATAAAATTTCTGTTGAATAATCCAGAATCTCCACCCGGTCATCTTTTTCAATAAAATTGATAATCTGTGACATCGCCTTATCAATGAATCGGGTTTCATTCGAAACAAGCGCTATTCCCAGCGATATCCGTTGCCATTTTTCGGTATCACCGATTTCTGAAATCGATACATTGAATCGCTGGCGGATTCGGGTTTTGATACTTTCGATAATAAATCGTTTCGACTTCAAAGAACCACTATCAGGGACGAACAATTCAATTTGACAGGTTCCGATTAGCATATCATTGAAGAACAAGGAGTTAATAATTAGTTGCCAATACCAAAATAATCAACAAGAAAATATAATCTAACACAATGCCATGGAGACTGATTTGGAATGAAGCCTCGCTTCATTTGCCGGATGTAGTAAGGTTGCGGTTTACTCCGCTACCGATGCCAACCGTCGCTTAACTGATACGGTTCGATATGGTTCGATGATATCCGCCACTTTGATATCATCAAATCCTTCAAGTCCGATACCACATTCGAAGCCTGAGGAGACTTCGCGGGCATCTTCCTTCCATCGTTTCAGAGAATTCACGCGACCGTTGTAAATTAATTTATCTTCGCGATAGAGTTTGACCCGATCGTTGCGAGCAATTTTGCCTGAGACGACATAGCACCCGGCGATGGTTCCGATTTTTGGAATTCGAAATGTTGCCCTGACCTCTGCGGTTCCTCGAACCTCCTCGGAAACTTCAGGTTCCAGCAATCCTTCGAGAGCATCTTTGACTTCTGCAATCGCATCATAAATAATCGTGTACAGGCGAATATCCACTTTTTCCCGTAAGGCGACTTCCCGCGCCTGCAATGTCGGGCGCACATGAAAACCGATAATGATTGCATTGGATGCGGAAGCGAGCAAAACATCGGGTAGCGAAATTGCACCGACGCCCCGGTGTATCACATCGATCGCAACCTCGCTATTGGTTAGTTTCATCAACGAATCGCTGAGAGCCTGAACTGAACCGTCCATATCGCCTTTAACAATGATGGAAAGCTCTTTGACGCCGCCCTTCTTTATCTGTTCTGAAATTTCATCCAGCGTGAGATGTTTGATGCGCCGCATTTCTTGTTCGCGGCGTAATTGCTGGCGTTTGAAACTGATTTCTCGCGTATCTCTTTCGCTTTCAAAAACGATAAAATTGTCCCCGGCTGCTGGCATGCCTGTAAAACCTACCACCTGCACCGGTGTGGAAGGCGTTGCTTTCGCTACTCTCCGGCTACGTTCATCGTATAGATTTCTGACTTTTCCGTAATGTTGACCCGAAATAAACGGATCGCCAATTTTCAACGTTCCCTTTTGTACCAGGACGGTGGCGACAATGCCTTTTCCTTTATCGAGTTTCGATTCTATGACCACGCCCCGCGACATGCAATCCCGATTGGCTTTCAATTCGAGAATTTCGGCTTCCAACAAAATGAGATCCAACAGTTTGTCGATGCCGGTACCAAATTTGGCTGATATTTCGACGGACTGGTATTTGCCGCCCCATTCTTCGATAAGTACGTTATGTTCTGCAAGCTGTTTTTTGATTAAATCGATATTTGCATTTGGCTTATCGATTTTATTGATTGCCACAATTATCGGAACGCCGGCGGCTTTCGCATGGTTGATAGCTTCAATCGTTTGAGGCATAACGGCATCATCAGCAGCGACAACCAGCACGACGATATCCGTTGCTTGTGCACCTCTGGCGCGCATTGCGGTAAAAGCCTCGTGACCCGGCGTATCCAGGAACGTGATTGCCTTACCATTGACAGCGACTTCATAGGCACCGATGTGTTGCGTAATGCCACCCGCTTCACCAGCAATGATATTGCTCTCCCGTATATAATCGAGCAGCGAAGTTTTCCCGTGGTCTACATGCCCCATGATTGTAACAACGGGCGGGCGTTCCTGCACAGTTCCGTGCTCATCGATTTCTTCTTCTTCATATAGGTCTTCACCGTATTCCGGCAAAATTTCGACTGAATAGCCAAACTCATCAGCGACAGATTCGATTGTATCCATATCCAATCGTTGATTAATCGAAACCATCATGCCCAGCTCAAAGCATTTTTTAATCACCGCACTGGGCTCAACGCTTAAATGGTCTGCCAATTCAGCGGCAGAGATATATTCACTGACTTTGATGGTTGCAGTATCCGCTTCAAAGGCATCTTCTTCCTTATCTTTCGCTTTTTTCCTCCGCTTTTTTATTCTTGTAGTATCGTCCATGCTCGCAAACGTTTTGCGGATCGATTCTTCAACCTCAGCATCGCTAATTTGGGTTTTCTTTTTCTTCTTTTTCTTTCTGGTTTTATCTTTGCGTTTCTCGGTAAAAGATTTTTCGACTTCACTGTCTTTTCGACGTTGAGTTTTCTTTTTATCTTTTTTGGTCGCGATAATTTCCTGGTATTCATCTTCAATATCGAGAGGTCCGCTTTCATCAAAATCTTCGATGACGGCATGTACTTTTTCTTCTGACTTCTTTTTCTTGCGTCTCCTTCGCCGGCGTTTCTTTTTCTCATCGGTAGATTCAGAGCTTTCGTCGCCCTGATCGGCTTTTTGCGAAACAACAGCAGTTTCTTCTTCCGCTTCTTCGATTATAGCAGATACAGGAGGTTTAGCGGTTTCTCTTGATGGTGCTCGTTTTTGCCCTTTCGACACTATTTTTTTTTCAACGGGTTTATCCGGTGCTTGATCGGCTTTCCCGGATTTCGAAACCGCTTCTGCTCTGGATTCATCTTCAGGGCGGCTTTCTTTTTTCAGAACATCTTTCCTGGCTTTTATTCCGCCTTCAGGTTCTGTTTCTTTCGTATGCTCGAATTCACTTGCTTCCGGCGATACTTCCTTCTTTCCGCCGGGTGTTGCCGCTTTTGCCTGCGGTGACACTGCTTTTCCGGCGAGTTTCCTGGTTGTCGGTTCAGTGTCCGTTAATGTTTCTGGCGGAGTGTCATCAATTTTGTCAGTCTTTCTGGCAGCGGCAGCTTTTGGGGAGAGAGCATCGGCTTCTGTTTCCGATTTTGTATCGCTTTTTTTTCGGGATCTTGCAACGGGTTGATCTTCCGTTTCCTCAGCGACAAATTCGTATGATTGTTTACTCTCGTCAACTTCAGTTTCGAATTCGGTTTCACGTTTAAGCGACGGGCGTATTTTGCTGAACTCCGTAGCAGCGCGAATTCTTTCTTCGAGCTTTTGCTGCTTTTCAAGTTTTTTGGCAGCTTCCTGGGCTTTTTTCTCTTTAAGCATTCTTCGAAATTCATATTCATCGTTGACATGAACCGTTTGATGCCCGTATTTATCGCAAACCTGGTTATACATGGCATCAGTCATCAAGCTCATGTGATTGCGAATATCGAAACCCAGTTTTTCTAGATAATGAATAAGCGTATCATTCGAGATATCAAATTCTTTCGCTACCTGGTATATTCTTCTTTTTTTGCTCAATATTATTCACGCTCCTCTAATTCTTCCGTATTGTCAACAAGCTCCAGGATTTTTTGAGCAGTTTTCTCGCCAATTCCTGGTACTTCGAGCAGCCCCTTTTCGCCTGCTGATTTTATTTCTGCCAGAGTTTCAAATCCGGCGCTTAACAGCTTTTTAATGATTGATTTGCTTATTCCCTCCAGTTTATTTAAATCCTGGTCTTCTTGTTCATCTTCGGCATCAATTTTCAGGTAATCAGATTCTTTGACAGTTTCGATCTCATAAGTTGTCAGCCTTGAAGCCAATCGTCGATTTTGTCCCCCGCGTCCGATTGCCAGAGAAATCTGATCGTTGGGCAGCACCACGGTAGCGGTTTTGTTTTCTTCGTTTATAATTACACGGGAAGATTTTGCCGGACTGAGTGCGCGCGCAATAAAGATTTCCGGCTCTGCGTTCCAGTTTATGATATCAATTTTTTCATTATTCAGTTCTTTTACGATGGACTGAATCCGAATGCCTTTCATTCCGACACACGCTCCAACTGCATCAATTCGTGCATCGTTCGAATACACAGCAATCTTTGTTCGCTCCCCTGGTTCCCGGGCGATAGCTTTTACTTCGATAATACCATCATAAATTTCCGGGACTTCCAGCTCAAACAACCGCAACAGGAACATAGGATTGGCGCGGGAGATGACGATTTCAGGTCCCCGGTTTGTCCGGATAACCTCTTTAATGACCGCGCGGATATGTTCACCTCTGTGGTATCGTTCATTGTGAATTTGTTCTTCCTTTGGCAATACCATTTCGGCTCGATCGACATTAACATAAATTTCATCGCGATTGATTTGGCGGATATCGCCCATTATTATTTCGCCAATCCGATTTTTATATTCTTCAAATATGCTTTCTTTCTCAAGATCACGAAGTTTTTGGTTCAGGTTTTGTTTCGCCGAGATGATCAAACGCCGCCCGAAAGATGCCGGATCGACAATTTCAACGAATTCGTCGCCAATCTCCAAATCCGGCTCAAATGCCTGGGCAGCCTCCAGGTTAATTTCCAAATTTTCATCCTGAACATGTTCAACAATGGTTTTATTCTGATAGATTTCGATTTCGCCTTTATCCAAATGCACAAAAATATCAAAATTATCCGTTGTACCATATTTTTTCTTGATCATCAGCAGAATAATATTTTCAACCATCATTGTCAATTCATCTTTATCAATATTTTTTTCTTTAACGATTTGGGAAAAAGCTTCGGCAATATCGCTTTTCATTCAACTTTGCTCCTCTTTTTTAATCTATCGATTCTGCCCTCTAATCATGTGCCTGGAAAAGCCGTGCTATTGACTCTATCAAAATAATTTAATTGTTCAACGCATATCAGATCATGTCACCATTGCATCGCTAGTTTTGCATCCAGGATGCGATCGAGCGGTATTTTGAAAAGCTCCAGTTCTGTAGAGATTTCTACTTCCCCATCTGTAGCATGTTTTATTTTGCCTTGAATATGTCTCTCTTCGCCGGCTTCTACGAACAGCACCTTGACTTCGCGATTGATATTTTTTAAAAAATCGCGTTTCGATTTAAGGGGACGCTTCACCCCGGGCGAAGAAACTTCCAGCCGGTATGATGACGGGATTAGATTTTCCGAATCGATTGCATCAGAAATTTGGCGGCTCAAACGCGCACATTGATCGATGGTGATCCCGGCTTCGGTATCAGCAAAAATCTTTAATATTTGATTGCCAACCGGTCCTTTCAAGTCAATATCAACCAGTTCTGCTTCATTTGAATCAAGAATCGGCTTTATAAGCTCTGTGATTGTTTGCACTAATTCCATAGGCATTTGAAATTTGCTTATGACAATAAAAAAGTGGGTCCAGAATTGGCCCACTTAGGGATAAAATATAAAAAAAATATTCGTATAACGCAAGTATTTTTTAAAAAAATACACCGCTTTGCAAATTTGATCTTTGCATCTTAAGCATTGATTTCTGCCAATGAAATTTCAGCTTCGTTTTTTAAACCGGAATTCGGATAATCTTCAATGATTTGCTGATACAGCGTGCGGGCTTTCTCTTTGTTCCCCGCAAGAATATAACAGCGTGCTGCATTCATGAGCTTGTTTGCATTATCAAATGCTTGTGAATATTTTTTGACTGCCTTTTCGTATAACTCAGCAGCCTTTTTAAAATTCTTTTTCCCTTCATAACATGCCGCCATACCGGCAAGGGCTGAACTGGCAAAATTTGCGTCGTCCTTGTAGTCACCTAGATATTGTTCGTAATATTTCTGTGCCGATTCATAATCCTCATTTTGAAAATAGAGATTTGCTAAATAGAAAACGCCTTTTCCGGTGCTTTGCGCACCATCATATAATTCGATTAAAATTTTCAAACTATCCATTGCTGCCATGTATTGCCCTTGATTCATTTTGATCTCTGCACGAGCCAGGGCACTTGCAGCATTCGACTCTTTTGAAGCTGAAAGTCTGGAAGACCAGACGACGATCAAAATAATTGCAATCACACCCAGGACGCCAAAAAAAAGTTTATTCTGGTTTTCCTGAATGAAGTCAATAGCCTTGAAGTAAAAAGTTACCAGCTTATCTTCTTTCAATTGTCTTTTCGTTATGCGTTTTTGCGGTCTAAGCATCAGTGTCCACCCAAAATTAAAAATAACCACATCTGAATAGAAATTTGTTTACAATTTGTAAGAACTGGCTAATATACTCATTTCCTTGAAAATTGTCAAGCTTTTTATTTCCTTATTTCGAATGATAAGTCTGCTTGATCAGCGCTTCCAATTGACCCTGAGGATTCTCCAATACTTTCTCATCAATTGTGAATTCAGGGATATCGATCAGCTTTAGCCCGTATTCGTAATCAGCGAAAAGCTCGCGGCAAATCGCCTGGAATGTGCTCTTTTTTTGCTTTGCTTTATCCAAAATCACTTTTTGAGCGCCCGGCGTAAACGTGATGACTATACCGGTGGAAGCCAAAAAATCCTTCTGGAATTGCTTCATCGAATGTCGATTCAATAATATATCAAGCTCTTTTTCCGGCGTTAGAACCATCGTGCTGGTCACAGTGAAGCTCTTAATGGTTGTTGATGGCAATTTTTTTTCATATTTCAAAAGAATTTTTTCTGCAGCAGTGACCAATCCGCGGGCACCGGTTTTTTCGTGATAGCCTAATTCTGCCATTTGGCGCAATGCATCATCCTCGAAATTCAACTCAATTCCGTACGCCTGAAAATCGCGTTTTTTTCCCAAAATGACCGTGCTTTGCGGACTCTTCAAAATCTGGTAGAGCGATTCGGCATCGAGTTCATTCAGTCGTACCTGAACCGGCAGCCGCCCGATGAATTCCGATTCGAAACCATAAGTGATGAAATCTTCGGACTTTGCCAGCGCCAGATAATCGACATCGCCGCCATCCGTGCCGATCGTGGGATGCGAGCCGAAACCGATTGCATGCTGGTTCAACCGTTTCTTGATGATATCAACCATGCCGCTGAAGGAGCCGCTCATGACAAACAGGATATTTTTGGTGTTGATTTTTTTGCGCTTGATTTTTCCCGTTCGTTGCGCTTCCATCGCTGCTTCCATTTGCGCCGCAAGATCATGAGGCGTCTTCAAATCGACATCAGATTCTTCCATCAATTTCAATAAATTTCGCTGAACGCCGGTGCGGGACACATCGGGTCCGTATGTATGCGACGTGGCGGCAATTTTATCAATTTCATCCAGATAGACGATTCCATATTCAGCCAGCTTGATATTTCCGCCCGCCTCACGAACCAGGTCCCGAATCAAATCTTCCACATCGCCGCCCACATAGCCGGTTTCGCTGAATTTGGTGGCATCGCCTTTGACAAACGGCACACCAATTTTTTTGGCGATCAGCCGTACCAGGTAGGTTTTTCCGACGCCGGTTGGACCGATCATCAGGATATTGCTCTTGATGTTTCCCACCAATTCATCCATGTTGCCGCGCGTCTCGAGTTTCATCCGGTTGAAATGCGTGCAAATTTTGGTCGCGAGGACTTCGATCGCCAGTTCCTGATTGATGATGTACTGGTTCAGGTAGGCTTCCAGCTCTTCCGGTTTCAAGTCGAAATTGATGTTTGCCGTTTGATCTTCGCCCGGCTGTCCCTGTTCCGGCGGATGCAGGATATCGGGATTTTGAGTCACAACCCGATCACCATATTTCTGCTTCAAAAATTGGTCTATTTCTTTCTGGATTTCTGCAGGATTGGGAACCTTGCTTGACATATCTACCTCTGTATATTAAATAATTCAATGGTTAGCTTAATATTCTGCCTTTTATGGCAAAGCATAAAAGTAGCAATTTTTTCTTAAATTATCAAGGAAAATTTGATGAATAGGGGAATAGCTCACCTGTGAACATATAAGAGAGTGGGATTGATTTCATTGCCTGGCAATCGGGAACTGTGGAACCGATGTTTGTTTAATGAAAGTAGATCGAGAAATGGATTAACTTCCCTGCCTTGCAATGTTCAAAATCGGATGATCACATTATTATACTTCATTTCCATAATTTTAATCCATATTATACTTTCAGTAGAGTAAGTATAATATGGAATAGCAATTGTAAATTTGTCGGTCTAAAAATTTCTAAAAGACTTTTATTTTAATGTTTTTATTTACCATTCCCGGCGTCGATTATCGGATTTCCGTTACTCGTTAGCAACGTGCAAATTAATCTCGAAAAAATCAAGCATAAATTAAAAGAGCCGAATTTTGCTTCAGCTATTCCCCAAGATGCCGCCTCAGAAAGCTTTCAATCGCTGCGAATGCCGATTGTACCTGCAGATCATCAAAATGACCGTCAAAACCATGCGGTCCGTTTTCAATCGTGATCAACTGGTTTTCCACGCCGGCACGCGAAAGCGCCTCTGCCATCTGCACCGATTGCTGATAGGGCACATCTGTGTCATGGTCACCATGCAGCAAGAGCGTTGGCGGAAAACTGCGAGTGACATTTTGAACAGGGCAGTACGGCTTGAAAAATGAAGCCTCAGAATGCGGATCATGTCCCCCTACTTCGCGAGCCCAGAGCCCGTGCTGGCGATAATATAAATACAATTGGTCTTTCCCCCGACCGGCGTATGGCTCGGTAATTTCCGAACCGGTTTTATGGATACCGGATGCCGCTTCAGAAACTGCCGGCAGGCTGCAATAAAACGGATCGGGCTTGCTGTACCAATCACCGATGATATCGCCATATCCGTAAAATGAAACGATGGCTTTGGGCACGGGTTTGACGCAGAAGCCGGACATGAGCGCCAGGTAGCCGCCGGCTGAATGCCCAACCACAGCCAGCCGTTCCGGATCGACATTGAATAAGCCAGTTCCGTGCTGTTGAATCCACCGGAAGGCGTCCTGCAAATCTTCGATAATGAAAGGTAGTTTCGTTTCGGGTGCCAACCGGTAATCGAGTGATATCAGAGTGTAGCCCCATTTCAGATAGCGCTCAACCTGTTCGAGCTTTATCATTTTCCGCGAACCGTACATGAGGCAGCCGCCATGGATATATACGATTGCCGGCGCATTACACCGCGTCGTTTTCGTGCGATAAACATCCGCGTGGATGTCTAAATTTGTAACGCTTTTAAAACAAACTGTTTCCGGTTCCATTGGCAGATTATGTGTAATTGAATTAAAATTCTTTTCTAAATTAAGGGCACCTGTGAGCTGATTCATTTTCGGAACAACCAGAACAGCAGCGATAACATCACACTTAACAAGAGCATGGTAGTAAGGGGAAAGTATATTTTCAGATGTTGTTTATTCACCAGGATGTCAACGGGCAGGCGTCCGAGCGGAAATTTGCTCAACCACTGCCAATACAAGCCCGCCAGAATCAAAATGATACCGCCGATAATTAAAATCTTTTTCATGGTTTTTTAAAGCTCACCATTATTGAACGGGATGGTTTGCCTGAAAAAACGGTTCATATAAAATTGGCAATACGCATTAACCGAAGCTTCGGCATCCATCGTATGGGGCCAACCTTTCAAGCGATGATATTCGTTGGGCACGCCGAGTTCGTCGAGTTTGGCTTTGAGCAAATCGGATTGATGCACCGGTACAACGTCATCAATCGTTCCATGGAAGATTAGCGTCGGCGGATCGTCAGCACTGATGTGGGTGATGGGCGATGCCGACAGATAAGCCTCCGGTGCTTCATCATACTTGCCGCCGATGAATTTGTGTACGACGCGTTTGCTTTTCGCGAAATCCGTGGTCAGGTCGGTTGGTCCGTATAAATTGACAATTGCCTGAACCCTGCATTCAACCGAATCGAATTCACATTCGCCATTAAACTCGGCAACATCGCTGGTGTAGCCAATCATCATAGCCAGATGCCCGCCGGCAGATCCCCCGATTACCGCCATTTTATCCGGATCGATTCCGTATTCATCCGCATGGGCTTTGAGCCATTTAATGGCGCATTTGACGTCGAGAACCGCTGCCGGAAAGTGCGCCTGCTGTGAAAAGCGGTATGAAATGGTCGATGTGATATAGCCTTGCTTCGCGAAATCCAGGAGATAGACCAGATAATCCTGCTTGTTGCCGCCCTTCCAGGCACCGCCGTGAATGAATACCAGGCACGGCGCAGGACGAGTCAGATTAGCGGGTTGGTAAATATCCAGTTTCAGCGTATCTGAATCAACCGTCTTGTAAACGAGATTCTTGAATTCCTGAATTTCGGGCGGTACATCGGGTTTCAAATTCACTAATTTTACTTGACCCATCAAATAGCCCGCTTTTAACCAGAAAGTGTTGGGATATCCGCGCGGTGGCTTTAGATCGGTATTCTGCTGCTCTTTGCAACTCATCCCAAATAAAACAATCAACAGGAAGATGAATATTTTTTTAATTGAGATCGTCATGTTTTTATTCCTTGATAGAATAGTAGTTATCCGCGATTTTTTGGATTATGATGGTGCGCCAGCGATCGCTGCATATAATCATCCAGCAATTCAATCTCAAATTCTTCAATCATCTCGGCGCTCGATCGTTCATGCGTTTCGCTGGTCACTAAAACCGATGCCAGGTATCCCGGATCAAAAATCGAGACCTGGGGTCCGTATTTTGCCTTTAATGCAGCTAATTTTTCACGATTGAAATCCAGGTGCGCAACTTTGCAATCGAGATTCACGGTCGCGGTCACAAAATCGAAATAATTGGTAGAAGAAGCGATAACGTGTCCGAGCGGTGAAAGAATGCTGCATGGCAGGCGGGCAACAGCGGTGACAAAGTGCGCCCGGCAGGAATACGCCCAGTAGCCTTGCATCAATCCGCCGTGATACATAGAGGAGAACAGGATCAAGTCGGGTCGCGATTTCACATACTTCAGGCGGATTTCATCGAAATTCAGATCGAAACAAATCGCGCACCCCACCCGACCGAAATCGCAATCGATCACCTGTGCATTGGTGCCGCACAAAATTCCCCCCTCCTCGGTTTCGGTAATAACGACATGATTTTTATTGTAAATTCCCAGCACCTGCCCGTCGCGCCCGATTATTTGCGTGGAATTGCGCCAGGTGCCGTCGGGCATTTCCCGCGCTGCAGAATAGGCGATGTGGCATTTGTGTTTTTGCGCGACATCAGCGAAGAAATCCAGTATTTGATTGCCCCGCGTCCGGTAATATGCCAGGGACTCTTCCCTGGTGTGCACCTGGTATCGGTCACAGGCTTCGGGCAGCAGGATTAAATCGGGGCGCTCAGGCAGTACCTGGGCTAATTCAGTCTTCCAGAAAGCGATTGTCTGGTCTACGGCTGCCTGCCCGGTTCCCGGATTTTCCATTCTGAATGGCGGTCCCAGGGTGCTGATTCTGACATAGTTTGCCATCGCTGATCTCCTTCGGTGGTTAAGGATGTGGGATAAAATAACCTGGACATTTTGCTTAAAACAATTTGATAAATAGCCACTTAAGATAATAAATAGGTAACTTATTTTATCCCAAATCCTAAATTTTATCGTATTCGGTTCGGAGCAAAATTTCTTCCTGCATTTCAGTTGAAAGCCGGGTGTAAAAATCAGTGTATCCCCCAATGCGCACAACCAGGTCGTGGTACTGCTCAGGATTCTTGCGCGCTTTTCTGAGCGTGCCGGCATCGACGACATTGATTTGAACTTCAAAACCGCCACGTCGGAGAAATGTGATAATAAGGTCGCGCAAGCGGGCAATGCTGGCAGGTGAATTGAAAATCGACGTATTGAATTTCATATTGAAAGCAATTCCGCCGATGAACGGATGATGTTTCCAACTGGTGGTTGAAAGAATCGCGGTTGTGGGTCCCTGGCTTTCGCGCCCCTGTGCCGGACCGGCTCCGTCTGCAAACGGAAAGCCGGCTTTGCGTCCGTCGGGCGTGGCGCCGGTTCGGCGACCAAGCTGTTCGTGCATTATCCAGACAAATGCACCGGGCACGTAATGCGAATCATCGGGAGCCATTTTAAATCGTTTGCATTCGGCGGAAATGGCATCCACGGTTTCGGCAATCAGCGCATCAACCGCCTTATTTCCCTGACCGTATTTCGGATACCCATTTAAAAACCGACGACGAACCTTTTCGTATCCCTCGAAATTGCGCTCAAGTATTGCATGCATCTCAGCAAAGCTCATGTTTTTGCGAGCGAAAATTTCTTCATTGATCGTATGCAGCGAATCCGCCAGGTTAGCCAGCCCGACAAAAGAACATTCAACCCAGTTATAGATCGCGCCGCCATCATCGATATCTTTTCCCCTGGCAATACAATCGCGAGTGAAGACGCTTTGCAGGGGCTTTCTGCCGTACTGCTGTCTTTCCAGCCGACATCGATTTTGACCGGCAACTTCATTTTCGATCTGCTCGAACAGCCGTTTCCGAAAGCCGTGTTTGAAATTCTCAAAAGTACCCGCCGGTTCATCAAGTTGAGTTTTGATGTGTTCAAGCAGGATTCCGCAGAGGTTGTAGTAAGTTGAAGCGACCCAGACATTGCTCGCACCCACGGGCGTAATCTCGACGCAAGTGCTATTGATATAGTTGCATGCCTCCGCCGGGGGGACGCCCAGGTTTTTCAAGCCGGTTTGGATAATATCATCACCAAAAAAAGCCGGATTCGGATACCCACGGACGATGAGATCAATTGCGAGCATAACCAGATCATTCGGCGTGCCTTCGTGCCAACAAATTCCAACTGTGGGATAAATGAGTTTTGTGCGGCGCAAGGCTTCGAGGCAAAGGTAAGACAATTCATTGGTGACATCCTCTCCCTGGCTATCTCTGCCGCCCACCATCACCGGTATGGCGAGTCCATCGGGAATGAATTCATTGAGCAGAAGGTACAGACTTTCGATAAGCAGCAATGCGCGCTCGCGGGTGAGCCTGCCAGACTCGATATCTCTTTGGAAATATGGGTATAAAACCCGGTCCAGATGTCCCGGTCCAACCAATCCAACTGATTCCCCGTACTGCACGCCGAATAGTACCAGCCACAGCAATTGAATCGCATCCCGAAATGATTCCGGAGGATGGTGGGCGATCCGGTTGCACGAATCGACGATGGCGTTCAATTCAATCTGACGCTCAGGGGATTGGTTCGGAAGCGATTCGCAGGCACAATTTGCGGCATTGCGGACCATTGTCGATAAACCATCGAGGGCGTACAGGAAAGATCGGTACGTATCGCGCTCCTGGTTTTTGGAATGTCGCATCAGGTCATGAATTTTCCTCGATACCCCGTCGATCCCCACACGCATAATATCTTCAAGAAACAACTCACAATGCCCTGTTTGACCGCCGGGTTGCGGATATTTCTGCAAAAAATTACGCGCTTTCTCCAGATCAATTTCACTTAACGATTCCGGCTGCGGCGCGAGTCGTCCGACGAGTAATTCCAGATCATCGATCTCGAATACGGCAGAGGATAAAATATTTCGCGTACAGAGCCCCCGGCGCACCTGCCAGGATTCAATGTGCGCTGATGTCTGCAAGGCATTCGCCAGCGGCAATGCAATATTTCTGAAGGCATCGGATTTGCGCTCCATGCATCGCTGGCGTAAAATTGAAATTCTTTTTTCATCAGCTACCAGATTCGCCCGTTCTTTTATTTGTGCCACAATAGTTCCTGATTTTGGTGTTGTGTTTATAAGGATTGACGAAAAGTGCTTACCCGACAGGACAGTTCCCAACCGGAGTTGATTCTTTCACACGGTAAACGTTTGCAACAGCATCCTCCGCGATGGAAGTCACTGATAACGTAAAAAAAAATTAAGCTTAAGTCAAGAGAAAAATGATCAAGCCAGCAATGGCTCAGTTATGGGAATGCATCTTGCAATGATAGGCTCTCGGAAAAGCGTGCGGAAGCGGTTGCAGAATTTCTTACAGGGCTGGGCATTTCAGAAGCTGATATTACTGGCAAAGGCTATGGTGAATCAAAACTGATCCCTTCTGATATTTCGGAGGAGAATCGCTACTTCAATCGATGCGTCGGAACAAAGCTCTCCGGCATCAATGAAAACGTATTAAGCAATAAATATTCGCCCATGCAAATGATAGGCATTTTACTCTTCCATTATGTTTTGAATATGCGGCAGTTATTGCGTCCCTTAAATCATTGACTTTGAAAAGCGTCTCATTAGCATCAGGCAAATAAAAAAAAGTGCAGTTTACTAAATTTTCACTGTGATATATTTTATCATACCTTCAAAGCAATCACACTGCCCTCGCCGGACGCTATTTTGATTTGATCAGCAAGAGGACTTTCGCCAGCAGGCTGTCGCTTTCTGCCAGGAGCGTTGAGTCGGTTGCCGTTTTATTTTTCATTTGCGCACGCGCGAGAAACAGTTGTGAGTCCAAAAATCGCAGCACATCGTTTCGTTCGGCAAGCGCACTATATTCATATACCGGATTCTTGCGATTCAGTGGACTCATTTCCACATCGACCGCTCCCACCGGCGTCATCACTTTCATGATGTTCTGAGGCGAAATCTTTTTCCGCGTAACCCAGCCTTTTTCAACCATTCCGTCCAGCACGTGATTCAAATCTTCCGCTGTCAGTTTTACAGCAGTATCCAGATCGGCGTAAATCATATTCTGTGTGATTTTGTCTTTTTCCCATAATGCTTTCAGCACAGAGACTTCCGCCAATGTCGGCAGCACAGTGAGTTTGGGCTTTTGTGGTTTTGAATGCTTTTGGTGAGTTGCCGATGACGCCATGCCCTGGATCCGACTCAGGATTTCGGGCACGCTTACGGCAAACTGCGGATCGGAATTGTATAGATCGGAGCCAAGCTTTTTTTCGATATATTCTTCTTTTTTCTTTTCGTTCTCCAGTGTTTTTCGTCCCAGCAGCATATTGGAAAGATTTGATGCGAGAATCTTGTGAGCAATACGCGATGAGTCATTCGCATTGGTAAGATTTTCCAGAATTTCATCGTAGAGCATCTGCCTTCGGATCGGGATCAATCGCAGGCTGTCAGTTTCCCGATTTAAAATATCATAAACCAGAACCAGTTTTTCATGCAGACTATCCGGAGCGTTTCGGACGACGTTCGTTGTGTCATCAAAAACCAGTTCCGCTTTTGCCGATGATTCGGGGATGGTTTCGGTATTTTTATTTGAGCGCAATGCCGGTGCCAAAGGAATATCGACTTTCTTCACGGCGAATTCAGGTTTTTCCCGGCTGTCGGTTTTCTCGGTATCTAGAATGAGGGTGACATCTATTTCTTTTTCGGGAGCAATTTCCGACTCGCGATAAACATACGATAGTACCCCGAATATAATGCAGTGCGCCAACACGGATAGGAGCACAGCGTTAGCGAATGAATGATTCGAAAGCCGAAGTTTCATCTATTAAATGATATAAGTGTTGATTTTTTAAGTGCGGATTCTTTGGTGAATCGAAATTAAATATTACACGAAAGCATATTTCGAATGTTCCTCAACCGGTGATGCGTTTCGCCGGTTTTCGGATATCCGAGTTATTGAGGCGGTGAATCCTGATGCGTTTTATTTAATCCGCCCAATAGCACGACTACCCCCACAGCGATAAGAATAAGGGGCCACCATTCCTCGAGGTCAAAAATGCCACTGGAACCAATTGCGATGAGTGCAACGCCTGCAATCAACCTTCCGGCGACGGGTCGATGATACTCGGGCCGAGCGAATCGAACAACCACTTCAACGACCAGAATGATGCCAAGCCCAATCAGAAAATATGCCCACCAGTCCGCGGCATCAATGAGATTTTGGGTTTTAAGCAAAAATGAGACGCCGATCCATATTATGATGATTCCCGTGAAAATCCTGGCTACAGGGTCATTCTTCCAGTGACCTTTATGCTGTTTATCGTGTGTCATGTTGTTCTCCGTGTTAATTGATTTTACCGAACTAACTGCTTTACAGTTTAAAAGTTAAGCGTGCACGAATGTTACATTTTACGCAATTGCAGCATTCTGGATTCATGGATATTTGATTTTTTTCAGCAGAAGCGCTAGCCATCTGCAAGCGACTTTAAATTTATGGATTGATCGGCATTATGCCCGGATACAAATTATTCTATTGACTTCAATACTCAATTTGTGTATTTTCCTTTACTTAATTCTGCTTTCAACGCAAACGAATGACATGGACTTATGCTTTCTAATGCATCCGGGAGCGCGACAGACCTGCGGCAAGTACAGCGAAACATGCACCTGCTCTTGCTGGCACTAAAGCTCGCGTCCAAACGGCATCCTTTCAGATTGACTCTCGATCAGAAGTTCAGGCATCTGCTCGAAAAATTGTACCATCAATTCGATTGGTTTGCGGCGGCACATCTTGCAGAGCGAAAAAAGATTATCCACTGCAAGCCAGGATGCAGCTTATGCTGCTATCATTATGTTGATTCAGTTTACGCCTTTGAAATTCTCAATATATACGGACATTTAAAATCACGAAGCGATTTTGAAATTTTGATTCGCGAATGTAAGTCGCGCTATCAAACATACATCGCGCTGGTTGAAACGCACCGGAATCATTCAAGCGCATCCCTGGAAGCAACAGAAGAATATGTTCTCGAGCAATACGCGCAATTGAAATTGACCTGTCCATTTCTGCAAAATCACCTGTGTACGATTTACGAATGGCGTCCATTCAGTTGCCGGGCATATTTCAGTTTATCTGCCCCGCATTTTTGCCAACCGAACATGATTTACGCCGCCTCCCGGAAAACGTTTTTAATTCAAGCGTCCCACCGGTCGGAAAAAATTGGTGAAGAGATCGATTTGAATATGGATGGTTTTGGGCATAACGAAGGCGGTCTTTTTGCGGGAATCGTGAAATTCGCCAACCTCGCAGATGCCAGTTTATGATTCGAAGCTGCTGCAATTTCAATCGAACAAAGCATTTGATCTTTGGGAAAAAATTCATATATTACCGCCTGGAATCGCGGATTCAATCAATCATTGAGGCAGGTATGAAAATTTTACGAATAGATCGCCGCTACAGGCATTTCAGACGATACCGCCAGATTGTGGGTGTGCTGGTGAAATACGGCTTCGATGATATTGCCGACCGGACAGGTTTGCTGCGCTACTTTCAATCAGGCAAACGCTTGTTCACGCGCGGCAAAGACAAGCACATCCATCTTTCGACCGCGGAACGCATTCGCCTGGGTCTTGAAGAATTAGGCCCTACTTTCGTGAAGTTGGGTCAGGTTCTGAGCACGCGATCATTCCTTATCCCTGCCGATTTGGTTGCCGAATTGAGCCGGTTGCAAGATGATGTAAAGCCGCTGCAGTTCACTGAATTGAATGAAAATTTGCAGAAAAATGGAGATCGATCCCTCAAAGACTGCTTCGAATGGATCGATGAAACGCCCCTGGCTTCGGCATCCATTGCCCAGGTTCATCGGGCGCGCACTTTCGACGGGCAGGAAGTGGTGGTGAAAATCCGACGCCCGCAAATTGCGCGGCTCATTCAAACCGATATGGAAATACTCGCCGATATCGCTGCCCTCGTGGAAAAATATGTTCCCGAACTCCAGCAATTCAATCCAACCGGTATGGCTGATGAACTGAGCCGGAGCACCAAAAAGGAATTGGATTTTTTGAACGAAGCCCGCAACATTGAATTGTTTGCGAAAAATTTTAAAAACAGCACCTACATCTATGTACCGCGGCTGTATTGGGAGCTAACCACGCAAAATATGGTTACCCTGGAATTTATCCAGGGCATCAAAATATCGGAAATTAAGCAACTCAAGGCTGCCGGTTATGATTACAAAGCGATCGCGCATAATGGCGCTCAGGCGATTTTGAAACAGGTTTTCGAGGACGGTTTTTTCCACGCCGATCCGCATCCGGGCAATTTATTTGTGACAGAAGGCAACATCATCGTTCCAATCGATTTCGGCATTATGGGGCGCCTGGATGCTGAGATGATCGATGAATTCTCCGATTTATTCATCGCTGCGATCAACAAAGATGTCGATTTAATCATGCGTGTCCTCGTCAATCTGGGTGTGGTAGGCGACGCCATCGATCCGCGACCGCTTAAGTTGGAACTTAGCGAGTTGATTGCCCGGTACCATGGCGTCAGCGTGAAAAAAATCAACATGAAGATCATCATGGATGAGGTCATCGATTTGAGCTTTCGCTACAAATTGCGGATGCCATCGAATGTGATGTTGCTCCTCAAAACTCTCGGTACCTACGAAGACCTGGTATTTATGCTTGATCCTGATTTTGATTTCATTTCCGCTACAAAGCCGTATGTGAATAATTTGATCAAGCAGCGCCTGAATCCGAAAAAAATCGGTTATGAAGCGATAAAAACGCTGCGTGACCTTGCCGACCTGATTCGAGTTTTTCCGCGCGAAATCGAATTGCTGATCCGGAAATTGAAAAAGGGTGAGATATCGATTGAACTCCAGCACCGGCGACTTGAAAATTTAATCATCGAATTGGAGCGCTCCTCGAACCGCATTGCATTCAGCCTCATCATTGCTGCGATCATCGTCGGCTCATCACTCATCATGGTACTCGAAAAAGGTCCGATACTCTTCGGATATCCGCTCTTCGGAATTCTCGGCTACCTTTTCGCCGGAATGCTCGGTGTATGGCTTGTCGTTTCAATTCTGCGTTCAGGCAAACTGTGACGTTTGAAGATGCCCCCTTTGCCATTCGGTTTTATAAATTTTTAGTCAACGCTTACAGAGCGTCAATTCAGCACTATCCAATAGAGAAAGAACATGTCCCGGAACCTAAACCAAACACTCAGCTTGCTCCAATCTGAATTGAATCCGATCCGGTTCCTGCCCGGGACGGATTATTTCGCAGCGCAGACAAATCTGCTGAATGACGTTCGATTTATCCTGGGTTATAAGCTTCTGCCGGAAGTCTCAAATGAACTATCTTTTCCGCTGCTCATCAGTTTCGCTGGCGGCACAAATGTCGGTAAATCTACCCTGTTCAACCTGATCAGCGGCGGCAATTTTTCACCCGCCGATCCTGTGGGCGGCAATACCCGTACACCGGTGTTTGTTTTTCCGTCAAATCATCAGCCATTCAAAGCATTCCTGAATACGCTTGAAACACAGACGGCGGCGTTTTCAAATGAGGAATTGCATGTGCATCATCTTAAAACGTTCGATTCGATCTGCTTCATCGACTCACCGGACATTGACAGCACCAATCTGCAAAATCATGCGTTAGCGGAAAAATTGCTTCTGCTGGCGGATGTGGTTATTTTTGTAACGACCAAAGAAAAATATGCCGATCAAAAACCGATGCACTCGCTCTCGCGCGCATTTGCTATTGATAAAGAGATCATTCTTATTTTCAATAAAACCAGCAACAACGAGTTTAGCCGGCTTTATTCCGACTTTGCCGCGAAAAGCCAGATGCACCCCGTTCACAAGCTATGGTTCCCCTATATTTCGGAGCCGGGCTTTGAAGTCGAACATAAACGCCGTGCAAAGCCATATCCCGAATTGATCGTTCTGTCAGAGTTTTTAACCCAACTCAATCAGCGGCACACAGAAATCAAACAGCGCTCGGTCAAGCAGCATTTGAAATTCATCATCGCGTCGTGGCAATCGCTGCGCAATGCACTGGCGGTTGAGCAGAATAAGATCGCTGAAATCAGCAAAAATTTGACAGTTCTCAAAAAGCAGTCGCTGCGCGAATACGAAGCTTTCATCAAAGGCATAAAATTCATTGAATTTGAATCGGCAGTTGAACAAGCTGTAAAAGATTTGAAAATTCCGGTGATCGATGCGATTTACGATAAAATGAATGATGCGCTGGCAAAGCTTTTAAAAGCTGGCAAAACAATACTGAATCTTGAGGAGTGGCAAACCCATGATTACCGACAGGCTTCGCCCGGTGATCGGGAAATAGCTATTCTGAAGCGCAAGGAAAAAGATCGGCAATTTATCACCACGCTCATAAAAAAACACAGTCAAAGCTTTTTGAGCCAACTAGGTAATCAGAAAAACGATCCGGTTTCAAAAGCCATTTACGAAAGCATTGACATTGCTGCCTTTTTTGCCCATGTCCAGGAAAGCATTCCCAGGCTGCATGCTGAAATCGATACCGAATTGGCACAACAATTCCGCGACCTGATCCGCAGCATCGAAAACTGGTTTAGCGAACGCAGAACGACCCGATATTCACTTATCGCGATTAAATTACTGCTGATGGCAGGCATCGGCGTACTTTCGGCGCTTTTAACGGGGGGGATCGGTCTGGAAGACCTGGTGATTTCTTCTATCAGCCCGTTGATAGTCAAACAAGTGCTCGAGTTTCTGAATCCGCATCTTTCATTCATTAAAAATGAACGCCAGCGTTTTGAAAAAATTCATCTCAACACATTTGAGCGTATTTTCAATCGAGTTATCACGGACTATTTCGAATGCAGTGTTTTCCGGGCGAGTCATAGGCTGGATTTGAAAACGACTGATAATCTCATTTCTCGACTTCGCTCCGAACTGTAAAAGAAAATCATTCATTCTGTAACTTTTGCGTAAATCAATTCACTCGATAAAACGATAGTTCTGCTTTCAAAAGATCAGTTGCAAACAACGTTAAAAATAGCCGATTTAAAGATATGATCGGAGCGATATTTCACCCGCCAAAGGAAAATTGAGTCGAGATGAAACCACGCGTTTATTCCGGATTTCTTTTTTTGGCGATAGCAATTGCCGGGCTGCTGGCTTTAATCATCTCCTGCAGTGCCGTCGCAGCGCCTTCAATCCCAGGGAGAAAGTACCCGATGAAAAATGGTCACTTAAATTTGAGCGTCTTTGATGGCGACCGCAATCGCCTGACATTAACCTGCGACAATTGGCTCGGATTTCAACTTCAATCGCTCGAGCCTGAACTTATAACTGATGGCAGCGTCGCCACGACGGGTGCGGGCAAACTAATCGAACAGAGTGCCGAACGGTTGCTGCTCGAATTTCAGTTCGGTTCACGGCTTCAAATGCGTTTCGAAATTCAGAAATGGCGCAAAAACGGGATCGCCATTCAGCCGACCCTGGCCAATTTAAACGCGACGGATGTGGTGCTGAACGAGGTAACCATCCTCGGCGGCGATTGCGAACGAGGTGCGCTGTGCTTCGGGGAGGATGCGCTCGCGGTGCGATTGATGGAACAGGGCAATTACTGGGGGCGTATTCGTCCGCTGGCAAAGCAACAGGACATGCAGGATACGACGGGCACCATTGAGCCGAATACCGCTTCGGATCAGGTGACCGGGGCGTCGGATCTGGTCTGGGTGGCTTACGACCGGCTGCGGCAGATGGCGTTGGTCACCGGTTTCACCACATCGGAGCGTTGGCTGGGGAAAATTGAACTCGCCACCCATCCCAGCGGAGCAGTAGACCGTTGG
>JAFGMA010000383.1 GCA_016927835.1 Candidatus Zhuqueibacterota bacterium | reverse complement strand
TAAAACTGAATTCAATTTGCATCATTCGGCTAATCATCTGTTTTTTTGTAGATACAAATTTAGAATCAGTTCTTTATGAATAATTCAAGCTATATGGTAGGGCGAGTCGAATTGTCACTTTCGACTCTGAAATCTGGCGATTTCGGGGAAACCAGGCAGCACTGAATGGACAGAATTCTGTTGCTAAATCGCTGCTTACATTACCTGCTTTACCTGCAGGATTATCGGCGGCGCGAAACGGAAGGTTTTCGGTTTTACCATTTATGGCGAAACTCTCTCCAATCCGAAATTATCAAATACGCGCAATTTTTATTTAAAATTCTACCTCAATGTAACACTTTTTACTTGACATTAAAAAATAACCTTTTATATTGTAATATATTCACGCCGTTTATATCACACACCGCCGTACAGGAGCAATGAGAATTGCATCCGTCCGATACCGTTAGCCTGCACAGCTCCTGAGCCGTTTATATGTTCCTGGAGGATTTGATGCCGCAAGCTGAAATCAGCCATACAGCCACAATGAAGCCGAAGCGATAAAATATTGGAAATAGATGAAGAGCAAATCCCTGCAAATAAAATAGTCGGAATTAAAGTGCAATATATTGAAAAAGATGTTGGAATATTCGTTCGCAAAGCCGGCGGTACATGGGACAAGAAAAAGCAGTTATGGCAGCTCCCATATTTTGAAGTCATACATACTGATCTTCAAGACAGGATAGGTGAATTGTCTAAACAAAGGCTCTGGGGTGAGCATATGACATTGATTAATTTACATTTCTAATTGTTATAATATACGAGGATTATGCAGAAATTGACAATCAGTGGCTCGTTTGAAATGAGGAATGAAGAATGGAACGAAGGAAATTTTTAAAGTTGTCCGGTTGTGGATTGCTGACGATGCCGGCAATGAGTCAAGCTACTGAGGCGAGTGGTGTTGAACCGCCCAATATTTTACTCATTATAACTGACCAGCAATTTGGAGATCTGATGAGCTGTGCGATGGGCAACGAGTATCTCCATACGCCCAATATGGATTCATTAGCGGAAAACGGCATGCGGTTCACACGTGCGTACTCACCAAATCCGCTATGCGTCCCGATGCGAACTTCCATGATCACCGGGCACTACCCGCATCAGACCGGTGTCCTGACAAACAGCCCGGAATTCAATCCCGGAAAATTCCCGTTAATGGGATCAATTTTTAAAAAAGCAGGTTACGAAACTGCGTATTTTGGAAAGTGGCATATCCCCATTAGCGTCAAAAACAAGGAAATTCACGGCTTCGATGCGTTTGTCGAAAAAGATGCCCAACTCGATCCGGAGCCGGCAGCCGCTTTCATCAGGAAGAAGCATGACAGATCCTATCTTGCCGTCGCTTCGTTCCTGAGCCCGCACGAGATCTGCGAGTGGGCGCGAAAAGAAAAATTGCCGGGCGGATCCATCGGTGAACCGCCGCCATTCGACGAGCGACCGCCAATGAAAACGAATTCCGAGCCGCCGCAAAATGAAACTGATATCATCGCTTACATGCGAAAGGCTTTCCAGTCCTGGGAATCGGGCGGCAGGCTGATGTTTCCCGTCGCCAATTATACCGAAGATGACTGGCGCCGGCATACTTGGGGCTATTATCGCTTGATTGAACGGGCGGACGCCTTCGTCGGTCGCTTGTTACAGGCATTGCGCGAATCCGGGCGGGAAGAAAATACTGTGGTAATCTTTTTGAGCGATCATGGTGATTGTCACGGCGCCCATCGCTGGAACCAGAAAACCGTGTTCTATGACGAATCAAGCCGCGTGCCGTTCATTATCAGCCAAAAAGGTGCGACTCCGAAGGGCACATCGGATTTCTTGGTCAACGTTGGTGTCGATATTTTTCCCACACTTTGCGATTTTGCCGGCATCGATGTCCCGGATTGCCTGCCCGGTCTCAGCATGAAGGCAGCGGCGCTTGGCAGAAATCAGTTGCAGGAACGTGACTATGTCGTATCCCAGAACCACATGGTTCAGTGCGCGGCGATTAACGGATTGCGACTCACACCGCACGGTCGCATGGTTCGGAGCGAGCGATACAAATATTGCCTTTACAGCGAAGGTGAGCGGCGCGAGTCGCTGGTGGACATGGAACAAGATCATGGCGAGATGGTGAACCAGGCAGGCAATCCTGATTTCAGGACAATATTGAATCAACATCGCGCGTTTCTCAAAGAATTCGCCGAGAAGCACAAGGACGGGAAAGCGCTGGAAATGCTCCGCTATGGTACCGACATGTAACCTGCCGAATCACGCCTTCGAGACGATGTTTTGCAGTGACCTATAAATTAATCAGCGTTACAGGGGATCGGTGAAAAGTTGATCTGTAGGCGGGGCGATGGTTTATCACTCGGTTAGCTTTCGACCGGTGCCGCTGCAAAATATTAGCTTACTTTCACAAAACGGTATGTTTTTTTTTCCTGCTGCTGCAGTTTATACCAGCCGTTGCGGGTGAAGTCGGGCATAACCTGTTCCACTTTTAAATGGTGATCCGAAAATGAAAGAATGCCCCCGGGCTTGAGAATTCGATGCAAGATTTTTAGCAAGCTTTCAGGCGTTTCCAGATCATGATACACATCGTAAACCAGCGCCATATCAATGCTCGCGTCGGCAAGAGGGATTTCACCCTGGGATGCAATGGTTTCAATATTGCTCAGGTGATTCGCGCGCGCTTTCTCTTCCACCATTTTTATCGCCAGGGGGTGGATGTCCAGCGCGTACACTTTTCCCGTATCGCCGACCAATCGAGCGGCTGCCAGTGAAAATGATCCGGGACCGCAGCCGAAATCCAGCACGTGGAATCCGGGCTGAATTCCTGCGACGCGCAAAATATCTTCAGGTGAATTGAAATAATCGCGCACTTTGAATTCAAGAGCCATAAAGCGAAACATCAGGTTGTTGTTTTTCATATTGTGTCCTCATTATTTAAAATTCAAGACTGAATCCCCCAATAGGAAAAAAGCCGGTCTGGTACCTGAAATCGGTTTTACCACTCGCATTATTCCAGTAAGCCTCGCTCTGATTTCTTCGATTATAGGCATTTTCCAGCGAAAAATAACTTACCAGGGTCACCTTATTGTAAAATGACCGGTGATCGAAACGCAGGTCGAGCCGGTGATAGGGTTCGAGTCGCGCTTCATTGATCCGGGTCAGATCCAACACCGCCCTGCCGGCAGCATACGAGGCGGCTTCACTATATGGCGTATACGGCGTACCGCCGGCATAGCGCCATTTGAAACTGAATTCCCACGCCTTGCTGGCACGATAGCCGATAACCAGATTGAACACATGACGATTATCAAATCCTCCATGGCGAAAAATGCCGTCGAGCGCCTTGTGCCGGATTCTCGAATACGAATAGCTCACCAGTCCGTACACCTTTTCCGCCAGCTTTTTTTGAATCATGGCTTCGATGCCGTGCACCTTGCCTTCGCCTGCACTCACCAGCCGGTTCGAGCCGGTATTGCCGTACACTGCTCCGCTGTTTGCCATCGAAAGCATTTCATAGCCGCTGTCAGCGAGTACGGGATATTGAAAATAATTTTTGCGATAAATTTCAAGTGTCAACCGGGTGTCTGCTGTCAGCATGTATTCCAGCCCGGCGATATAATGATCCGCGCCAATATCCTCGAGTGAATTTTTATTCGCAGGATCGCCGGTGAGATACAAAAATTCGGGACTCTGGTAATAGCGCCCCCCACCGGCATTAAACGCCAGCAATGGCGAGGCTTCCCACCGAAATCCCAATCGCGGGCTGATGCTGCTGCTGCCGAGCAAGTCAAAATAATCGTACCGCAAACCCAGGTTGGTGATAACGCTGCCCCAAAGCTTTTTATAATTCACATATCCGCCCGTCTTCGGCGTTACGTTCTGGCGTACGCTTATGTATGATGGCATCGGAATCTGTCCGAACGCATTGGCTTCGCCCGGGTGAGCCGGCGTGTAATCGATAGTGTGATCGAATTGAAACAGCTTCAGGTAAGCGCCGAAAGAAAGCGCGTCGCGGTTGGGCAGCGACCAGGTAAACTCGCCGTTGAAGGTGCTTGTTTGTTCAACGGAGGTATTGTTGTAAATATTTACTGTTTGAATTTCGCTTTTATTATCCAGTTCATCGTTCTGGTCGCGAAAACCGGCAATGCTTTTCAAATTGACGTACGTATAGAATCGATTATTCGAATGGGAGAGGCTGAAGATCGAATACAGATTTTTGCGCCAAAATGTCCGCAAGCTGGCTCCGATGGTGTACTGGCGTGTTCTGAAATTCACCGCTGAATAATCGACCGTGTCCGGGCGGGCGGGTCGGAAATTTTTCGGATCAAATTCATCTTCAAAATCGATGCGGTCATCCCCGCCGATGAGGAGTGCGGAGAGGTAGTTGTTCACGTTTAAATCATAAACCACTTTGCCCTGGACATTGGAATAGATCGGGATCCCGCCGTAGTCCAGGAATGATTCCATAATATCCAGAAAGCTGCGATGCAATCCGATGAGAAACGATCCGCGACCGTTTTGAATTGGTCCTTCTGCGAAACCACCGGCGCCTGCCATGTTCAAATCGAATTTACCGTCAAAGCTGTTCCGATTGCCTTCTCTGAAGCTAATATCCATGACACCAGAGAGCTTGTGTCCGTACGGCGCGGTGAATCCACCCGCCATGAACTTCACATCTTCGAGGAATTCAGCATTGATCATGCTGATTGGTCCGCCGGTTGCGCCCTGGGTGCCGAAATGATTGGGATTGGGGATATCGACATGGTCCACTGTGAACAGCACTTCCGAGGGTGCGCCGCCGCGAACCACCAGATCATTGTGATCATCGGTCGTCGGATTCACGCCGGGCAAATTTTGAAGCATGCGGCTCACATCCTCGCGCGCCCCTGGCTGGCGTCTGATCTCCTCGAAGCTGAGCGATTGAACACTCACCGGGGCGTCTTCGGGTTTGACGTAATAACCTGCTGTAACCGTCAGCGCCTGGGCTTCGATTGCAGTCCAGTTGAGGGTTGCATTGGAATAGGTGATCCGATTCGATTTTACCACCACATCGGGCACGATTTTCTTTTCATAGCCAATATACGAATAGACCAGGCTGTAAATGCCAACGGGCATTCGCTCTATCACGAATTTGCCGGAGGTATCGGTGGCGGCGCCCAAATCGGTTGCCTGAACGATCACATTGACGCCGGCGAGTGGCTGCAAAGTGGATTGGTCGAGAACGGTTCCGCGGATTTCGCCCTTCTGGGCATAGCAATGAACCACGAATAAAATCGCGAAAACACAAGCAATGCGTTTCATTTCTTCTCCAGGTTCGAAGGCATAACATTTTCCTCAAATTGTAACCGGTGCAGGGTATAATTCCAGATGGGCAGCGATATCAAAATTACGATTCAAGTTCAGCTTTGTTCCAACGGAGGCGGCGGCAATTGGTCATATTTTCAATTTAATCGCGAGGGATTGAAAGCGGTTATTGAAATGAAATCCATCTAGCCTGAATTATTCATAAAGAAGCGGCTTTGCTTTTTTAACTACCGAAAAAATAAATAATTAACTGAAACACTCAAATGAAACTCAGTTTCTAAGGCGTATTTAAGGAGGTGAGATAAAATAAATTACCCATTAAAATTTCTTTAGTAGCTATTTATCAATATTATTTTTAAGCAAAATGTCCAAGTTATTTAATCCCAACTCCTTAAGTGAGCAATTCAACAATACTTATGATGCCAAAAATCCTCAATCTTAAATACGCAGTCCGCTGTTATTGCAAGGATTGTTCTCTTGATTCAGATGTGAGTTTAGTTTTTTATCCACTGATCTTACTATGTTAATGTCAAGTAAAAAAAACAAAATATTCATAATATAGCATAATTTTGAAGTGCGTATTTACAACAGATTTGGGAGTGAGGTTACACGTTCTCACCCTTCCGACCTACAACCG
>JAFGMA010000382.1 GCA_016927835.1 Candidatus Zhuqueibacterota bacterium | reverse complement strand
GGAGATCCAGATTTCGGTGTATGAAAGACCGTCATATTTGAGGGGAACCCGGTCCAGATATACTCTCACACCGGTATCCTGACAGAGCTCACCCACCGCCGATGACAACCCTCCGCCCCCAACATCGGTGATAGCGCGATACAATCCCCGGTCGCGCGCCTGCATCAGTGTATCGAGCACTTTCTTTTCGGTGATTGGATTGCCGATTTGTACAGCGCCACTTGAGATGACTTCAGATTCAGTCGTCAATTCGCCTGAAGAGAATGTTGCGCCGTGAATGCCATCCCGACCGGTTCTGCCGCCGATGAGGACGATGACATCGCCGGGAACGACCTTTTTTTCCATCATATTATTGGGCATGATACCGACATTTCCGCAAAACACCAGCGGATTGCCAACATATCTCTCATCGAAGAAGATAGCGCCGTTTGTGGTTGGAATGCCCATCCGGTTACCATAGTCGCGGACACCGGCATGGACGCCGATGAAAACGCGCCGAGGGTGCAGCGTCCCGGGGGGCAGGGCTTCATGGGGATAATCCGGTGGGGCGAAACAAAAAACATCCGTGTTGATAATGGGCTTTGCTCCCAATCCGGTTCCCATCGGATCGCGAATGACGCCCCCGATACCGGTATTGGCGCCGCCATAAGGTTCCAGTGCCGATGGATGATTGTGTGTCTCCACTTTGAAGCATATATTATGATATTCATCAAACGTGATCACGCCGGCATTATCTTTAAAAACAGAGACGCACCATGATTTATCCAACTCACGCGTCACCTTCATGATGGTCGATTTCAGCAGATTATCGATAATCTCGCCATTATAAGCGATTCGCCCCCTGAAAGTTTTGTGTCCGCAATGCTCAGACCAGGTTTGCGCCAGCGTCTCCAATTCGATATCGGTTGGTTTGCGACCGAGTGATTTGAAGTGCTGCTGAATCGCGAGCATTTCGTGTATATTCAAAAATAATTGCCCCTGTTGACTGATTTGGAGCAATTGATTTTCATCTGCATTCAGCAAATCAATTTCTTTAAGTGCGAATGAATACCCGGAAGTCTCTGCGAAAATAGTCTCATTCTGCTTTACAACATGCTGGATGAGTTTATTTGCCAAAATTTTATCGATGATCAGCAGTTCCTGATCGCGCGACAAATCGCCTGTGATGTGGTATTTTACTGCCGTTTTAACGCCCCTCAACGCGGTAATCCCGAGATCGCCAATTGCTTTTCGCGTGCTCTCTTCCACCGGATCCATAACGCCCGGATTATATGAAATTTCAACTTCCCAGGTGTTTTCATTTGTTTCGGCGCACAAAGGGCTATCGATAGCGTATTCATGAATGATCGGATCGACCAGCAGATAGTCACATATTCGGACAACTTCATTAGGGGTGAGTTTACCATTCAGATAAAATACCTGGTAACTTTCGACATCAGATACTCCCTGAATTCCCAAATCTAAAATGTTCTGCTTCGTTCGCAAGCTATTGGCATCGATGAAGTTTTGCTTGACACCGATTTCAATTTTCGTCACCACTGTTGGCTCCATATATCATTAGTACTTGCTACAATTTTCAATTTTGCAACTCATCATTATAACAAATTCAAGTTTAAAAAGCAATAAAAAAGCGGAATAAATAGTAATTGCTCAGTTATTGGTTCTTTTCATGGTTTACAATGCTCCCTGGGTTCCCAAACTGGAGTTTAGGAACCAGAAACTGAGGCATTACAATAAATACCAATTGCAGGTGCATTGGCTCAATTTTCAATTTTATGCTCCGAGAGAAGCGTATTCACTCGCATTTTAATGATATTTAGAGATCTGAAAAATAGCCATTTTTAGGAATTTATCATGGTTCGGCACCGCTCTTTATGAAGCCCTTATGACTAGAATTTACCAATAATTAGGCGAAGATTCATCATGAGCGGAGTCGAAGGATGACCTGATTAATACTCTATTTTACAGAATCATGTAATGATATTCTGCGGGGAAGGGGGAAACTCATTATTGAATGAATCCTAATTCAATGTTCGAAAGAGGGTATGGGCGGTTTTTATGCGGGACTAACCCGACAAGAAACGAAGGAGTTTTGGATTGAATTGGACGCCGTTGTGATTGCAGGCTAGTACACGGCTGCGGGAATTCGAATTCCAGAGTTCATCAATCAATATAGGAAATACATCTTTGTTGCTGAATTCAAGCGGCGGCAGTGCGCCTTTCGACAGCATTGCTTTCCCGTTCGAAACGGAACCTTCATTTTGAAGATGGTTTTGATGCTGGCAGGTTTTTGCGGTAACGATGGCTTCACATTTTTCGCAATAAAACGTTTCTTCTGCAAAAATAGGTGTGATTTCCAAATCTTCCGGTCGAAACTCATTGAAAATGCGCTGGAGATCCAGGATGCTGAAACAATCATTCGCATCCAGATTTTTTTCGGCGACAATGAAATGAGAGCATCCGAAATTTTTTCGAATGATCGCCTGCATCACAACTTCTCGAGGTCCCGCATGGAATTTCGCCCAGGGGAAAATTCCGAGAACCACGCGATCGGACGGATAATAGTTTTGGATTAATTCGACATATTTTCGGATTTCGGTCATTATGAAGGTGTCTTCAGAGTGGCATTCATCGATCGGTGGGTGCAAAAACAAGCCATCGACGATGTCCAGAGCACACTTTTCAACTGATTCACGAGAATTGCCGATGGGATTGGGATTCTGAAATGCAACCACGCGATGCCATCCGCGATCTGTGAAAATTTTTCTTGCCTGGGCAGGCTCATGGCGGTAGCTGGTATTGCTTTTATACGAAGGATAATCTAATAGCTCGATTTCGCCGCCAATTGCAATTGTTTCCCTTGAAGATGAAAGCAAACGGCTTGAAGTGACTCCCAGGGTGGATTGATGTATCAGTTGATATTCCAGTTGCCGATCAACCTGAAATTTCTCCTGAACTACGATCGTGCCCAGAATATTCCCGTTTTTTTCGCAGACTGAGCATTTTTCTCCAATTCGTAATTCAGATGCCAATTGAGATGAAATTTTCAGCGTAATCGGCACTGTCCAGGGAACGCCGGTTTGAAGGTGCATGCTCCGCAATACCGAGTTGTAATTTTCGGAGCACATAAAGCCTTCAAGCGGGCTTAGTGCACCAATGGCGATCATTTCAAAAAATGAAACCGTACTGTCATCAACACTTATTTTTTTATACAGTCCTGCCTTGCTCTTTTTTTCTTTTCTTAACTCATCCTGTACGACGCGATTCACCAGGCGTCCGCCATGCGCATTTATCAATTCTCTTCCCATAAATTACCTTAAGTTACAATGCGGAAATGTTTCAAATTATTACATTTTTCTATTTTGATACATTCCTGATTTTCATATATTCTTTTTGTTATCCATAGTATTTCAAAACATAATAGTCGAACCGAATCATATCATTGATAACACAGTGAATCGCCAGATTTGCACGAACGATTTTTCATATAAGCTGGTTTTAGCAATGGTTGCGATTAAAGGAAGGAGATAATTTGCAAAAATTATACCTTTAAATCTGAATGATATTATTAAGGTTAGATATTTTTAGATATATTATTTTATGATTAATAGTATGTTAGGGGGATGATATCAGGTTCAAAAAAGGTTATTCAGGTCGGGCACAAAAGCACATTCGGGTGCCATAGAAGGTTGTGCGGTGTTACGGCGGTTGTGAG
>JAFGMA010000036.1 GCA_016927835.1 Candidatus Zhuqueibacterota bacterium | reverse complement strand
GTTCGGAATCGGGGCGTTGGCAAGGGCTGCCAGTGTCGGAAAAATATCGATTACGTGGGTGACTTCGGTGAGCACCCGCGGCGCCAGGATTCCGTGCCAATAAAATACCGCGGGCACCCGGATGCCGCCTTCGTAGAGCTGTCCCTTCCAGCCGCATAAGGGGGTGTTATCTCCCAGGCGATCGTTTGGTCCATGCCGCATGTTATATTCAGTTGTCGGATTCCAGTCTTTCTGTCCGCCATTGTCGCTGAAAAAAATGACCAGCGTTTCTTCTTCCATCTGCTCCGCACTTAACGCCTGCAATATGCGCCCGATAGCTGCATCCGCATGCGTCATCGATGCCGCGAACAGCCGCCGCGATTCATTCTCGATAGTCCGATAGCGCTGGGTCCATTCTTCCGGTTCCTGCAATGGATAATGCGGTACACTGAAGGGGACATACAGAAAGAACGGTGTATTTTTTCCGCTATTCTGCCTGATAAATCGAATGGCTTCATCGGCAATAAGGTCGGTGGCATGCCCGGTTTCCTCGATGAATTCGCCGTTACGATGCCAACTTCGATCGCCATTTTTGTATTCATGCGTATATTGGTCGATCTGCCCATGCAAATAACCGTAGCAATGCTCGAAACCATAATGGTTTGGGCCGACTTCCGGGCGCAATCCAAGATGCCATTTTCCCGTAATTGCGGTGGCATAGCCGCTTGCGTGCAGGCTTTGCGCCAATGTTGGGCTATTCAAGGGCAACGCCAGCCTGCTCCTGCCTGCAATCGGACCCAATATTCCGAATCGACTTGCCGGGCGCCCCGTTAGCAGCGAGGCGCGTGTCGGCGAACAGGTTGGGCAGACATAAAAGTGGTCTAACTGCACACCCTGTAGAGCCAGCCTGTCGATATTGGGCGTATCGATTTGTGGGTTATGATAGCCCACATCATTCCAGCCCGCGTCGTCGGCAACGAAGAGCAAGATGTTGGGTTGTCTGGCGGTTGATGTCTGATGCTTGCGCTCACCGCAAGATGTGCAAAATGCGCTCAAATTCAATCCCGCAAGGCCAAGAGCTGAGAGTCTGAGAAACTGCCGGCGGTCTACCGTTTGATTTATGTTTAATGAATCGCTTTTCTTCATAGTGGTATCCGTTTTGTTTGTATTGAGTTAGTGAAGATCGAATTTATGATTTCCGGTAATGCTTAATTGTCTGGCTGTGTTGCGAAAGCAAGCTTTCGCACTCCGGATTGGCTTTGGATAATAGTTTCGAAAAATGCTGTTGTCTGTTTTGAATTCTGCACGAGCAAGGCATTTGGGATTAACCATTAGCGATTCCCGGACTTTTTGTTGACAGGTTGATTTGGTGCGGTTGTTCAGAGTTATTTTTTTGCGCCTAGCGGCGTGGCGAAAGCGAACTTTCGTACTCCGGATTTTATTTATTCGAAGCGGACATTATCTATGAAAAATGTAAGGGTCTGCGGTGGATTTCGCATGAAAAAGATCACGCGCAGCACGTTTTTCAGAATCATCGATTTACCTTCGCGATTGGTTTTGATGGCTGACGTTGGCAGTGACAGGTGATTCCATCCCGGCTGAATGCTTAAGGAATCGTATCGGCGGGTGGAGATGCTGCTCGTGTCATTTTTTGCATCGATCCGCAGCTTCAATTCTAAGGCTGTCGCTTGCGGATTGAAAATATCAAATGCAAACGCGCGATAAGCAGACCAATCGGGCGGAACAAATTCGAGCCGAATACCCGGATATGAATATGAATGACAGTCTATTTTAAGAGAGCGTGAACCATGGGAGGCGTGGATGAGGTTGAATTCGATGTCGGTGGCAGGGCTTTTCTCCCATGTGATCAATTCCCAGTCATGTTCGAATGAAGCAATGAGTGGCAGCCGGTGTTGATATGAAAAATGATAATAAATCAGGCTTCCCAAATTAAAAAAAAGTCCGGTAGCTGTTATGGTAAGGACAATTAAAAATAGCAGTTGCAGGGAAAAGCGGGTTCGTTTGCCGAATCGTTTCATAAATCGGCTTTTGAAAATAAACAGGCTTCCGAGCGTCGTCATGAAGCCGCTAGAGTTAAATATCATATCACGGATTTCAGAATCCCTGCCGAAGAAGCGTTGCAGCCATTCCGAGCTAATCGAAAGCAGGGCGCACAGCATAAGCGCGACCAGGTAGGATTCATCTCGCCATTGGGAAATTGCCCGCGTTCTGAAATTCAACAATCGTAAAATCAGATATGCAATTGCGGCAAACAGGAAAAAATGCCCGTCATTGAGAGCACGCTTGACCATCGGGGTCAGGCTGCGCGAAGGCAACTCAATGAAAAGGATACTCAGCGCTGTGAATATGAGCAGCAGTGATGTGATCAATCGAATGCATGGATATCGATTTCGCATTTTATCGTGCGCGCCGGTTAAATTCAGGGAAATGAGGATTAAAATATGTAATCGTTTCTCGAAAACAGAATCACTGATTGACATCACCGTGCAAAACCTTGAGAAGGCAGGATTTGTTCCAAATCCGATATCAAATTTTGGAAATGTAAAATTGTAGCCGGTAACGGGATAAAACATTCGATACATTTTATCCCGCTATTCGCCAGTCTAGGCAGCTTAAAAATCGAATAGTTGAGAATGGGAATGGTTCAGAAATTCGATAATCGGCGATCACGAATACTATTCCGAATCGCTTGTTTTTTTGGTCCACTTGAGTTCAAATTCAATAACCTGTGTTTCGTTTCCGCGTTGAATCTCAAATCGAATCATCTCGTCCCAATTCTTGGTGCCAAGATATTTCCGCAATTCATTTTTGGAAGGGAAATCCTTCGTATCGACCGAGAGGATCACATCATCTTTCTGCAGACCATTTTCCTCGGCGATGGATTCCGGGTAGATCCGCTCGATAACAAAGCCCTGGTCGTCCTTTTCTTTAATTGACACTCCGAATGTCGGATATTTCGTTTTGCCCTCATGATCATCAACGCCCCACAGGAAATTGCCCAGACTGCGGATAACAATTTTGGAAGGGGTGGTATCCGGCGGCGCCATTGCCGGCATCATTTTGGGCTTCGCGGGCATTGCAGCAGCTTTTTGGTCACCGGATTTAGCTTTTGGGTCCATCTTTTTCGGGAGCGCTTTTTTGATTTTCATCATGATGGATTCTTCTTTTTTCTGCGAGATATCGATCGGTATCACCGAGGCGACTGCAAGGTCACTCCGATTTTGAATGATTCGACCGATGCCGAGATTGTAGATCACATGTCCGCTGCCGGCGAGTACCACAACCACCGCATCGGGATTTTCAGCGGCAGCACGTATCGCACCATCTCCCATGGCAGCATCCCAGAGCGATTGTGCTTGATACAGATTTCGGAACATTCCGGGTTGCGTTGCATCCATGCCTTCCATGAAATTCTTGATGAGGAATCGGTGTTCGACATTCGATGTATCGATTTGGGGAAGCGCCTTATATTCCTCATCGGGAAGCGTTTGCAGCGTTCCCTTACGGAGCATACCAGCATATTTTCGATCGACATTTACACCATAAAGACGAATACCATGCAAACGCGCAAGATCAAAAATACGCTGATAATAACGGATGTTATATCCCCATGAATCGAACCAACCGGCATTATCCCAAAATTCTTCCGCAGGATATTTGCCATTGACGTAATCATCCAGAGCAGCCCGTTGTGCCGGCGTGAACATTTCCAGCGCCAGACATACCTTTCTACCGGACTCAACCAATCCTTTGATGACTTGATACTGAACGATATGATGTTCATCGCTTGTGTGCCCTTCGCCGACCATGACAACCTGGTACGGTTTCAGACGCTGTATCAGCTCTTCGAATGAAATAATTGAATTGGCTTTACAATCATAAATTTTATCCAGCTTCACGGAACAAAAATCGTATTTCATCGCCGGATCGCCAAGCGGCAAGCGTTCGACATCGAATCCCTCTTCAGCGCACACGATATGTGGCAGGATAGCAGCCTGCAGCAGAAAGATGGTCAGGGCGATTAGTGCGCGTTTGCTCATAGTTTCCTCCTTCTCGAGTAAATACATTGATACCACAAAGCTCGAACCGAAGCAGTGTCGGGAAATGTATCCCGGCTAAAAAATTTGGCTTACAAGAGTCAGGGCTCGTCCCTGGCATATTTGCAGGGAAAAATCAATGTGCAAGCCTGCATCAGGCAATTTTCACCCAGGGGGCAAAAATCTCTGCATTCGGTTGTTGATACTAACGGAAAAATGGATCAGATGTTACAGCTTATGAATCAATCACCGCTTTGTGCGATTAAACATCAGGTTTTCAGTTAATCGCGGAGATGCCTCTGTAACATATTCATTTTTATCGATTTAGAAAAAGATAAAATGCGGCGGATGCGATCAACGCTGCTCTTGTAAGGAAAACAGAATTTTGTGACTTAAATGCGTGCCAGCGTTTGCAGGTTCGCCTCGCAAAAAAATCCCATCGTGCGATGCTTTGGATTCCAGAAACGACATTATTGGCTATCCGTTGATACGAACGAGGCAACTATACAATTTTATGTCGTACCTGGAGTCTAAATTGAAATTCATTCGCAAGGAGTTTTCAGTGAACCTGATTTCACGATGGGATGATTTTGCTCCTCTATGGAAGGATCTGCTGGCAATTATAATGAAACCTGACGATATTTTTCATGGATGCGGTGCAGACTCATATTTCGAATTAACCGCAAGGCTTAGAAGCTGTGAATCGCCCGTTCAACTGTCTCGTAATTTTCGAAAACACTATCCAGCTTGGTGAGTACTAAAATACCTTTCATCAATTTATTGACGTTCGCCAATTTGAGATTGCCATTCCGATTTTTGAGGGTGGTGTAATTCGAGATGAGAATACCCAAACCCGAGCTATTCATTCTGGATACCTTTGACAAATCGGCAACGACGTTTACCACGCCTTGATCGATCAAATTGTGAATCTCATCGCTGAAAGTTTGTGCATCTGAACCGCCCAAAACTGACCCACTTACTTCAAGGATAGCGACATCTCCCTGGACGCGTGTGCTTAACTTCATTTTTCCTCCATTTTTTCAGGTTTGAAATACGTATGCAAGGTACACACTTTTATAGAGTTATCATGGTTCGACTCAATTCACCATGAAGTCATTATGACGATAATTTTAATCATTCAATCAAAGCCGGCTTAAGCTTTATTTTGCAGAATCCTGTCGCTTTGAATATTTGCTGAATTAGATAATGAACGCTCACATCTTGAATTTTAAAAAAGGATAATTCAGGTTGAAGCAAGTCATTCCTTAACGTTGTTCTGCGGACAGAATGAATCTTGATGTGTAAGTATACTATACATTTGTTATAAAGTCAAGTAAAAAATGCTATTTAATAGTAATGCCTCAATTATTGGCTCTTTACATGTTTTGCAATGCCCCCAGGATTCCCAAACGGGAATTTTGGAACACCAGTTAGAGTCCGTCCGAAAAGTAAGCATTTAGCCCAAAAAGCAAGCGTTCGGGTTCTGGGGGAGCAGCGATTTTTAAACCGAACCGGTC
>JAFGMA010000381.1 GCA_016927835.1 Candidatus Zhuqueibacterota bacterium | reverse complement strand
TGCGAATTGAAAATATTATCATCATTATTTTTATTGAAATTATATCTATTGCCGTTGAGGTCTGAACGTACCTTCCTGTTTTTCCTGGTACTCAGTTCAGACATTGTAACCTATCACTATTATCGTCGGGCGGATATCGATTTGGCTTATTCAGCCCAAGGCAAACAGCCATTTGACGGTCAATTTACGCTGGAAATGGAAGCCATGAATTTGAGCAGCGCCGGCAGCCAACAACAACTCGATTTCGCACCCATCGACAGCACGACCGCGCCCGAACGAATGCTCGATAGTGGTTCATTTTTAGTCTCTGAAAATGCGGACAATTTGGATTTTCTATTTACGATCCATACGCGCAATTTTACACATCCGGCAGGCTTTTCTGACGATTGGAATAAGCCTCTATTGACATTGAATTTGCACGATGCGGATAATACGAACCAACTGGTTTCTATTCAACCGATCAAATTCAACAGTCTGGTAAATTTCAAAAAAGCAGATATGGATACATCATTTCTGGTTCGGTTGAATATACAGCCATTAAAAGGAAGGCGGGTTTGAGCAAAGCCCGTGGGATTATTGTGTATGATGAAACGCAGATGGCGCAATTGATACCGCAGCACTTCAGCCTGTCTCAAAATTATCCCAATCCATTCGATGCGGCTGTTACCAATAATTCAAAAAAAGACTTGACAATTTCAGATATATTTCATATATATACTACCATATTTTTCGAGCATACAAAGATTTAGTTTTCTCCCCAAAATGAAGTTTATTTCCTGAAGCATAGATAGATAGTACCGATGCGATGACGAATATGATGCAAGAATTTGGCGATGAGACAGAAATTTTGAGTATTGAGTCTGAACCGGAAATTGAAATCGAAGCCTGAAAACTGAAACGGGTATTTTCTTAACTCTTTGATTGAACAAGGCAAAACTCACGACCAAATGATGAAGCCAAAAAGCGAGAATTCCAAAAATCGTCACATTGAACTGAATCGTTATTACAAATTAAAAAACAGTTTTGCGCACTGCAGCCAACGCATCGGTCGGCAAAATGCGCCGTTCATCGCGGATACCTGCCAACTACAAGCCCTTAAAATACCATTATTTCCCGGAATTTCACAGTCATTGATCTCTAGCGGATAATGTGCTATGTATTTAATTGCGGTGAAACGCTCATATCACAGGCATGTTTTTAAGGGAGCGGGTAAAAATTGTCGGCGCGCTTTTTCTGGTACAGATTTTTTAAAATTGTGAACTGAAGCGAACAAAATAGCTCTGACAGTTGTTCGCACCCCTCAATGATTTTCTAATCGAAGTATTGATATTGTAACTTGAGGAGAATCCTCAATGACCGATCAGTATTTGCCAGTACTCCTTCTGATTCTTTTTTCCGCCTTCGTAGTCGGTGTCATCCTGATCCTGAATGCCTGGCTCGGACCCAAAGCAAAGCAAAGAAAAGATTTTCCCTCGAAATATATTCCCTTCGAGTGCGGTTCGGACCTGCTCCAGGAAAACAACCGGCGCATGAGTCTTCGATATTATCTGATTGCGCTGCTGTTTGTGCTTTTCGATCTGGAAGTCATCCTGCTATACCCCTGGGCAATTGTCGCCCGTAAAATTGGACCAATCGCTTATATTGAAATATTCATCTTCCTGTTTTTTTTAATTATCGCTTTGATATATGTTTACCGAAGAAAAGCGGTTGAGTGGAGGTAAGCTGAAAATTATGGATAAATCTGAACAAGAATTATCATCAAACGTTGTCTTAACGAAGCTCGATAAATTTATTGGCTGGGCGCGCAGTTATTCACTCTGGCCCTACATATTCGGTACAGCGTGTTGCGGCGTCGAATTCATGTCGGTACCGGCAGCCCATTATGATACCGACCGGTTCGGTGCTGCCTGGCCCCGGTATACGCCCAGGCAAGCCGATATGTTGATGATTATCGGGACGATCACCAATAAGCAAGCGCCCGTTCTCCGCCGAATATGGGAGCAAATGGCAGAGCCCAAATGGGTCGTTGCCATCGGTGCCTGTGCTGTCAGCGGAGGTTTTTATAGAAATTACGCCACCGTGCAAGGCTGCGACCGCATCATCCCCGTCGATGTGTATATTCCGGGATGTCCGCCGCGCCCCGAAATGATCGTCGATGGAATTATTAAATTGCAGGAGAAAGTGCGCAACTCAAAACAGGTTTTTTAGCCTGCCCCGGCATCGCCTGATGCGAGGACCTGTTTTATTTCAGCAGTTGCTGACCAAAATCAAGACAATCAACGTTAAGGAAAGAATCGATGACCACGCAATGGTTATTAAAAAACGATCTTCAGGCATTTTTCGATAAATTTCCCAATGCGACTTATGAAGAGCAATTCGAACAGCCCAATGTCTGGATTCCGTCCGAAGAATTGAGTGATGTTTTCGAATTTATAAAAAACAATAAAGACTATCCGATGGAAATGCTGGTGGATATCACGGCGGTGGATTATCTTTCCAGTGATTATGCTGAGAAGCCGAATCATACGGGACGCGAAGAAGATTTGCTTTCGGAAACACGTTTCGATCTGGTTTACCATTTTTACTCGTTTTCAAAAAATAAGCGCGTCCGGATCATCACCAGTTGTGGAGGGGAGCACCCGGAAGTCGTCAGCAGCTACAAATGGTGGAAATCGGCTCACTTTCAGGAACGCGAAGTCTGGGATCTGTTTGGCATTAAATTCAAAGATCACCCTGACTTGCGCCGTATTCTGCTTTATAAAGAATTTGAGGGATTCCCCTTGAGGAAAGATTATCCTGTTATGGGCGAACAGCCGAGACTTGAATTCAGAACGTTGGAGAATGATAATGGCTGAAGTTCCTGCTAAATATAAACTCAAAGATGCTTTTAAACCGGTTCCCGAAAATCCCATTGAAGGACCACGCGATGAGCCGACAATCCTCAACATTGGTCCATCGCACCCCACGATGCACGGGACGATTCAACTGATCACCGAACTCGTAGGCGAAACGATCACCAATATCGATGTCGAGTGCGGCTACCTGCATCGGGGCGCAGAAAAGATGATGGAAAACCGGAATTATATCCAGGCAATTCCCTATACCGATCGATTGAATTACGTTTCAACCTGCGTCAATAATTTTGGCTATGTTGCCGCAATCGAAAAATTGTTCGGTATCGAAATAACCGAGCGTTGTGCCTGGCTGCGTACATTATTTGCTGAACTGGCGCGCATCGGCGATCATTATACATGCCAGGCGGCACTCGCCAATGAAAGCGGCGCGGCAACGCCCTTTTTCTACCTGGTTCAGGCGCGTGATTATATCTGGGAACACCTGAATCATGCAACCGGCGCACGTCTTATGACGAGTTTCGCGCGGATTGGTGGCTTGGCAAAGGATGTCACCGATGACTGGCTGAAACGCTGCAAAGAGATTTTGCTGGGAAATTTCCCGCTGCTCAAAGATGTGCACGGATTGCTGGATAAAAACCGTATTTTTCTGGATCGAGTGCAAGGTATTGGTCAAATCAGTGCAGAAGATGCTATCAATTGTGGCATCACCGGACCGTTTTTGCGCGGCAGCGGCGTGAAATACGATATTCGCAAAGTAACGCCGTATCTGAAATATGATGAAGTGGAGTGGGAGGTGCCCGTTGGCAAGTACGGTGATAATTACGATCGCTATTATGTGCGAATGCGTGAGATCGAGGAATCGATAAAAATCTGCTTGCAATGCATCGAAAAAATGCCGGCAGGTACTGTCAATACCGATGATTACCAGGCGCATCTTCCTGAAAAGACAGAAGTTTACGGCTCCATCGAAGGCTTGATAAATCATTTCAAAGTTGTCATCGACGGACCGAAGCCGCCGAAAGGTAAGCTTTATCATTTTGTTGAAGGCGGTAATGGCGAGCTCGGATTTTTTGTAGTTTCGGATGGCACCGGAACAGCGTATCGCGTGCATATCCGCCCACCGAGTTTCCTGATAATGGGCGCATTTGATAAAATAATCATCGGGCATCAACTTGCGGATATTATCCCGACATTTGCTACGGTGAATATGGTGGGGGGAGAATGCGACCGATGAGGTGACTATCCCTGGTTTGCGCGAATCAATCCCGATGAACGCCTTGCCAGGGAGGGAATCAAAATCGAGACTATTAGAAACGGTAAATGCAGTTCCCCACGAATACATTTTTATGATCAATGTCCAGGGCGATAGAATGAATTTTACTCAATCAGAAAAAAAAGAAATTGCAGCCCTTCGAAGCCGCTATCCCGATGCGCGTTCGCTCATCCTGCCGTTGATGTGGATGATTCAGAAGCGCGAAGGTTGGATTTCGGAGGATGCGGTGCAGCTCATTGCCGATGAACTGGAAGTACCTCCGATCTGGGTGCAAGAAGTGAGATCGTGGTACTCAATGTTTAACGAAGCCCCAAAAGGCAAATACATACTGGAAGTCTGTTGCAATATGACATGTTCGCATCTAGGCGGCGAAGAAATTGTTGCACATATTTGCAAAAAATTGAAAATTAAAGTTGGCGAAACCACTGCTGATGGCATGTTTACGCTGCAAACCGCGGAATGCCTGGGATCCTGCGGAACCGGTCCGATGATGCAAGTCGGTGAAAATTATTACGAATTGCTGGATACCGAAAAAGTCGATAGAATTCTGGAAGATTTGGCGAACGGCAAAGAGCAGGAACAAGTGTCCCAGCAATTTCCCGAATACCGATAATTTTTTCAATCACTTAATCGTTGGAATAACGAGCTAATCTGAGTAAATACATGGCAGATACAAAGATTTTACTGAATTACAAACGCAATGGCAAAAGCCACACGCTGGAGAGCTACCTGGCGCGGGATGGCTATAAAACATTGGCGCAGGCGGGAAAAAAATTCCAGCCGGATGATGTATTGAATGAAGTCAAAAAAAGCGCCATACGCGGTCGCGGTGGAGCAGGTTTTCCGGCGGGATTGAAGTGGTCCTTCCTGGCAAAAGATACCGGGAAACCCACCTACCTGTTGTGCAATGCCGATGAAGGCGAGCCAGGTACATTCAAAGATCGGGTTATCCTCGAAGAAAATCCGCATCAATTGATTGAGGGAATCGTTCTCTCCGCTTTTGCGATCCATGCGGCGCATGCGTATATTTATATTCGAGGTGAATATGGTTTTGCAGTGCGTCGGGTACAGGCGGCTGTGGATGAAGCATATCAAGCCGGTTACCTCGGTAAGAAACTGAACGGAACTGATTATATTCCCCACATCACGGTTCATCGCGGCGCCGGAGCGTATGTTGTCGGCGATGAAACCGGATTGATGAATTCAATCGAAGGGAAAAAAGGACAGACGCGCATCAAGCCCCCGTTTCCTGCGGTTGAAGGCTTATACGGCTGCCCGACAATTATTAATAATGTAGAAACACTCGCATCTGTTCCGTACATCGTCCAGCACGGCGGCGATACCTATCATAAAATTGGCACCGATAAATCTTCCGGCACAAAATTGTTTTGCGTCAGCGGACATGTGCGGAAGCCCGGCGTTTACGAAGTCGAAATGGGATATCCGCTGATGGAACTGCTGAGCAAGCAATGCGGAGGCATTGTCGATAGGCGCAAGCTGAAAGCCGTCATCCCCGGTGGATCTTCCACACCCGTGTTGCGAGCAGAGCAGTGCGAAAAATTGAAACTGGATTATGAATCGATATCGGCTGCCGGATCGAGCCTGGGCTCTGGCGCAGTCATGGTTATTGCCGAAGGTACCTGCATGGTTAAAACGCTGGAAGTGCTGGCGCATTTTTATCACCACGAATCCTGCGGACAATGCACACCATGCCGTGAGGGAACCGGTTGGTTGTATAAAATCGTCAAGCGCATCGAATCCGGCAACGGGAAAATGGAAGATATTGACGAATTAACCCGAATTACAAAGCATATTGCAGGATTTACGATTTGCCCACTCGGGGATGCAGCTTGTGGTCCGATAGACAGTTTTGTAAAGCAATTCCGAGACGAGTTTGAAGAACATGTCAAACAGCGCCGCTGCCCCTTTGGCGGCAAATTCACCCGCTTTCAGCAGAGGGTTTGATTCTTATGAGCACATACGTCACAATCACAGTTAACGATAAAAAAATATCTGTTCCGGAAGGAACCCTTCTGATCGATGCTTGCGAGCAATATGGGTTTTATATTCCGCGTTTTTGCTATTTGAAAGAGCTGTCTCCCAGCGGCAATTGCCGGATGTGCCTCGTCAAGATCGAAAAGCGTCCCAAACTTGAACCTGCCTGTATGACGCCCGTGACCAAAGACATGGTGGTGTGGACTAATGCCCCGGAGGTCATTGAAACGCGAAAAGCGATCCTGGAATTTATGCTGATCAATCATCCGCTCGACTGCCCTATTTGCGATAAAGCCGGTGAATGCATGCTGCAGGATCAGTACATGGTATATTCCGGTGAGAAATCACATTTCAATGAAGAAAAAGTTGCCAAAGAAAAGCTGTTTATTTTCAGCGATCGCATCATTTACGATGCGGAACGCTGCATCACCTGCTCACGCTGCGTTCGTTTCACGCATGAAATCAGCAAGTCCCGTAAATTAGGTATCATCAAACGCGCTGATTTGTCTTATGTTGCGCTTGCCCCGAATGATGTGTTCGATGATCCCTATAGCTATTGTGTTACCGATATCTGTCCGGTTGGCGCACTCACCAGCCGCCGTTTTCGCTTCAAAGAGCGCGTCTGGAATCTCAACGATACCGAGTCGATTTGTGCCGGATGTTCACGCGGCTGCAATATTCGCATTCAGCATAAAGATAACGAAATCTATCGCATCCTTCCGCGCGAAAATAGCCAGGTCAACCAGCGATGGATGTGCGATTTCGGTCGTGATTTTTACCTGGATTCATCCGGCGAACATACACGTTTGACAGGCGCGCAGATCGATCAGAAGCCGGTTGAATATAAAGATTTTGTGGGAGCGGTTGCCGGCTCGCTGAAGGAAAGCGCAGCCAAAACCGCCGTTGTTTTGTCCTCGCACGCCACGAATGAAGAACTGCTGCTCGCGCGGCAACTCATCGATCATCTCGGCATCAAGCAGGTTTATCACAAATCCGACCGGGAATGGGAAGAAGGAAGAGAAGAAGTTGAAAGCGATGATTTACTCATCACAGCCGATAAAACGCCCAACCTGACCGGGATTAAAAAGATTTTTCCGAAGGCGCAGCCGGCATCGGCATTCGCTGAAAAAAGCTTGGAAACCGTATTTGTATGGGGAGCCAATTTCCCGGCGGATAAAATTAAAAAGACAAATATTTTAGCGCTTTCGACGGTCATCGACGCAATCTCATCGAAAGCTAAATGGGCGCTAGCCGGACGAACGCCGGCGGAAAAGTACGGTTCTTTCACCAATTGCGATGGCATCGTGCAGACATTCCGCCGCGCATTGAAAGGCGATGATAATTTCGAGGATCTGGCGTTCTTCGTCGATTTGCTGAAAGCGCTCGAAGTCGAACCGATTGGCAGAACAGTGGCTGAAGTGCAGAAAAATAGCGCTTCATAGGATTGATTGGCTCGATGCAATTATATTTCAAAATGTTATTAAGCAGTAACGAGATTCCAGAAAGTCCGGATACCAGATTCGGCGTTTTCTAATATTCCAAGGCACGAAGAGGCAAAAAATGGATGCTACGTTTTTGGGGATCAATGTTGTAAATTTTTGGACTGATTTATTCCTGGTTGTCTGCATGTTCGTTTTCATGTTTCTGATGGGCGCTGTCATGAGTTGGTCCGAACGTAAACAATCCGCACAGATGCAGGATCGAATCGGTGCCAATCGAGCGGGGATTCCGCTTCCGGGAGGGCGCAAGCTCACATTCTGGGGTTTTGTGAATAATATTGCAGATGCCACTAAAAATATCGTCAAAGAGAATTTTAAGCCCAAAGCTTATGATTTTTTGATGTATAATTTGGCTATCTTCATGGCATTTATACCGGTGGTCGTTTCGATTGCGGTGATTCCGTTTGCAGGAGAAGTGAAGCTGGCGGAATTTTTCAATGTGTGGTATTTGAAATGGATTCCGTGGTTACCCGAATATTTTGCAGAAAATTTGCCGAATTATACGTTTCCGGTTCAGGTCGCTAATTTGAATGTCGGATTGCTATTTATATTTGCTATGGGTGGCATGGGAATTTTCGGGGCGATCGTTGCCGGATGGTCTTCGAATAATAAATTCTCCATGATTGGCGGACTCAGGGCGGCGGCGCAGATGATTTCGTATGAAATCGCAATGGGCGTTTCGCTGCTGGGATTGATATTCATCTATCAGGAAGTCGATATCTGGGAAATTGTCGTCTGGCAAGATACACACGCATGGGGTATTTTTGTTCAACCGGTGGCATTCATTTTGTTTATGACGGCGGCAGCCGCGGAAAACAAACGAGCACCTTTCGATCTGCCCGAAGCTGAATCCGAAATTATCTCCGGGTACTTCACCGAATATTCTGCATTTAAAGCATTGATGTTCATGTTTGCGGAATTTATTGAAATTGCACTCGTTGCGGTTTTGCTCACCACGCTCTTTTTCGGCGGTTATTCGGTTCCCTGGCTTTATGCAGACGGATTCCAATTTCCCTGGGGAGGCAGTTGGGAATTGGCGCATGCCACGGTGGTAATCCTTCAGTTAGTATCATTTATCGGTAAAGTGCTCTTTTTCTGCTGGTTATTGCAGATGATTCGTTGGAGTTTGCCCCGGTTCAGGTATGACCAGGTGATGAATTTAGGCTGGAAAGGGCTTCTGCCGTTATCGCTGGTGAATTTGATTGTAACGATAATCATCGTTTCCTTACTATGATGAAAAGGCTATTTCCTCAAAAGGATAGCATGGCAAATAGTTGATGAGGTACGTATAAATGCAGCTACCAGATTTTCCTGATATGACATATCTTGATCGAAACAAGCGCTCATTACTCGATCAAATTTATTTAAAAGAAGTAGCCCGGGGTTTGCTGATCACCTCCAAGCATTTTTTTCGGAATCTGTGGAAATGGCTAACGTTTCGCAAGGGAGGCTGTGTCGTCCTGTATCCGGAAGAAAATCGACCTGATTTGTCTCCGAATAATCGGGGTCGGCATGTGCTGGTGCAGCGGAGTAATGGTGCGCCGCGATGTGTTGCCTGCCAGATGTGCGCGACGATATGTCCCGCTGTCTGCATCGAAATCGTTGCCGAGGAAAGCGAAGATCCGAATATACAGAAACGACCCAGTGTATTTAATATCGATGTCAGCCGATGCATCTTTTGCGGATTTTGCGTGGATGCCTGCCCGGTAGACGCCATCCGAATGGTGGCAGCTACCGATGATCTGGTCGGCTATGACCGATTTAAAATGATTTATGATCTGGAAACGCTCTTGAATTGGGATAAGACCGTTAACGATGATGTGGTTCACGGGTACAATCCTTCTGCTGCCGCATAGCAAAGTCACTGGCAGGTGGTGAGCAAAGAAGGTAACTTTGAGGCAAAAGCCAGTAAACCAATTGGTTCTTTGCCACTGATTGTAAGAGAAAGGATACCGATTAATGGATTTTAACGTTATAATGTACATTATATTAGGTGCCGTCGCAGTTGCCGGAGGTATCATATTGGTAATGGCGAGACACCCCATACGGGGCGCCCTGGGATTGCTGCTGACGATGCTCTCACTCGCCGGAATGTATGCTATTCTAGCCGCGCATGCGATTGCTGTGTTTCAGGTGATCATCTACGCAGGCGCAATTATGGTACTCATCATCTATATTATTATGCTGTTGGATATCCGCAGCGAAGATTTTGGCAGAGTGTTCTCACCATTTTTTTATGTCGGCGCGCCGATAATTTTGATTTTGGTGGGATTCTTCATTTACAGGCTTTTCGACTTCGGCGTAGGCGCTTCAAATGACTTCACAGCATTGAGTGCATCGAAAATGCCGCTGGCAAAAGAATTCGGATCGGTTTCGGAAATTGGTTCGAGTTTGCTGAAAAAGTATGTTTTCCCATTCGAATATGTATCTACTTTGCTATTCGCGGCTATCGTCGCGGTTATTGCAATCGTTCAATTGGATTGGAAAGGTCGAAATAAATCATGACGCCAGAATTAGCCAAATTTCTCGGAAGTAACGGGGGTTTTTTCACGCTCTCGGTAGTACTCATTTTGGTCTCTTTGGGAAGCATTGCATTTATATACCGACGAACCTTGCTCCACATGCTGATGGGAGTGGAACTCATGCTAAATGCGGTGAACCTGAGCCTGATCTATTTCTCGACGCTGCATCAAAATCATGATGGACAAATACTAGCACTGATGATTTTTGTTGTTGCTGCGTGTGAAGTCGCTGTAGGCATCGCAATCATTGTGCGTCTATTCAGACGTACCGGCACAATCGGCGTCGAAACGTATACTGAAGAAAAAGGCTAAATCGTTCTGCCGCCCGTCAGGTTTGCGATAACGGTATCTAATCATTTTTCGAACAAACGCAGATTAATGAAGTTGAGCTAAAAAAGAAATGTGACTATGGAATCAAATTATTTACTGTTTGCAATCGTCCTGCTTCCGCTAGCGGGGGCAGCAACAAACGGACTTGTAGCTGCTGTCAACGCGAATCGCGGACGAAATATTTATGGTGAGCGCACCGCCGGAATCATTGCGTTTTGCACCGTTTTCACCTCCTTTGTGCTTTCGCTGTGGGTGGTGTTCGTCGATCTAGCTGGCAAGGAGTCGGTGCAGGGCATGATGTTTCAATGGCTCGATGTTGGCAAGCTGCAGTTGGATATCACCTTTTTGGTTGATCATTTATCGGCAGTGATGTTGTTGGTCGTCACCGGTGTCAGCGCTGTCATCCATTTCTATTCCATTGGCTACATTCATGGCGACAAGTCAAGCGTGCGCTATTTTTCTTACCTGAATTTATTCGTCTTCGCCATGCTGCTGCTGATCCTGGGCGATTCCATGCCGCTGATGTTCGTCGGCTGGGAAGGCGTCGGTCTCTGCAGCTATCTTCTCATCGGCTTTTGGTACACTGACGAAGAAAAAGCGATTGCCGGCAAAAAAGCCTTCATTACCAACCGCATCGGCGATTTTGGTTTCCTGCTGGGTATGTTTCTTATTTTCGCCCATGTCAGTTCGCTCAAGATTGATACCATCAACCAATATTTCCACGGGGAAAATAATCTATCCTTTTTCTGGACCAATGTCAGCGCAATATGCCTGTTTATCGGTGCAACCGGAAAATCAGCACAGATTCCGCTTTACGTCTGGCTGCCCGATGCCATGGCAGGTCCGACGCCGGTATCGGCATTAATTCACGCCGCAACGATGGTGACCGCCGGCGTGTATATGGTTGCCCGTTTTTCAGGGTTGTACGTTGCCGCCCCGGTGGCGATGGCGATCATTCTCTGGGTGGGTGGCTTGACCGCGATTTTTGCAGCCTCAATCGCTCTCGTTCAAAATGATATTAAAAAGGTACTGGCGTATTCCACAGTCAGCCAGTTGGGATTTATGTTCATGGCAATGGGTGCCGGCGCGTTTGTGGTCGGAATTTTCCATTTAATGACCCACGCCTTTTTCAAAGCCTGTCTCTTCCTGGGTTCGGGCAGCGTGATTCATGCCATGGGCGGCGAACAGGATATCCGATACATGGGCGGCTTGAAAAAATATATGCCCATCACGTTTATCACCTTTTTGCTCGCGACACTGGCTATCGCCGGAATTCCACCTCTGGCAGGTTTTTTCTCCAAAGATGAAATTTTGTTGAGTGTTTTCGCGTCCGAGCGCGGTTCAATTTTCGTATGGGTACTTGGCGCCATCGCTGCGCTTTTCACAGCATTTTACATGTTTCGCCTGGTATATTTGACGTTTCTGGGAACATGCCGTGCTTCTGAGGAACAAAAGCATCATTTGCACGAATCGCCGAAAACAATGACCATCGCCCTGATGATTCTTGCTGCTCTCTCCGTCATCGGCGGCTGGATTGGTATTCCTGAATTATTAAGCGGCGGTGTTGATATAAATGCATTTCATCACTGGTTGCACCCTGTGGCTTCAAAATATGGTCATGTTGAAATCGAATACAGTCATTCCGTTGAAATCGGCTTGATGATTGTGTCAGTCGTTATTGCGATTGCCGGCTGGCTAATCGCCAGAAGCCTTTATCGCGAAGTTAAAGAAAAATTGCCTGATCCTGCCACGTACACCGGATTGAAAAAAGCACTCTGGAACAAGTACTGGGTCGATGAAATTTATGAAATGCTGATTTACAATCCGTTGTTGAAACTCTCTGATATCGTTTTTCTCAAATACATGGACAAGAAAACGATCGATGGGATCGCCAATGGACTGGGCAAAGGCTGGCGGCAGGTAGCGCATATCGGAGCCTTTTTTCAGAGCGGCAATATCCAGACGTATAGCTTTTATATGGTGTGCGGTGTGGCAGTCGCCATTGGTTTCGCACTGTTAATCCTGTAAATGACATGACATTCAGATTAATAGCCTGATATATCAGTGGGCGTTTGAATATACTGTAAATGACATTGTGGTTTTTATCGTATTCCGGAGAAATTATGGGAATCATCTCGTGGGTTCTATTAATACCGGTGATCGGTTCGGTTGTGATGATGTTGATACCCGATAATCAACGCGAGCCAAAACAAAGTTCTGCATCCATATTCGGGTGGATTGCTCTGGGCGTGTCGGGTCTGGCGCTGGTGCTTTCGCTATTTATTTATTTTGGATTCAATAGCGAGATCCCGACATACCAATTGACAGAGGAGATAAGCTGGATACCTCAATTCGGGCTATTTTATCATGTTGGCATTGATGGCATCACTATTTTGCTGCTTATGCTCACGACCTGCATGGTGCCATTCGCTGTTTTGAGCTCGTTCAAATATATCCAGCATCGCAAAAAGGAATATTATATCTGGCTGCTTATTCTCGAATCGACCATGCTTGGTGCTTTCGTTGCGCTCAACTTGTTCCTGTTTTACATTTTTTGGGAACTCATGTTGATTCCGATGTTTTTCCTGATTGGTATCTGGGGCGGCGAGAACCGGCTCTATGCAACTATCAAATTCGTTTTATTCACGGTCATCGGCTCCCTGATGATGCTGGCGGGAATCATTTACCTGGCGCTGCTCGCAAAAGAGCAGCTCGGTTCATTCACCTTCGGCTACGATGCATTGATGCAACTCACCATCCCGCTAAATACGCAGCTTGTTTTATTCCTGGCATTCGGACTTGCGTTTGCCATCAAAGTTCCCATGTTCCCGTTTCATACCTGGTTGCCCGATGCCCACGTTGAAGCGCCGACTGCGGGTTCTGTGATTCTTGCCGGAATCTTGCTGAAAATGGGCGGATACGGCTTTATTCGGTTAGGAATTCCACTATTCAGTGATGCAGCGGTCTATTTCACGCCATTGCTTCAGACGCTGGCTGTCATCGGTATCGTTTACGGTGCTTGCCTGGCGCTGGTTCAGACTGATATTAAAAAACTGGTTGCCTATTCGTCGATCAGCCATCTCGGTTATGTCATGTTAGGCTTGTTCGCGATGAATGCCGAAGCCATCCAGGGCTCGATCTTGCAAATGGTGAATCATGGAATTTCGACCGGCGCCCTCTTTTTATTGGTGGGCATGATTTACGAACGACGCCATACGCGCGAAATATCAGAGTATGGCGGAATCGCCCGGCAATTGCCTTTTTTCAGCGTTGCCTTTATGATTATCACGCTTTCGTCGGTTGCGCTGCCCGGAACCAATGGCTTCGTCGGTGAATTCTTGATTTTGCTGGGCAGCTTTAAAAGCGCCTGGGCGAATTTTCTCGCTACCGAAAATGCGTTCCGCCTGGTTCTTATGGTGTTCGCCACCAGCGGTGTGATTTTAGGTGCTTATTATATGCTGTGGCTGGTACAGCGCGTCTTCTTCGGTCCGCTTGATAATGAAGAAAATAAGAGTCTGAAGGATCTATCTCTAAGAGAAGGCATCGTGCTGATTCCCTTCATCGTCGCAGTTTTCTGGATCGGCATTTATCCGAGTGCATCACTAAATAAAATGAAGCCAAGCGTAGACTATTATTTAACCAGACCGAAGACAACCGCGAGCATTGAAAAGCATTACCAGCCTGAAAGCCGCATGCCGGACAAAACGCGTTTGCTCACGAAAAATATTCCGGATGAAATACGCTAGAATGTAAGTGAGATTGGCAACACATGTTTATGCCACAAAAGGTATTGCAAATATACTAGAAATTTCAACTGTACAAAATTATAGTTTCAGGTTCCCAAACTCTATTTAGAGAAGCCGGGAATTAATCAAGTCATAAAGAGATAAATCAATTAAGTGGACTTTTAAATGAATGAAATAGCATTCTCTCCTCGTTTTCTCACAGGTGAATTTGGTTTGCTTGCTTTGATACTTATCTTCATTTTAGTCGAAGTATTCAAGAAAAAACCAGTTTTTGCATCGACAAACCGGGCTGATTTTGAGCGTCGGAATCGGCAAGCCGGCTGGCTGGCTGCTATCGGCATGGCGTCTCTTATTGTTATAGTTTATGTTCTGAGTCTTAATACAGTCGGAGAAGAAGCTATTCTTCTTAATAACTCTCTAAAGGGCGGCGGGGGCGTATACCTTGGAAAATTCGCCTTGATGTTGGCGGGATTTTTTGCAGTTTTACTTTCATACCGATACCTGTCTTCTCAAGACATTCCCGGGGCAGATTATTATGTTCTTTTGCTATTCTCTTTATTGGGCGGTATAACACTAATATGCGCTGAAAATTTTGTGGTCGTCTTTTTGGGATTGGAGATGATGTCCATCCCGATTTATGGATTGGTCGCGCTGAAACGGTACGGATCACGCGCCGGCGAATCCGCTATTAAATATGTGTTACTCGGCGGCTTTTCTTCCGCCTTTTTGCTGCTTGGAATATCTTTTCTCTATGGCGCCACCGGTAGCCTGGTGATCTCGGAAGTTATGGCAAGCATTTCGAAAGCCGTCAGTGCATCCCAAAATGTTACATTCAATACCCAGAACCTTTTGATTGGATTAGGATTGACATTGGTTTTCGTCGGGCTCGCGTTCAAGGTATCCATGGTGCCGTTTCATGCATGGACACCGGATGTTTACGAGGGCGCCAGTACACCGATCACCGCGTATATGAGTGTGTTTGTGAAATTGGCAGCCTTTGCAGTCATTTTGAAGGTGTTTAGTGGTGCAGCAAAACTCGGATTTTTCGATAGCATTCTTTCGCGCATGATAGCATTTTTTGCCCTGATTACCGTGATTTATGGAAATACCGTCGCCATTGTGCAGAAAAATGTCAAGCGCATGCTGGCGTATTCCTCTATCGCACACGCCGGTTACATGGCGCTTGCGGTGGCACCAATGTCGCATTCTCTGGATGCAATCCAGGCGGTGCTGTTTTATGGTATCGGATATATTTTTATGAACTTATTGGCTTTCGGTGTTTTGGTCTATTTGACCCATAAAGAAGTCTATTGCGAGACGCTGGACGATTTGAAGGGCCTTGCGCGCCGGCATCCACTCGCAGCCGCATCGATGGCGATTGCCATGTTTTCGTTAGCCGGTATTCCGCCGGCAGTTGGCTTCGTAGGAAAATTGCAGATTTTTATGGAACTCATTCATGGCGGAATGATTGTCACCGCGGTTATCGCTTTGCTGGCAAGTCTGGTGGCACTTTATTTCTATTTGAATGTGATCATCGTGATGTATTTGAAAACACCCGATCCCGAAGAGCAAAAAATCAAATTTGAAAAAACCGGGAGCCTTCCTGCTGCCGTTTCGTTGGGCATAACCGCCGCACTCGTGCTTATCCTGGGCATTTTGCCTTCCTACCTGATAAATATGTCGCTCAGTTGGGCGATTACGTTGTTTTAAGTCCTTTTCGTTCCAGGTGTATTGTTTTTCAGCGAATTTGACCTGTCTCACGCCTAATTTTATCCTTGACATTTTATCCTCGTTTAATTACATTTGATTACAAAATATATATTCCTTACCCCGTAATAAAATCAATTCATGTCTATATCGAGTATGAATTATAAACAAAAGATAGACCTCTGGAAACAGCAGGCAATGCATGACCTTGAAGTAGCAGAAAAAAATTATAGTTTTCATATCTATGATTATCGTCTTATCGCATGTGAACAAGCTGTGGAAAAAATTTTAAAAGCGCTTTATATTAAAGTGAAATGTGAGGAACCGCCAAAAATTCACAGTTTAAGAAAACTCGCGCTTTTTGTGAATATGCATGATAGATTATCCGATTTGTTGATTGAGCTTGATGAATATTATTTCATGCTTCGTTACCCGGGCATGAACGATGAGCCACCGTTTGAATTATGCGATGATGACGATGCCAAAGAGGGACTAAACAAAGCGCGGGAAATAATACGAATCATCTTGGAAGAACTGAAATGACCCAAATTCAGAAAAATAGAATAAAGGATCAGGCGCTACAAAAATTTCTCGACGCCCTGTTGAATATAATAATAGACAAATTCAAACCAACGGAACTCTGGCTTTGGGGATCACGTGTTTATGGTGTTCCGCGAAAATATAGCGATATTGATTTAATTATAATATCCGATGCATTTAAAAATATGCGCATGATTAAAAGAAGACCATATTTTCTTCGAAGTATCGAGTTTGATAAATACCCGGACTTGGAGGACGTAGATGCTTTTTGCTACACTCAGGAGGAATTTGAAAAGAAAAAGAACGATCCATGGATGTTTAAAGATCTTTTTTCGAGAGGGATAAGAATTATATAACAGGCGCTGCATCATGATTTGTGGCTGTTTTCCAAATAAAAAAATATATTTTGCGTAGTGCCCAAAAATACGATATTCTTCAGGAACTCTAAAAATTCTATAAAGCGTTTTCTTTGAACTTGCTTCTCTCGTTGAATTTTAAAATGTACCGCTAACTCATCGAGGCTGAAATTTGGCACACCACGATATCCTCATTATTGGCGCCGGCGTAACAGGCGCCGCTATCGCCCGCAGACTCTGTCGCTATGATTTGAAAATCACTTTGCTGGAAAAAGAAGCGGATGTCTCTTTCGGGACGAGTAAGGCGAATTCAGGGATCATCCACGCGGGATTTCACGCTAAACCCGACACGCTCAAAGCGCAGCTTAGCGTGAAAGGAAATGCGCTCTTCGATTCGCTCACGCGTGAATTGAATGTTCCATTCAGGCGTTGCGGTGAATTGGTCGTCGCATTCACCAATGAAGAAATGCTCGAAGTGGAAAACTTGTACAGCCAGGGTCTGGAAAACGGGGTAAATTACCTGGAAATCATCGGGCGGGAACGGCTCAGGGAGCTTGAACCCAACATCAGTGAGGATGCCTATGGCGCGCTCTATGCACCCACTGCCGGCATCATCGAACCTTATGAATATTGTTTTGCCCTGGTTGAAAATGCGGTCAAAAATGGCGTCGAGCTTTTCACCTCGACACCGGTAACCTCTATCAGGAAAGGGACCAACGGCATTTCAGTTTTTTCCGGGAAACGGCTATTTCAGGCGCAATTCGTTGTGAATGCTGCTGGCGTATTTGCAGATGAAATTTCCCGAATGGCTGGCGCTGAAGAATTTCGAATTCGACCGCGAAAGGGTGAAGAATATGTCCTCGATAAGCGAGCGGGCAAACTGGTGAGCCATATTATTTTCCCTGTTCCTCAACCGCAGTCCAAAGGAATACTTATCATCCCGACGGTGGATGGCACGATGATGATCGGTCCCACGGCAAAAGATGTGGATGATAAACACGATCTCACAACCAGCCGCGAGGGTCTCGAACAAATTCTTCAGCACGCACAAAAGATGGTACCCGGAATTCGTTCGAAAGATATCATCACATCATTTGCCGGATTGCGCCCGGCTGCGGAGGGTGAAGATTTTATCATCGGCATGTCGGATAAACTGCCCGGATTCATTCAGGCTGCCGGCATCCAATCGCCCGGACTAACTGCTTCGCCGGCGATAGCGGAAAAAATACACGATGTGTTGCTGGATGACGGGTTGCGGCTCACTGAGAAAACGAATTATATGCCAGAACTCAAAAAGCGAGTGAAAATCAGGGAATTGACACCAGAGCAAATCGAACAGGTATTGAGGCAACGCGCCGATTATGGGCGGGTGGTTTGTCGCTGTGAAGAAATTTCAGAAGGGGAAGTTGTTGATGCCATCGATTCGGGACATAGCACCATGGACGCCATTAAATTTGCCACCCGTGCCGGTATGGGACGCTGCCAGGGGGGATTTTGCACTTTTCGTGTGATGCATATTCTCCATCAAATAACAGGTGTCCCTCTCGAAAAGATAACCAAGTCGGGAGCCGGCAGTGAAATTCTGGCACGGAAAATTTTTGAGGAGGCACCATGAAACAATTTGCCTACGATGCGTTGGTGATTGGTGGCGGAACTGCGGGCATGTCTGCGGCTTTGGCGTTAAAGGAAAATGGAATTGGGAAAGTAGGCATTCTAGATCGAGAGCCGGCACTTGGTGGAATTTTGCTTCAATGTCCGCATAACGGATTCGGATTGCACACATTCAAAGAAGAACTGACCGGTCCTGAATTCGCTCAGAGGTTCACGGATTCTGTATTGAGCAGCGATATCGATTTATTCCTGGATACATGTGTCACGCGCTTGACGCCGGAGCGGGAAGTTGTCGCCCTGTCACCGGAACATGGCGTAATGAAGCTCACTTCGCGGGCGATCATTTTAGCCATGGGATGCCGAGAGCGAAGCCGCGGTGAAATTAATTTGCCCGGAACCCGCCCTGGTGGCATAATGACTGCCGGATTGGCACAGCGATTCATCAATATGGATGGTTATTTGCCGGGCAAAGAGGTTGTCATTCTGGGGAGCGGCGATATTGGTTTAATCATGGCGCGACGCCTTACATGGGTGGGGGCACATGTTAAAGCCGTCATCGAAATTATGCCGTTCCCGGGAGGCTTAATGCGCAATATTGTGCAATGCCTCGAAGATTACGATATCCCATTGCATCTTTCGCATGCGGTAACAAAAATTATCGGTAATCGGCATCTGCGCGCTGTCGAAGTATGCCGTCTTGATAGCAATGGGCGTGTTTTGCCTGAAACAGCGTTCAAGATTGATTGCGACTTGCTGCTGCTGTCAGTTGGTTTGATTCCTGAAAACGAGTTATCCTTGCAGGCGGGTGTGCAAATTTCGGATGCGACCAAAGGCGCGATTGTCGGCAGCGATTATCAAACGAATGTACCGGGTATTTTTTCATGCGGGAACGTGTTGCATGTTCACGATCTGGCGGACTATGTTGCCGAAGAGGCGAAACGCTGCGGTCAATATGCTGCACAGTCTATCAGGGGACAGGCAGCAAAACCACGGATTAAAGTTATCCCCGGACATAACATCCGCTACGTCGTGCCTTCAATTGTAGATCCGATGGAAGATGTGGTGCTGTTCATGCGACCTTTTAAACCTCGCCGGGAGGTTGTGCTTGAGGTACGTTGCGGTAAAAGCGTGCTCAAACGAATCTCCAAAAAAATCATTTTGCCGTCGGAAATGCTGACGATAAAATTAAGCAGCAAGCAGCTAGCTCAATGCACGGACGAACGCCTTGAGATTGCAGTAACCGGAGGACGAGAAGCATGACTCAAGAGATGGTATGTATCAGTTGTCCCAATGGTTGTCGTTTGCGCGTTTCGCAAGCGGAAGACAGCTCGATTATTGTTGAAGGCAATGAGTGCAAACTCGGTGCGCAATATGCAAAGCAGGAAATATCAGATCCCCGTCGGATTGTCACTTTTTGTATTCCGATTAAAAATGGAAAAGAACCTTTTTTGCCCGTCCGTACGGATAAAGCCGTTCCAAAACAATTATGGCGTGAGATCATAAAATCCATCAGGACGGTAAAAGCAGTAGCACCGATTACCTGTGGTGAATGCTTAAGACGCAATCTGATTGGCACGGATGCTAACGTGATAGCGACGCGTACGATAGGCGAGATTAAGCGCAATATATAACTTCATAAATTCCTGCATTATATCATATTGATTCAATCCTAGAATTATTTCTTGTTGCTAACTTCAGACCTCAACGGCGACAGAATTAATTCGCAACTAATATTTCATCTGAAAATGAATTATTCGATTAGTGCCGTCAATCATT
>JAFGMA010000380.1 GCA_016927835.1 Candidatus Zhuqueibacterota bacterium | reverse complement strand
ATCGTAGGTGGTAACCAGCAACTCGGCGACGCCGTCCGCATCCAGATCCGCGGCGATGGGGCTGCCCACCTGGGCGTTGAGATCGAATTGCGCTTCGATACGATTGGTGACATCGGTTTCACCATTCATGATGTACAAATAGCCATCCAGTCCGCCGAAGACGAATTCCAGGCGATCGTCGTTGTCCGCATCCATACAAATTATATCCGAGGCGGTGGTTCCGAGATCGTACGTCCATTCGATAGTTCCATTGTAGGCATCGAAACAGGCGAACGTGCCATTGGTGCTGCTGACGCCCATTTCGACATGCCCGTCATTGTCCACATCGGCAGTGCCCGGCATACGCGCGTAGCAGTCGAGGTAACCGGTGGGCTGCTCCCAAATCTGCGAAATATTGCGCCCGCTGCTGTAGAGCTTGTTGACCGAGACTTCGATGTAGCCGCCGCCGTTGATCACCTCGTAGCTGCCGCTGAAATCGACATCCATCAGGATCGGGGTATGATAATACGCCCCGGGACAAAATCCGTAGCGCGTTCCGTCTTTGCCATCCAGTGTGACCAGATCATAATGCTCCCGCAAAACGATATCATCGATACCATCTTTGGTGAAATCGTAAATCACCACATAACCGCTGTATGGACCATAATCCTTTGTCCAGAGCGGGGCTTTGTTTCCGTTGCCATCATAAATATGAATGATATTGGTGTGTCCGCCTAAAGCGTTGAATGCTACAAACAGGTCCTTGGTGCTGTCATCGTTGAAATAACCGGTGACCCATTCATAGGGGTAGCTTTCGAATGTATAATCGCGTTTCTTGCGCCCTTTGTAGTCATAAATCAATAAATCATTTCCCTGTGAAATGAAGACTTCCTTTTTGTCATCCCCATCATAATCATCCACATACGCCGTAGAATTCCGTCCCCATTTAGCGGATTTGCCTGCGCCGGGTTGGCGCCATGCAATGACAGGTTCCACATCGGGCGTGGCATTTTCGGCATTCAGTACATTCATGAAACCAATCGCATTTTGAACCAGAATCTCAATCGTCCCATCATTCCCCAAATCGGCGGCGATAGGCATGGCGTAATAGCTCCCGATTGAAATGTCGGCTTTTATATCGCCGGTGGCATCGATCAGAAATGAATGTCCGTCGATGCAACTGATGAATGGTGTCCTGAAGGAATCGGTTCCGGTTTTTCCGGCATCCAGAAGGGACGCGGCATAGCTGGTGGGATAGGAATTCCACACTTTAACCAGATCATCGTTTTCAAATTTATACGCGTAAAAACGGTTGCCCGAGCCTGAGAAAAGATTGGGAGTGCCATCCATATCGATATCGCGCAAGAAAAGCCCATTCATTCCGGAGGTGCTGTTCACATCCGGCGGAAGCTTCTGCGACCAATCAAGCAAGGCAGCCATGGCGCTGCCGGAATAGACGATTGCATAAGAATCGTTGGTTCCGTGCAGGATGTGCAGATTTCCCAAGGTCGTGACACTGGAGCTTTCCTGGCTTAGAAAAACCTCTTGCTGTCCGTCGAGATCGATATCCACAACATCAATCAGATGATAGCCGGGCAGGTCATATTCAAGTGTACCGTCTTGTGCATCGTAAATGAGCAAATGCCACTGATTGTCACCCTTATCATTGAAGACAGCATAAACAACCTCCTGGCGACCGTCATTGTCCACATCATTCACGCCATTGGGGGACACGCGCAGGCTTTTATGGTCTTCGGGATAGCTGTATTCGAACCAGTGATCCCAGGCGATAGACAGTTTTACCATATTTCCGGCAGGTCCTTCGTTGTCGATTTGGGTCACATGTTCATTCAGGGAGAAAGCCAGGACGGTCAGTTCAGGATATGGATCATCATCGACATTCTTGATTTTGATAATACCGTAATTTCGCCCGTAGGATTCCCCGGTCTTGAATTCGAAATCGACAATACTGGTACCGTTGTCACCCTGCCAAGCGTAAATGTGTCCGTAGGTACCGATAACTACTTCAGGAATGGAATCGCAATTCATATCTGCGACCATGACCTGTGGCCAATAGCTTTCAGTGATCTGGGCATACGCATCCCAGATTATTTCCCCGTTTTCTGCCCCATTTTTAAAGGAGAAAGCGTATCCGGTGGCGCCGCCGGTGCAAGTCCAGCAGAAAAGCTCCAATTTACCATCTTTCGAATTGTCAAGATCAGCGATTTGAGTGGCGCCGATTAATACAGTACCGGAAGGAGGCGGGAAGTAGTGTTTCCACGCTACCTGTCCGGTTTGAGCGGTGATGAGAAACATTGTCGGAGGTTCTGAACTGCCGCAAGCGATCTCATAATCACCATCATTATCGATGTCAAGAATATCAATAATGAAATTCACCCCGATGATCGGGCTATTCCACATCAAAGAGCCGTCTTGCTCATAAGCTATAATTTTGCCGGTATTCATGACGAAGATTTCATCGAATCCATCGTTATCGACATCTTTCATGCGTGCGCTGCCAATGCCCCCGCCAAGTGAATAAGTCCATTTTTCTTCGAGTTGCGTCAGGGGTCCTTTCAGATAAGAAATACCAGTATTAAACAGGTCGCGTCTGAAACAGGGCCATTCGGCATCGGTCGAAATTGTCTGTGCATGCAAGGATGGTCCGGCAAATGCCCAGGTTATCAGGATGATAAGAATCAGAATCAGTCGATATATTTTTTCCACAAGAACCTCCACCAATATTCTCGATATGTCAGGTTATCATTAAAAAGCGCCTGAAGGCTTCACTACGAGCGTTTGTAGTAAAGCCCTCAAGCGCTCATTTAACCGGTACGTTATAAATGCTCGCGAATTTGAAGGCGTTAATGTTCACTAAAACGCCAGAGAATTTATTTATAAAAGTGCTTTTTTCCCTGTACTGGTTGTCGTCTGCAATGAATTAATTGAAATGCCTGAACGCGTCGTAGCAAAATAAAAACCGATAGATTCGGCAGCGGACTGCCGAATCTATCGACGTACAACCTTATTTCACCAGAATCATTTTCTTGGTTTGGACATGGTTTGAAGTTTCAAGACGATAGAAATACACGCCAGATGTAACTTTGAGATTTCGGCTGTCCAGTCCATTCCAGGCAATCTTGTGCAAACCGCTGCTCATTTGTTGATCGAGCAAGGTGCAGACCAATTGTCCGAAAACGTTATATACTTTCAACGTAACCTTCTCAGTTTCGGGCAACTTGAACGCGATGGTGGTGCTTGGATTGAACGGATTCGGATAATTCTGGAACAGTGAAAAATCTTCGACTTTTTGAGCCACGTGTGACGAGACGCCTGTGGTAATCGTGGCTTTCAAAATCTTCAAATCAACACCGTTGCCGATTGCGAAATCATCGACGCCATCTTCATCCCAATCACCAACCGGAAATGCACATTTGGTATTATGGTAACTGCCGCCGGTAAGATCGACCAGCGTGACATCCGGTTCCGGATTCATCTTGGGCATATCGGTTCCGAGGTAGACGTACAGGGTTTGTGTGTCATTCCACCCGTCGACAACGCCGAGATCATCGAATCCGTCGCCATTGATATCACCTAACGGTACAGCAATTTGACCCATGTAGTTCATGTTGTAACCAACAAGGTCGCCGGCAGCCGCCCAAATAACCAGCGGATCATCATCGACTTTGGTGTTGTAGACCGAATCGTTGCCAGCCAGATCAAGGGTTGCAATCGCCGGATCGAGGTACAGCTCCGTATCGCCCAGGAACAAGCAACCGACGCCCCAGGAATGGCTTCCCATGTAATAATCATCGGTTCCGTCGCCGTCATAGTCACCGGCATTGGTCGAGCCATAGCCCAGGTAAATGTAATTTTCCAGAGCCCAGAGCTTCATTGGGGCGCGGCATGCGGCATCAGGGATACCGTCAAATTCAGCGCCGCCGGTATATATCAATCCGAGACCCTGGTTGCCTTTTGTAAAGAACAGATCGCCTGTACCGAAACCATAACCGCCACCGCTGTAGCTGCAACTCATAATGTCATCGGTGCCATCGCCATTGAAATCGCCGGAAGCCATGCTGGCGCCGATCATCCACGAGGATGAACCCGTGATTATGCCTTTTCGACCGTCAATCGTCAGATCTTCAACATTATCAAATTCAGCGCTGCCATTGAAGACATGGATATTTCCCGCATAGGTGTAGTTCTCATCATCGCTGCGGGTCGCGTAATAATCGCCTATTGCCAAATCGTCTACGCCATCGGCATTATAGTCACCGACGGCTACAGAACAACCGAAGTAGTATGATTTAGACAGGTCCGCATTCTGGAACTGCAAATCCGGAACATTGGTGCTGGCGATATCGGCTTTGCCCAGGTAAACTACAGCCGTCCCGGCATTGGGGTTGGACTCAATTTTGAAATATTGTGTTCCAATCGCCACATCAGCGAAACCATCAGCATTCAAATCGCCGACATCAAAGACAATAGACGAGAACGAAACCTTGCTGTGAGCAGGTGCAAGAATGACGCTGGGCGTTTCTTCGATGCCGAATTCGCTGTTAAGCCAGATACCGATACGCGCGCTGTCGCTGGTGGGAACGTAGAGTGATGCGATGATATCGTCGTATCCGTCGCCATTGACATCTGCCAGCTTGCCTCCGAGCGTTCCGGGATTGGTATGATTTTGACCGCCGGTGAGAACCACGATTTCTTCGGTGATGATGGCTTTTTCTTTGGGTTCCTCAGGTCCTACTGCGCCGGTTCCGGAAAGAATATACAGAACATCTCCGTTACCCGCAGCAAAATCATCGATCCCATCGCCATCCATATCTCCGACTGCGAAAGCACATCGATTGCTGACAAACGCCCCGCCGCCGTCATCCATCAGTTGCAGATCGGCAACCGGTTCGGCTCTGGGCTTGTCACTTCCGAAATAAACATATATGCTCTGGGTATCATTCCAGCTATCGACGACTGCCAGATCGTCTTTGCCGTCATTATTGATATCACCTAACGGCAGTGCAACTTGACCCATGTAATTCATGTTGTAGCCAATATGATCTCCCGCAGCAGCCCAGATGACGACCGGATCCTCATCCACTTTGGTGTTGTACAGGGAATCGTTTCCAGCCAGGTTCGTGCTTGCAGCAGCCGGATCCGTATACAGACCCGCATCGCCTAAGAAGAGGCAACCGACACCCCAGGAGTGACTTCCCAGGTACAAGTCATCGGTTCCGTCACCGTCATAGTCTCCAGCACACGTGAGTTTATATCCCAGGTAGATATAGTTCTCCCGCGCCCAGACTTTCATCGGTGCACGCAAGGCAACATCGGGGATATCATCGAATTCGGCGCCGCCGAGCCAGACCAAGCCAACACCCTGGTTGGCTTTGGTGAAGAAGCCCTCGCCGCCGAAGCCATAACCGCCGCCGGCATAACTTGCGCCAAGCAGGTCGGTGATACCATCGCCATTATAATCACCGGCTGAAACATCGGAGCCGATCATCCATAATTCGCTCAAAGCATAATCGGAGCCACCGATTTTGCCCTGGCGACCTTCGAGAAGTATGTCTTCGATATTATCGAACTCTGCGCCACCGTAAAACACGTGAATATTTCCGGCGTAGGTTATGTTCTCATCCCAACTTAACGTGGCGTAGTAATCGCCAAATGCCATGTCATCGACGCCATCGGCATTGAAGTCGCCCGCAGCAGCTCCGCAGCCGAAATAATACGAATTGGCAAGATCTTCATTCTGGAATAGAAAATCCGGCACATTCGTGCTCGCCATATCTGCCTTGCCAAAAAACACCGCACCGATACCAGCATTGGGATTGGCTTCGATTTTATAAAAAGGTACGCCCACAATAACATCAGCGAAGCCATCAGCATTCACATCGCCGCAAGCGAGACTGAAAGATGCAAATGATACCTTGCTGTGAGGCGGTGCTAACACGATACTTGGTGTTTCTTCGAGACCGAATTCACCGTTTAGCCAGATGCCGATCCTCAGGCTGTCAGACGTCGGCACATAAAGCGATGCAACAACATCCATATAACTATCGCCGTTTACATCAGCGACAGTTCCGCCTGCGCTGCCGGGATTGCCATACATTTCACCGCCCGTCAGTGTTACATACGGAACATAAGGTGATTGGGCAAAACTGAATGAAAAACACAGGATTGCAAAAAACATCACATAAAGCGCTTGTTTCATAATCGACCTCCGATTTATGAGTTTATTTACGCACTTAAAATGAGTTAGAAAGCAAAAATGTCTTTTCATCACCTCCTTTTTAGTTGATCCGCCAGATAGCTATAAATTATTTGAATGGTGAAAGTGGTACGCAACCTTATACACCTGCCTTTTACGGACTGTGAATCGCAGGCTGTTTTGCAAACCATCAAATCATATTGGAACTCGTGGTCGCACATTGCCTAACCGGCACAATACGACCATACATTTAAGATTTAAAGGCGCTTTGTTAAAAACCCAGCTCGATTGAGAACCGATGGACTTCGGACAGATCGCCAAAATCGGCATAAGCATAATCAACTTTCAGTGTTCCCATGTATGCATTGAGGCACAATCCTCCGCCGACGGTGAAAATTTCGTGGGAATAATTAAACCGGTAGCCGCCTCTCAGGAAAACCATTTCTTTCAGAGCGACTTCTGTGCCGACATTGATTTTCTGGTCGCCATCGTTAGGATAATTTGCATCGGTTAAAAAGGTCATCCGCGTATATGGCGTGGCGAAAAATGCATCGGTTGAACCTAAAAGATCGACAGCAAAACCAACTCTGAAATTGGTTGGAAGATGGAAGTCTTTGGTTTCCAATCGGGCTTCGACTTCCAGCGCATTGCTGGGACCTTCCTCAGCGCCAAGAGTTGGCGAATACGGAACGCCTAAATCAGTGCCCTGGTATCTGAAATCAGTACCGATATTCGAAAAACACATTCCGATATTCAAGCCATGGAATCCCGTATGTAGCAGGGTACCAACGTCCAGCGCAAAAACCGAAGCGGTTTCATTATAATTCTTTTCCCGGAGGTATTTACCAGTGATACCGACGGCGAACCTGTCAATAATGTAAAGAGAGTAAGTTGCACCCAGGGAAACGTCTGAAAAATCATAATATAATCCGGTGCCGTTTGGTTCTTCCAGGGTTGTGATTTCGATCAGGTCAGTATTCAACGATATCAGGTGAATGCCAATTGCACCTCTACCAAAGGGCATGCTGCCTGCCAGATAGTCGTGCTTCAGGTCTGCGATCCAATCGTTGTGGCTGAAATGAAATTGATATCTTTTAATTTGGGCGATTCCGGCCGGATTCCAGAAAAGTGCGGTTGCGTCATTTGCGACGGCTGCAAAGGCTTCGCCCATGGCAACTGCGCGAGCGCCGACACCTATTTTCAGAAACGGCATTGCTGCTGTGCCGTTTTTGGAGATCGTCCATTTTTCAGCCAGAACAGATGCAGCCATCGACAGTAGAAAAAAAAGGGTTATGCTTAATGATAAACGCTTTTTCATGATTCTACCTCATTTATTTAATAATCGAAAATTTTCCTGTAACCATTTCGCCTGAAGGTGTTTTCAGGACATAGATGTACAAGCCGGGAGCGATTTCCATAAAATCATCGTTGACCATGTCCCATTCATGTGTACCCTGGTAGGAGCGGCTCACATCAATATCGCGTCCGGGACCGCCAAGATCACGACGAATCTGGATTCCGTACACTGCACCGGTGTGGTTGATAGTGTAAATCTTATCTCCTGCAACATTATAAATGTCGATGGTACAGACTAACGGCAAATTGACGAAAGCGAGTTTGGTTGTGGCACGCTCAGTGTTCCAGCCCGCAGTTACAACATACGGATTCGGAACAACGCGAACATTTTTCAACGCTTCCTTTTCCATCGCCATATCAATTCTGTCCTTTTTCGTCTCCACCCATAATTCCGCATCGCGCGGAAAGGAGGTCATCGGACCGATGTAAAAGCTGTCGCCCACTTTGGGCGCTGTGCTGCCGGGAGTGTGCGCCGTATAAATGATCGCCATTGGACGAGATTGACCTTTTCGCATCACAAGAATCTTGTCTGAATAGTTCTTTAAGTTATTTAGAATCAGCGTTTCATTTGTATCGAGTTGGGAAGCGATAATCGGATTATAGCAGGCGCCACCTGGCGTCAAATCCCATGTCCCTGCTGGACCATTGTAGTCATCAGGCTGATCAGGATACTTGCCGACAAAATCAACCACCTTCACATCCAGTTCATCCGTGATAAATGCCTGTGTGTAAATATCTTTTATGATGAATGGCACCTGGTACTCGGCATCGCCATAGCCTTTATATGCAGATAGGGTCATTCCTTTATCCGGTTCGGTAATGACGATTTCGTACGCCTCAGCTTCCTTCCATTGACTTTGGTTAAGTTCCACCGACCAATACGGATAGACCGGGCCGTCTTTTAATGCAGTATCAAGGTTCCATTCACCGATATATGCGCTGGTAATTTCACGAGGGCGAAGCTTGAATCGTATTCCATAGACTGTAGGCGAGCCTTCGCCCATGACTCTTGAAACCGGGTAATGATTGAAAAAGCGCCATTTCGTTTCGTCATTATAAAATGTCGCACTATCCCAGTTTACCAGATTGAAGCCCTGCTCGAGCAATGTATCGCCCATAAAAAAGCTCGTGTCGGTAAATGTTAATTTGAACCTGACACCGGGCACTGTTTGCGTATTGATCACATTCGTCTCCACGCCATAAGAGACATCGTCGTTTTTTGCATTATACACATTGCTGACATGTCCCTCAATTAATCCTGCCGGCGGTGCATTCGGGGTAGCAGCGATAGTTCGGATAGGCGTTTCCAGCGGCATCACCCCATCGTGGGAATAGCTGTATGCTGTGACTGCATAAACATAATTAATGCCGTTGACCAATGGAGAGTCAACGTAGCTGTATTTTAAGCCCGAATCGTTGCCGAGATTGAACCATGGTGCCAGAGTATCGGCGCCGGTGATGCCATCGATCTTGTCATATTGTGCAGCCGGGCGATAGCCCGCCAAAGCACCCTGAGCATCATACACAGGTTCTCCCATCTCGCTTTCATATTTAATATAAACATGTTTATAAACTTTGTAGCCTTCAAAATTCGGATCGCGCTCGGAAGTATCATCCCAGTACAGCGTCACTTTTCCGTCACTGATATTTGTGCCGATAACCGGTGCTGGTGGAGGCTGCGGACCGGCGAAATTGCCCAGTGTCATTTCGTGAGCCCGTTCGACATCGGTCAGGAAGCGATCATGATTCGGCGACAGCGTAATGAAACAACTGACGTAGGTGCTGTCTCCTTTAGCCAGGTCAAAGGGACCTGTCATCACATAAAAGGCATACAGCTTTCCCTGGGATTCGTTATCCAGAATCCAGTTCGTATCATCGATTCGTGGATCATCGCCGTGAAAATATACATCCGGCGGCGCTTCGAGATCGGGGCTGTCCTTCTGGCTGGTGATGACCGCCCACATGCCTTCGTCGGAGTGGGGACCGATATCGCTGCTTCCGACATTGAAGAAATGGAAATCAGTTACACCCATATCAAAAGGTGTGCGCGTCATAATAACGCCAACGCGGCGCGTATTCACGTAATAGCTTTTGGGATTTTCAAAATAAGGATCGTACCAGTATACAACTTCCGGGGTGGTATCCTGATCGTAGTCGGTATCCAGGGTGCCTAGCAGAAAATCCGGATTGTTTTGTTCTTCACCGAGGATGGGTTTGAAGTAGAATCCGGCATAAGCGCCATTAAGATCTTTATCACCTTCATTGATGATGATAAAATCATAAGCGATTAGATTTTCCGCGTAAGTCGAGCCATAGTCATACGTCATCGCTTTGACCGTGAGCCCCATGGGTTTCTTTTTGTTGTAGGGATCATCGAAAACATAGTACATATCCCGATTGGAAGCTGCAAAGGGAGCAGTTGTGTCCCAGCGATCTTCAGGCGTGTGTCCCGGTGTCATGCGTCCGGGCCACCAGGACTGACCGTTTTCGTTATCATACGCCCCTGGCGTGCCATCTTCATTGCGAATCCGCTGGGGCCAAAGAATGGGGATATCCGACATAACCGCATACGGCTTGCCCAGCATAGTCTGGTAGCCTTCTACCGGATTGAATATTTTGCCGCGCGAGCCGTCAATCGGGGTGAAATCGTTTGGCGGAGGCCCATAGAAATATCCCGAAGACAGCGCCAAGGAATATGATTCGGCGACATTCGGACCATTCTCATCCTCATAAGCGAAAACAAAACTGATGAGCGCAGCATTCCTGTTATCATGAATCGTTACGTTTTTATAGTACATGTAGGCACAGCAAGAACTGCCGCCGCTGCTGCTGCCGGTTAGCAATCCCCAATTATCTCCCCAATTCCAGAGATTTCCATAATAATGGAAAACCCAGCATATATCCTCAAAGGTTTCGGATTGAGCTTTTACATTGCTGAATCCTATGCAAAGGATGAGCTGGCACAGAATGAAGATTTTAATAAGTTTATTCAGCATTGACATTATTTCCTCCGTTGATCTTGATTTGCTAATTCGCAAACGCTATTTTTAATGGCGCAACCCGGAAGCGAATCTGTTTAGCATTAGTTACCGCGGCTTCCTTAAGCATGGCAGAGGCTGAGGTGCAAACACCTCTCGGTAACACTCAATTAGAAATCGCCAGACCCAGGTAAATTTGTCTGGGCGTATCGTAATGCGCTGGATTTTTAAGAGCGTCATCGGATCCGCTGTAGAATGGACCGGGATCCCATGTTCTGCCAGTGACAGATTCGACCACAATTGAATTTCTGCGATCAAAAAGATTGAGTACTTTCAGAACGATTTTTGATTCCAGACCAAACAGCCCGATGGCTCTTTCTGCTCTTAAATCAACCCGAACCATCCAGGGTTTTCTGGCAGAGTTCGTGGTTAACTCGCGTCGCCAGTATTCTTCCTGCACACCCAACCAGGGCGTATATGGGAAACCGCTGCCGGCATTTAGCAAGAAGTTGAAATTCAGACGTTCCAACGGTTTGATTCCCAAAAGCTGCGGACCCGTATTTTCGGGAAGTGAAACGATAAAATTCACGCCAAAGACATGACGCTGATCCCACGATGCCGGGAAAACGCGCCTTGGTCTGATAGCACTTGCGCCATACAATACGGCGGGTACCGCCCTGCTTTCACGCGTATTTGCGAATGATAGGGTGTAATTGACGGTGGTTGAATAATAGTGGCTGTACAATTTTTCGATAGATAACTCCAAACCTTTCAGCGACGCATAGTTTGAATTGTCGAAGATAGGGTAGGAGTAAGGACTGAAATTTTGATAAGAAGCACCCTGCAAGTAGAATACATCTTTATAAAATCCTGTTAAATGCAGCGCCATTAAGCTGTAAAATTGATGCTTGATGCCGACTTCATAGGAAAGGGTTTTTTGGGCTTCTGTTTCAGGATTTCCAGCAGGATATCTCAGAACCTGGGTAATGTCACGCGAATAATATAAATGCACAAAATCTGGTCGCTGATAGAAAAAGCCGTACGAAAAATGAATCACTGTATTTTCAGTTACCGGGTGAGCGATACCCAGTCGGGGACTGATGTACCATTTCGTCTTGACATTATGCAACGGATTCCAGACAAGTTCATTGTCCGCATTATAATAATAAGGCGGCTTATAGATATCCGCCCACATGGAATCGGCAGCATTGAAATAGTCCACACGCAATCCTAAATTGAGTATTACATAATCATATTCGATCTTATCTTGAAAGTAGAAGGCGCCTTCATACGGTTTGCGGTTGTAATCTGAGTAGTCATGCAAGATATCGGTGCCAAGAAAAGGATTTAAATAAACAAATCGATCGATTTCGTGTTTGCTGTAATCGGCGCCGAGTTTAAGCTGATGATGTTTGGTGACCTGGCTGGTAATATCCAATTTTGCGCTGTAGGTTTCCACATCATCGTATTGCAGAGACGCGCTGCTGCCGCCGGTGATGAATTCTCCTGCTTCCGATGAGGTGGTCTGAGTATATTCGGTGTATGTCGGATTGCCATCTGGTCCGATGATCACTTTTAATCCGGGGATGTCGTTATCCGATCCACTGCGATAGCGGGATATTCGCAAATTGTAAAACGTTGAAGGACTCAAAGTATGCGTCCAGATTAGGTTGTTTAATTCAGTCGAGTGTCTGCTGATGGCACGGCTCCCTTTGATATTATAATACTTGTAGCCGTGGCTGTATCCCTGCCCTTCCTGAGAAGTAATCTGGTGCATATAAGAAAGCTTCATATCAGGCGAAACCTGATACACCAATTTACCCATGAATTCCCGATGCATACCGAATCCATGAGGGAAGATGCTGTTTTCGTTCACATATCTTCCCGAAAAGAAATAGGTGAGTGGATTAATAAACGGCACGCCACCGCTGACACTGCCGCGTAACTGCCCTAGCAGGTTTTGTTTGTCCCAATCATCATAAAAGTCTTTAATCGTCGATGGTTGGTAATAAAGCGTGTCATAGCGTGCCATCCCTGTTTGCGGATCTTTTACCACGCGCACCGGATTCACATCCTGAGTGATAGCGTTTTGCTCGCGATAGGGACTTTCGTTAATGTAAGGGCTTAGATATTCGAAATCCCACTGAAAATCGCGGGCAGGATCCTTTGTGACAATATTTACCAGACCGGACATCGCCCTGCCATATTCTGCGTTAAAAGAACCGCTGAGAACCTGAAGCTCCTGAACGTTCATTTTATCGAGAACCAGGTTTGAAAACTCGCCATACAATGGATCGCTGATGTACACACCATCGACCATGTAAGCGATTTCATTGCCGCGTCCGCCACGAACGTGAAGCGCTCCACCTTCATCCTTGATGAAACCCGGTTGGACAGCCAGTACATCTACGAAATTTTCCAGCGGCATAGACTCGATCTGTTCCTTGCTCACCGTAGTTAGTTTGCTGGTTACATCCGCTCGTATTAATTCACGTTGAGCGACAATCGTCACTTCCTCGCCTTCAAGTACCGTCTGCTTCAGCTCGAAATCCAGGCGAGTAGTCAGATTCGCGCTGATTCGTATATTTTTGTAGGTTGTCACCCGATACCCGATCATCCTGGTCGTTACGGTGTATATTCCCGGCGCAATGTTCAAAATAAAATATTCTCCATCTTTATCCGTTGCCGCGCCAATGACATTCTGCAACTCAACTTCCCTGTTTCCCATTTGAATGCCGGTAATCATCACATTGGCTCCCGGAAGGACTTCGCCGGTTCCTTCGTCTATTACCTTTCCAGACAGTTTCCCCTTAACTTGACCATAACCGCTCATATTTCCAATAAGCAGAAATAGAGCGAGAAAATACAGCATGATCCGTTTCATAAGCCACTTTCTCCCAAAAAATGTGAAAGACTTAATGGACTGCTTTTTGTTGAAAAAACCTGCTTTGTTTCAGGACATACGCCAAATTTGCGATGGTACAGGAGGTTTTACCACATCTGAGTTCACCGTTTAAGATTGGATTTTGATTGATATAATTGGATAGGTTTTTATGCAGTGCTGCCTGCAAATTAAGGTCTAACAAACTAAAAAATACCCACGTGCGCAACTGAAATCCGCTGTCTTCGCTGTATCCACCATTGACGCAGTAATAAAACTGTGGATTGTCCTTATCCTGGTTCCAAATTTTGAATCGAAGCGTATTCAATAGTCGGAAGAGGTCCATATCGTCGAACACGAGGCGGTTTTCCTTGGCAGCCAGCATAAATTCCAGAGTGAAATCGCCCTGGTTGATGTTTTCGATGCGACTGCCAACGAGATCGTAATCCCAATAATACGCTGCCAGTTGGGTATCAATTTTCAGGTGCGATTTCAGAAAATTCGCCATTTCAAAAGCATTTTGGGTGTACCACTCTCCCCAGTCAGGATGTTTAAGCGGGCAATTAGGCATATCCACCAACCGGGCTAGCAAGCAGAATACGGTTCCCATCGCCGCGTATTGATGGTGCGGCAGACGATCCCAGCCGTTCCATTGCTCGAGCGAACCGTCATGAGTTGATGACTCCCGCGCGTCTTCCCAGTGAAGACGCCATTTTCCGATGATGTTCGCTTCGATTGTCCGCGTAAATTCTGAAAATGCATAACCATAATGCGTTGCCGTCGCGGGATTCTGGTTTATTAACAGGGTGAAGCGTAAGATGGGAATGGCGATGATTGCATCATGAAACAATAATTCTTGATAGCGGTTCTGTCGAATTGTTCCCCAACCGCTGAAACCATCACGATAGCCATCCCAAGTTTTTACCTGAGGCACTTCCGGAAAATCCCGCATATTGCTCAAAATGGTACGGCAATGGTGAATCGCTTTATCGATCCAGAGTGAATCGTCTTCAATCTGGTAACAGGAGAGGTAAGTGCGCAGAACGAAGCTTTCATTCCAGGCGAGGATTTGAGAATCGGTTGATTTATAGAAAAAGGTATCTTGCTGGGTGGTTGCGCAAGTTAGTAATTTTGCGTACCAATCTGCGCCTGAGGCTATGCAGGGCACGATAATCCAACACAGGATTAGCTGCAATTTGAATTTCGCGAATATCCGTTCAAGCTTCATAATTCACCAAAAGATACGAGTGAAATGATGCCAGTTGCTTAGGCGTACGCCTTCAGTAAGAATTGCCATCGACTCTGGTTTTGCGGAATGCGCAGTTGTTTTTCTGTTCTTCAGGCTTGATACGGTTAAGGCATAACATTAGCAGTATGGAAAATGATCTGTTACTGTACCATAAATGATTCGATTGATTGTGTTTAATAATTCATATTATTGAGATCATGAGTACAAATCGGCATCTTTAGCTAGCAAACAGGATCAATCAATTGAATATTTAACAGTGTATTTTCATCAGGTCTTCGTGATTTAAGCCGCAAAATTCAAAACAGATTAAGAGTAATTTTTATTTGTAAACTACTTGTAATCCACTTGTCATTTCGATCTAATATAACTATACTTTTGCTATTTGTCAAGCGAAAATTTATTCCTGCGTATAAAAATTTACTCATGATTTTGATAACCGGAATTATTTTGCAGATTTATCTTTCGCTCGATCAAATTGCATGCCTGCACCGGTGATTGCAGGTTCGCCCAAACGATTCCCATCTCATCCCAAAGCGGCTGGCTGATTTTGGTTGAAGGGAATACCGATATATATTTGAAATTATCTAATAATTCATTGAAAAGATTATAATTATACGGATCAATTTCCCGGGCGGGTTCGACGTGAAGATGGGATGAAGATTTTCGTATCGGGACAACCGAATTTCTGAGTCGCACGCGATCCTGAATTTTTTTCGAAAGCAGAAATTCGATGAATTGCCAACCAATTTCCTGATTTGCAGAATCCTTATTCACAATAAATGCAGTTGAGAGCATAAGGTGGGGCGCATCTGGCTTGCCGGGGCAGGGGGCAATATCCCATCGAAAAGGCAAGCCCGGAAAAACAAACATGAATGAAAAATAACTCACCAGAATCATGGCAATTTTTGAGCGCGCAAAAAGCAAATGCGAATCGATATGTTTGGCTGATATGCAGGGTGGCGCTATTTTGTATTGGTGCAGCAAATCGGCGATAAACTGAATCGCTTCAAGGCTTTGCTGGCTGGAGATAACGCATTTGCCCGTTTCGGGATCGATAAAATTTCCGTTATTGCGATACACAAAACTGGGCCAGCGATGTCGATGCGCCGAAAAACCGAAGCCAAATTGTTCGAAAACGCCATCAGAGTTCCAATCGTGAGTGAGCAATTTGGTGGTTTCTACGAAACGCTCCCAATCCCAGGTCGCATCGGGGTATGCGATATTTTCCCGATCGAACATATCGCAATTATACGCCATGACGATGGGCGAAAAACCGAATGGGATTGCCAATTGGCGATTTCCAACGCGAAATTTTTGAAAGAGCTGCGCGTAATAATCCGCCTCCAGATTGCCGAAAAGCTCGCTTTTTTCGATGAACGGTGTTAAGTCTGCCGCCCACTCCTCGTGAACGAAATCCTGGAAATGCCAGTCCATAATGAAAATAACATCCAGTGGGTCTTCGCTGTGGATATAACTCTGAACGATTTCATAATAATTGCTGTCATCAGTTATTTTTTGGAGCTGTACCTTCACCAGCGGATGGAGCCGCTCAAAGCTATTTAAATCACTATCCTGCAGACAGTTTTCATAAGTCGGGATGAATACCCCAACCTTCAGCGTTTCGGTTTTATCAGTTTTGAATTTTAGCATATCCGTCACATACGAGCCTTTGCCGCGACGTGTCGCCACCAGACCTTCCTGTTCCAGGATCGCCAGCACTTTGCGAATAGAAGGACGGCTGATCCCGAAACGCTCGCTCAATTTGTTCTCCGATAAAAGGTAATCCCCGGCTTTCAATTCCCCGGAAATAATTTGTTTCCGTAGTGTGGATAATGCATGGTTGAACTGCTGATCAAAGTTTTCGATGCGTTTAAGTTTCACTGGTCTGTTCTTTTACATGAAAAGGTTTGTCACCCACTTGATATTGCTTGTCATTGAGAATGATAAATAAATAAAATTAAAATGTCAAGTGAAATCTTGCCATCAGCGGCAATACCTCAGGTGCAGTCATTGTTCAAGAGGTATTTAATTGACTTTCTGGTAATAAGTTATAGAGCACTGATGAAACGGATTAGACGGATTTAAACTGATTTTATCAACTTCAGACCTCAACGGCGACAGAATTAATTCGCAACTAATATTTCATCTGAAAATGAATTATTCGATTAGTGCCGTCAATCATT
>JAFGMA010000379.1 GCA_016927835.1 Candidatus Zhuqueibacterota bacterium | reverse complement strand
CGCTGATCGTCTACCGGCAGGCATTGGAGATTAACCGCCAACTGCAACGACCCGAAGGCATCGCTTCAGACCTCGGCAACATCGGGATCGTGTATCGAATACAGGGCAAATTGGATTCGGCGCTGATCGTCTACCGGCAATCGTTGAACATTGAACGCCAACTGCAACGACCCGAAGGAATGGGGATTTCATTTTTCAATATGGGGCTTTTATTTGAGCAACAAGCGAATTATAAAACGGCTGCTGCGTATTTCGATTCTGCCCATACCGTTTTTTCATTTATGAATTCACCACACGCTGAGAATGCTCAACGCGCGTTTTTTCGAATGCAGATGAAACAGGATATTTTCTTCCTCGGACATGTTTACTTGGATTTCAAGCTGATCGAGGAAGCTTTAACGACTTATCGCGATTCTCTCAAAGCCCACCCGGATTCTTTGGAAGGCTATCTTCACATTGCCAGTGTATTTTCACAAACCGGTACACCCGATTCGGTTGTGGCTAACTACCGCCGCGCTCTTGATAAAAAACCCGATTATGATCGGGCACTCAATAAACTGGCATGGCACTATGCAATGCGCAATGAAAATCTGCAGGAAGCATTAAGGCTATCCAAACAAAGTCTACAATACAGATCGACAGAGCCAAATTATTGGGACACCCTTGCAGAGATTTACTACCGTTTAGCTCGCTACCATGATGCGAAAGCGTCCAATGAAAAAGCTCGAACTTATGCTAGCGATGAAAGCCTGCTAAAATCGATTGCCGAACGGGGCCAAAAGATTGCAATGAAGCTGAAGGAAAAGAGCCATAAATAGCCATCAGATCAGATAGCTTTCAAAAGCTATGCATCGGCTTTATCTTATTTTTTTTCAGCGATGCTTTACCTGCTGTGTCGGGCAATCCGGGTTCGCAGGAAAAACGTTTGTTTCAAAATCCGGGATTAAAATGGGAAAAGCATTTTTCAATGAAGGGCAATATCCGGCGCTTCGTTTATAAAAAGTATGCAGCCAATTACATTTTTTTTATGATGATGCGAATCTCAACCAGGGGCAATTGGCGGTGGGCAAGCTGGAGCTCCGCAGGAACAATGATGTTGCAATAAAGGGTTGTGCTCTGTTTCAAATTATCCAGGTAAATTGGGGTAGTAAGCAGATTCATTTCATTTTTAGCGTTTTCAGCCGGAATCCAGACCGGAATCGCTCTGGGAACCACCTGAATCGAATCTATTGAAAAGCCTTCCGGCAAATTGCCAATGAACTGCGGCTTCACATTCGCTGCAATCTCTGTAAATTTTATTGCCTCAAACGTCAGTCGTGATGGATTGGACCTGATAAATTTGATATTTTCGGGCAATGAAATACTCTCATCTTGTATTGTAAGCGAGTTCAAGCCGGGCTTAATTGAGGATAAATCTATAGTCGCTTTCAATTGGGAAGGATTTATGGCATTAATATCATTCGCTGTTCCCAAAAGTACAATTTGCGCCTCTGACGGATTTTCTTCGTTGATGCGCATATTTTTAGGCATCGAGACATATTCAATTGGAACGTGATAAACAACTTCGCGTAATTCACTCTGGGTCAAAACGACTGTCGACCAGAATAAAAAAGCCAACACAAAGCTTAACGCAATCTCCTTCAGCAGTTTCTTCTGGTTTTTTTCATAACTATTCAGCAATTGATATGATTCCGTATTTTTCCAGTGTCTCATGATGCTGGCTGCCAGCGTATTCCTGTCATGCATGCTTTCGCGTGCCCCTTCTTTGAAGCAGGTGACAGTTCCTCTTTCTTCGGAAACGACGACAATCAAGGTGTCAGTTACTTCGGACAAGCCCATACCCGCATTATGCCGTGTTCCGAATTCTTTGGGCAATTTTTCGGTTTCCGAAAGGGGCAGCCGAACAGCGAAAGAGGTAATTAGCCCATTTTCAATAACCACTGCGCCATCGTGCCCTGGTGAGTGGGTATCGAAAATGCTCATCAAAATAGGATAGCTGGGTTTTGCCTGCAAAGGAATTCCCTCGGAAGTCCATGGCTTGATGGAATCCTTTCCGGGAAAGACAATTAATGCCCCGTTCTTTTGCCTGGCGAGAGAAAACACCACATCGCTAACCAGAAAAGCCAGTTTCGATCCTTCACTCGTTGTTTCTTTTCGCTTGAGCGTTGCCGCTCTTTCGAAAATTTTCCGCAATTCAGGTTGAAAGATGACGATGAGTGCCAACAGCAATATTTGACTCAGATTGGAGTATATCCAGTCAATACCCCTCAGATCGAGAAAACGGGCAAATACAAAAATCAAAGAAGCGATCAGGATTCCTGAAGCAATTTTCCAGGTCCCGGTTGCGCGAAGTGTCTGATACAGGAAAAAGATGACAATCGTAATTAAAATGATATCAAGTGAAACACGCCAGTTGAGCATTTCCTTGATAGTTCTGATTTGTAATGCGAATATGCCCATTGAATTATTTTAGATTGAAATATTCAGGAAAAACGATTCCGTTGCCTGGTTCAATAGCTCGCCTTTGTGAAATCGCTGCTTCAAAATTACGAAATAATATTTAGGAGGCGGGATAAAATAAGCTACCCATTAAATTACTTAAGCTGCTATTTTTCAAAATTATTTTTAGGCAAAATGTCCAGGTTATTTTATCCCATTTCCTGAACTTTATGACATCAACCAAACACTGACAACAAAGTCGGGAATCAAGAAAATCCGGCGATCGGGTGACCGCTAACGAGATCTTGGTTACAATGATTT
>JAFGMA010000378.1 GCA_016927835.1 Candidatus Zhuqueibacterota bacterium | reverse complement strand
CAATCTCAGCCGTTTTATTAGGGGATTGCTTCGGCAAAAAACGCCTCGCAATGACAATTTTTCGAGTTTTCGGACGGACACTAACTATACTATTTTGTTGCGATGAGGTTTCAATGAAGGATTTGAAAAAAAATTACAGACTAAGAACTCCTGTTCACAAATTCAGTGACGTACTTTATAAATTTTTTAGACAGGATAACAGGATAAACAGGATAGATGCAATCCTGTTTATCAATAACAGCAGAGACACAGAGCTATAGAGAATCACAAAGACGGCTGAGATATAAAGATTTTGTAAATTTGCTGTGTAAATCGCTGTTTCTTAATGAACTTTGTGTCCTGTTTTTATCACAGTGACGCAGCAATATAATATTTATAATTCCATAAACTATAGAGCTGGTGTGCACTGCCTAATATTCTTTCAGTCAAGTATTGGTATTTCAAAGCTACAAACTCCATCAGGTTGTCATAATTGTTTTGATTGACCGGATAAATTGTGTTTAATCCTGTTCATCATGTTAATCCCGTCTAAAATAATACGTCATCGTAAGTATCAAAAGGCATAATAAGTTAGAGTAATTGGGCGGATGCTGAGTCTGGATTTTGATTTGGAATATCACGCCACTGCGGTTTATTTGGTCATCATTTCGTACACGCCATCCCACGTTTCCGACACGGATATTTTTTCATCCATAAATTGTTTGCAGCGAGTGAAAAATTCCCAGGAAGGACCATCATCGGGCGTTATTCGCAGCGCATTCTGAAAATGATTATATGCCAATTCCCAATTGCCGCGCCGATACGCCGCGAGCCCATTAGCGAAAAATTCAAAAACTTTCTGGCGTTCTTCATCGATTTTTTCGTCCCTGCGGGCGATTAATTCATACACGCGAACCGGCTTTTTTTTCCCCTTGACGCGTATAAAATCTAGTTCGCGCACGATGAAATCATCCTTCACCCGCTCATACGTTTCTTCGCTGATCAGGATGGATGTGCCATAAAGTTTATTCGCTCCTTCGAGCCGTGAGGCGAGGTTTACGCTATCGCCGATGACGGTGTAATCCATACGCTTCTCTCCGCCGATATTTCCGGCGATCATTGGTCCGACATTGATGCCGATTCGCATTTCCAGCAGGGGTCTGTTTTCCAGTTTCCATTTTATGCGCAATTTTGCCAGTTGCGATTGCATCAGCAGCGCCGACGAACACGCCCGCAGCGCATGGTCGGTTTGCGGTAACGGAACACCAAAAATTGCCATGATGGCATCGCCTTCATATTTATCCAGATAGCCATTGTGCTTCAATACAACATCGGTCATCGCGGAAAGATACTCGTTGAGCAATGCAACCAATTCTTCAGGCTCAAGATTCTCGGAAACCGAAGTGAAGCTTTTGACATCTGAAAATAAAACCGATGCCACAGTTCGCTTTCCACCCGGTTTCAATTGTGCACGATTTTTTAGTAATTCATTTACAACCGTTGCCGACAGATAGTGATTGAACATATTCTTTATGATGCGCTTGTCTTTTTCTTCGTTGAGAAATCGAAAGATGAGCACAATCAAATACGCTGTGAGCATCGCCTGAAGTTGACGGAGAACATCGACCGATATATCGAAGTGTGTGAAGAGATAAATTGCAAAAAAACCATAACCTGCTCCCAGGAGCAGGCTGTATAGGACACTGAAAAATGGTCGCAACGCCATCGCAAACAAGGCAACGGCGACCGACAGGAAAATTGACAGCAATAAGCCGCTCCAGAAGCCACTCCGTTTAATGAACCGCTGGTTCAGCATGCTGTAAATTAAATTGGCATGAATTTCAACCCCTGGAAAAGTTGGCTGGAAGGGAACCGGACGCCAGTCTTTCAAACCTGCTGCCGTGGCGCCCACCAAAATGATCTTTTGATTGAAAAATTCCGCAGGTACTCGCTCCGATAACACATCGTAAAACGAAATGTATCGAAAGGTGCGATAGGGTCCCTCATAGTCGATTAATAATTTTCCTTCACTATCCGTATGAAAGTCAACGAGTTGAGTGACGCTATCATCGATATTGAAATGCAGATTGATTGAGCCGCCGGGATCTATCACCAAATTTTCACTGCGTGCACCAAGCAGACCCATCACCATCGCTGCCGCCAATGACGGGTACTGGCGTTGCGCGAAGTTTATAAACAATGGCATTTCGCGGATGACACTCTCTTTGGTGGAAAAGAAATTCGCAAAACCAATTCCTCTGGCGGCATTATATAATTCTATGAACTTGCCATCGAAGCGATCGAGCGTTTGAAATGGATTGTGCAGTGAATCGACAAAATTATATGAGAGCTGTTCGTAATCCAGATTTTCCGGGGCGGTGAGCATTCGATTGAGAAACGCATCGGTATTGGCATCAGAAAAGGCGATTGCCAAATAAACATTGCCTGCGTGTTTCAACGCGGTTAACAGCGAATCATCGCTGGACTTATCGGCGGAGCGCTCCATAAACAGCACATCAAATCCGATCGCAAGAGCTCCGCCCGAATTCACATACTCAACGATCTGTGCGTAATGCGTTCGAGGCCATTCCCCGAAACGACCGAGTTTTTCAAGGCTTCGGTCATCAATTTCGATGATGACGATATCATCAACCGGTGCACCTTTACGCGCTTCCCATTTTAATTTAATTCGTTTTTCGAAACGCCAATCCAGGAGTTTGGATTCAAATCTGTCAAAAATATCGGCAAAGATTAATTTCGTAATGGCATAGATGATGATGACCGAAAGTATGCCGAATCCTGTTCCGAGCAATCCTTTGCGTAACGCATTTCCTTGCATTCAATTTTACTCCCGATTATTACAAAGGCGGTGTTTTTTTCATGGATTCAAAGCAGGTTGCATAGCAGATAGATGTATTCACGGCAGCGCCTTTGCAATTGAAGCAGCAGCAGGTGAATCTTTGATTACGATTTAGCGAGTTGTGCGTGAATAAGAACATAGCTTCGCGAATTTATTAATAAAAAAAGCAACCGCAGATTACACCTGTTGCCCAGACAAAGCAAAGTTGTAAGCTGTCTTTTCGCTTTGTTTGAACCGATTCATTTTTCGGCTTTGCAGATTTCTCTCATGGCTTGAAAAATGGAGATAAATCGCCTTCGTAAACAATTTTTGCTTCTCCGAGAAGATAAATGATCTTTAAGTCTTCTTTAAAATCAACAGTAAGCGGACCACCGCGCGTTATGACCTTTATCGGCGGCTGCATTCCTTTTTTCAGCGCGCTGATAATAGCCGATGAAACCGATCCTGTACCGCATGCAAGCGTTTCATTCTCAACTCCCCGCTCGAAGGTTCGAATCTCAATCGTTTGCGAATCAATAAGTTGGATAAAATTTACATTCGTTCCTCCGGGAAAAGCTTGATGGTGCCGATAATGCTTCCCCAATTCATTCACATTGAGATGTTGAATGTCCGAACTAAACAACACCAGGTGCGGAACCCTTACATCAACAAAGCCGCCGAATTCAAGTGGTTTCAAGACATCCAGATTCATTTCGGTAAGAACTTCGCGCGGAGGGGGCATTTCAATGCGCACTGAAATTTGTTCAACAAACGCCCGATAAATCACCGAATCGATCTCGAACTGAAGAACATTGGTGCTGATACCCTTTTGCACCAGGTAATAAGCAAACGATCTCGCACCATTCCCGCACATCCCGGCTTCGCTGCCATCCGAATTGAAATGCCGGTATTTGAAATCTGCTTCGTCGCTCTGCTCAAGCAGGATTACGCCGTCTGCTCCGACGCCGGTTCTCCGTTTACATATCTTTCTGTAAAATTCTCGTTCATTTCCGGTTAGCCGGGAATCGCGATTATCGAACAAAATGAAATCGTTCCCCAATGCAGTGAGCTTTGTGAACCTCATATCGTTTCCGTTGGTTTATTTACACAGGCGGGTTGTATTTTCAGGCTTCATAAACAAATTCTATGCCAAATACCCCAACGCCGGAGTGCCAAAGTTTGCTTTGGCGTTGGCTAAGTATCTAATTTCATAATTATGGTGACGTAAAATTTTTGACAGGATTTACATGATAAACAGGATTAACTAAGATATAAATCCAGTAAATCAAATTTGGGAAATTAGATAAAATAACTTGGGCATTTTGCTTAAAAATAATTTTGATAAATGGTACTACGACGTTAAGTTATATACGGAAGCAAGCAAAACCATTTAATTTGGCAAGAGTGAGTCAATATATAAAACTATATTTTGACCACAAAGCTCAAAAAGAAGGCACAAAGGACACTAAGATTATAAGGAAAAAGAGGCTTTCTTTGTGGACTCCGTGACGCCTTTGCGCTCTCTGTGGTTATAAATATACAACACCGCGTTCCTTTTCATTTATGAAATGAACCACTTAACATTGTAATAATAGCTTTTGAAGAAATTTAAATGGGTAATTTATTTTTTCAGACATCCTGAATGAGGCTATCAGATCATTGATAAACAGGATATTATTTATCATGTTCATCCTGTTATCCTGTCTAATAGTTTTTTTTTTTGCTTCGTCACCATATTTATAAAACAAAGCACCAAGCAGGAATTACAAAAATGCCCCAGCATCAAAATACATCATGCGATATTGCGCAGCAAATCATCATAAGTCTCGCGTTTTCGAATGACCTCGTACCCCACATCATCCACCAATATTTCTGCCGGCAGCGGATGCGCATTATAATTCGATGCCAGGCTATAGCCGTAAGCGCCGGCAGTCATCACCGCCAGCAGATCGCCGCGCTCAACCGGCGGCATGGGGCGGTCCAGCGCCAGAAAGTCGGATGATTCGCAAATGGGTCCCACGACATCCGCCGTTTCGAATTTACCTTTCCGCGCTACCAACGGGATGATTTCATGGTATGCGCCATATAAACAGGGGCGAATGAGGTGATTCATCCCGGCATCGACAATGATGAATTTTTTGCCTTTTGTTTCCTTGACGAAAAGCACCCGCGTCACCAGGATGCCGATGTTGGCAACCATCGACCGACCCGGCTCGCAAAATAATTCGCATCCCAGCGGTTTAAGAACAGGCAAAATGCTGGCTGCCAGATCAGCGGGATCCGGCGATGGCGTTTCTTCGATGTCAGCGCCGTCGACTGTTCGCGCTATCGGATTCTGATATTGCACGCCTAAACCGCCGCCGATATCAATATGCTCCAATTCGATGCCTTTCGATTTCAATACCTCAACGAAATCTCTCAATTTTTCTGCGCTGGCTTTGAAAAATTCCATATCAAAAATCATCGAACCGATGTGGCAATGCACGCCTACCGGATTGAGCAACGGCGTCTGCCGTATCGTTTCATAAAGCTGATATGCGTACTCGATATCAACCCCGAATTTATTCAATGCCTTGCCGGTTGAAATATACGGATGCCCATGCACGTCGATATCCGGATTCACGCGGATGGCGATATTCGCCGGCTTCCCTGCTTTTTGCGCGAGGCGATGGATAGCTTCCAACTCCTGCCCGGATTCAACATTGAACGCATTAATTCCTGTCTCAATCGCATATTGAATTTCTGCGTCGGTTTTTCCCACACTGGCGTAAACGATTTTCTCCGGCGGAAAGCCTGCTTTTAGCGCCAAAAACAACTCACCACCGGAAACCACATCTGCCCCGCAGCCGGAAGCTGCCAACAATCTCAGTAAATGCAAATTTGAATTCGCTTTCAAAGCATAACATATTGTATGGGGAATGCCTGAAAACGCGGCTTCAATTTTATTGTAATTTTCAGTCAGACCGTTTTTGCTGTATAAATAAAACGGCGTTGGCATGTCGTGCGCTATCGTGTTTATATTCACACGTTCGCAATGCAATTCATTGTCGAGATAGTTAAAATATGGCATAATGCGCCTCATTGAACGTAAAATGACGATTGCATTCATTTATTCGAATGCACAAAAGGTGTTATACTGCAAACGGTCATAAATTGAACATTTTTTTACTGTCATTGCGAGGCGTTTTTTGCCGAAGTAATCATTTCAGTGCTTAACCTCATGGGATTGCTTCGCTGCACTCCGTTTCGCTCGCAATGACATGAAAGTTCAATTTGTGCCCGTGCAAAGT
>JAFGMA010000377.1 GCA_016927835.1 Candidatus Zhuqueibacterota bacterium | reverse complement strand
GTTCGTTCTGGATTTCTGCAAGGATTGTCCAGCTTATTTCGGCATTCCGGATTTCATTTTTTCCAAAATGAGATATTTGTATTTCGGCAGCAAATGTATCCGAAGTCGTCCAGGTACGTGCAGGCATCAATGCCAGGGGGACGGTTGTGTTACAAAAGCGGCTGTATTCTTTTGGCGAGATATAGTCCTTTTCATCCCAGAATGGATCGACCACTCCAACCAGCGCCGTACCCTGGCCGGGAAAATCGTGCAAATCCAATAACTGAAAACCGCCGAAACCGGGCGTCCTGAGAGCAGCTTCAATATCGGCTTTGTAGCAAAGCGCCTGCAGTTTACCCGAAGCTATAAAGAAATCCCTTGCCTGGTGTCCCATGTGGCTGGCCTCAAGAAAGTCGCGAAAAATCTCGAAATTTTTAGACTTGAGTACTCCGTTATATTTTGGAATTTCATCGAAATTCGGGTATACACACCACTGTCCAATCTCGTGGCTGATCATGGGCTGATCATAATTTGAAACGATTTCGTGGTAGTTAAATTTCGTGTTTGGAGGCTGCGCATTGATGACGCTATTCAATCCTTCCCCCCAACGCTGGATACGCGGATCAGAAAAAGATAAAAAATCATTCTCAGGGAGATTTGGCCAGCCGGCCCCGGAAGTGTAGAGCCGTCTGTTATCCTTATTTTTGAAATGTGTCACGAATTTTGTCAGAAATTGTACGTGATTTTCACCGCCGGGTTCATTGCCATAAGCGAACATAACAAAGGAGGGGTGGTTGCCATACTCGCGCAATATGCGTTCACTTTCGGAGTAAATATATGAGTCGATAGACAGACCGTCACCGAGCGACGTCCCCCAATTGGCCCATGTGGGGCCTTCAACATGTAAATAAACGCCTTTTCTGTCGGCTGCGATAAAAGCCGCCTCCGGCGGGCACCATGAGTGAAATCGCATGTGATTCAGGCCATACGACTTGACGACATTAAAAATCCTTTCCCACGCCTTGACGTCCATCGCCGGGTAGCCGGTTTTGGGGAAAATCGCGCATTCGAGCGTACCCCGCATAAATGTCGGCCGGTTATTGACAAAAATCCGGGTACCCCGGGTCTCGATTTTTCGCATTCCGAACAAAACCTCTTTTTCATCGACACCGAATCTGGATTCAAACCGTACATTCATTTGGTATAGATTGGGTTCAAACTCATCCCATAATAGAGGCGTCTCACCCATGGGGTAATCCACTTCGATGAAATCCGCTTCCGCCGGAACGAATAGGGTCGGCAACACCTGATTCTTTTGTGTATTCGAATTCGATGCCAGCAGAATGAGCTTACCATCTGGCGGACCTTGCTCGAGCCACACTTTCACCTTCACCGATCCTGTCTCAATATCAGGAGTAATCTTGATATCCTGTATTCGAATTGCCGGCGCAGCACGCAACTGTATTTTCCCAACAATGCCATTCCAGTTGCTCTGGGTATGATCGGAAACGCTGTGCGAATTCGGGCCCACATTGACAATCATCCGATTGTCGACCCGAATAGTTAGCGTATGCTTTCCGGGAATTTCATTCAATGCGGAGGTCAACTCGTAACGATGCGGAACACAGAGGCTGCTGTCACTGCCAACACATTTTCCATCAACAAAAACAGTCGTCGCCCAGTGGCATCGCTCCAGGTCAAGAAAAACGCGTTTGCGCCGCCAATTTTCAGGCAGCTCGACTTCTTTTTGATACCAGGCAACGCCCTTGTAATATTTGTCCGGTGTCAACCAGAAAGGGAACTTGAAATGATCAGGCTGCTTATACTCATCGTATTTGGGCAGCTGATACTCTCGCTCATTGATAATGCTGCCAATCCACTCCGTCTCCAAAGATGGCGGATCGCCATAGCCCTGTTCTTGTAATGAACCGGGCAGATTGATAATGTCAGTAAAATGATGATTGTACCAGGCTTCCTTTATTCCGAGGTCTTCCCGGTCAAGCTTAAAATTCCATTCGCCCTGCAAAGACAAAAAGACTTCATTTTTTTGAGCACAGGCACTTATTGCAAGGCAAATGACAGCAAGCATCAAAATTATCTTTCTCATTTCATCTCTCCCACTAAAAAAGTATTAGCGTAATATGTACGTTTCGTAGTTAAATTTTCATATTTATAAGCTCCAGATGGACAAACGCGCCTGCATGATAGCGGTCACCTTCAAGAACTTGCTCGAAGTTTTCCCGCGCCTGCGTCAATTTTCCAAGGCCGAATGCACCGAGACCGATGAGGTATTTACAAAAAAGTTCATTGCGTTTATTCAGATCGACTTCCCAGATAAGCAGGTCCGGAAGAGATACAGCAAAGTAGTCAATTTTAATTTCATCGTCAATGTGCTTGTCACCGTAATCGGAAAGCTTTTGGAATCGGCTGATCGCCTCATTCTCTTTGCCCAATTGACGCAACGCCAGCCCCTGGTAGAAAATTTTATCCGGCTGCTGATCATTGTAATACATAGCAGGTGACGGTTCACTTAAACCCATTGCAGCTCTTTCCCAGAATTCATTTGCTTCCTCATTGCGGTCAAGCGCGGCATAAGCGCATCCCAGCCAATAAAATATATCATTTTCCTGAGCCCCTTGTAATTTACCCTCGCCAAGATTTTCAGGGTAGCTCTGCGCTGCTTCAAAACGGGCAATTGCTTCATCTGGATCATTTTTCAGCAGAGCCTGTTTTCCTGATTGCACCTGGCTCAGCACGTACTGACCTGTAACTTTGCCCTCGCCGCCCTCCCAGGGGTGGAAGATATGCGC
>JAFGMA010000376.1 GCA_016927835.1 Candidatus Zhuqueibacterota bacterium | reverse complement strand
TCCCCTAATAAAACGGCTGAGATTGCTTCGTCGCAAAAAACGCTCCTCGCAATGACAGCTCAAAGGTAGTTCTCAGACAGACACTAGCTATAGCTTAAATTTTCAGCGAATTCTCTGTCATTGCAAGGCGACCAGGCAATCTCACCGATTTCATAGTGTTATGAGGCGGCGTGCAACGATTGCTTCGCTCGCAATGACAAAGTCCCAATGCCTCATATTCCAGACATATCTTTAATTCTATAATTCAAATAGCTTACCCCTTTCCATCAAATTCTCGCTACATGCCGATAACGGAACAAATTCTATACTCTACAGTGAAAAGAAAAATCTGAAAAATACGATAGTTAAATCTTGTGAAATTAATTGGCATCGAAAAGATATGAGAACAATCATTCAGCAGCGCCTGATCATCCTGTTTGGAATATGGATCAGTTTACTTCCGCCCGCCTTCATATTTGCGCAATCACTTGCAGAGTCTGAATCGAAAGCATATTCAGTTGCCAGGGGCGTCTATGATGATAACCTCTTTCAAATGGCTGCGCAGCAATTCGAGGCATTTTTAGACCGCTTTCCCGAAAGCAAGTATGCGGCGCAGAGTCATTTCTTCCTGGGAAGCTGCTATTTCAATTTGAAAAATTACGCCGAAGCCATTTCAACCTTCGAAGAACTTCTGGTCAAGTACCCCGCTGTCTCCTATCGCGATAAGGCATACCTGCTGATTGGCGAATCCTATTTTAATCTCGAAAAATATCGCCAGGCGGAGAAAACACTCACCGATTTGATTTTGGAGTTTCCCCAATCTGTTTTACGGGACAAATGTCTTTACTGGCTGGCAGAGTCTGAATTCAAACAGGAAAAATTTTCCGAGGCGATCGAGCACTATCGTGAACTGGTCGAACGTTACCCTGAAAGCAGCGTTGCGGATCATGCGCTGTACTCCATCGCCTACATCAACGAGCAGCAGGAAGCCTACGACAGCGCCCGGGATTCTTACCTGAAGCTGGCATCAGATTATCCGAGGAGCAGTTTAGGAGAAAAAGCCAAATATCGCGCCGGTTTCGTGGCTTACAAGGCTCAAAACTACCGCAATGCTATTTCGCTTCTCAAATCGGCACTCCGGGCATTTCCTGAAAATGACTATGCAGGTACTGCTCAATTCATCGTCGCCGAAGCATATTACAAATCGGGGGAGTTCAAAGAAGCCGTCGAAGCGTATCAAAGTGTCATCACCCAAGAAGACGAGAAACATCTGGTCGGCGCCTACTTTGGATTGGGATGGACATATTTCCGACTGGAACAATACGACAAAGCCGTCGCGGCGTTCGGTACCATCGCCAACCGCTATCCGAAACATGCGCTGGCACCGGGTGCGCTATTTCAGGCGGGGCTGTCGCATAACCGGTTGAATCAGCCGGTGATCGCGCGGGAATTTTTCCTGCGAATTATCAAAAATTACCCTGACAGCGAGGCGGTTCCGGCAGCGCTGTATGAAATTGGTTCAATCGATTTTTTAAGCGGAGAATATAAGCAGGCACTGTTATTCTTCAATAAAGTCATCGAACTCTATCCCAATTCAGATATGAGCCCGGACGCAACATACATGATCGGCGAATGCCATTTCGAATTGAAAGCGTATAATGATGCTGAAAAAAACTTTGTGCTGATGCTCGATCGATATCCGCGTTCGAAACGCGTGCCATTGGCTGAATATCAACTGGCGCGTTGCCATTTTCAGAAAGGGCACTACCCATTGGCGATGCAAAAGCTCGATGAATTTGTCGAAAAATATCCAACGCACGAAATGCTGGGTCCCGCGTATTTCTGGATGGCAGAAACATATTTCCAATTATCGCTCTTCAGGGAAGCCAGGGCGTCCTATTTAAAGGCGCTGGAATATAAAGAAAATCAATCACGGCTGGCTGACATCCATTACGGTCTCGGATGGAGCGCAATGAAGTTGCAGGATTTCGGGCTGGCATCCCAGCAGTTCCAGCAGGCAGCCGAACTTGCAACCGCTCCCAATATAAAACTCGACGCGCGGCTTCGGCTGGCTGATGCGCTTTTCAACCTTAAAAATTATACACGTGCCATTGCGGTTTATAAAGCGGTAATTCAGAGCGAAAAACAGGGGCGTACCGCAATCGATGCCTCATTTCAACTGGCAAACTGCTATTTCCGCCAGAATGATTTCGAAGCTGCTGCCGAGGCATTCAGTGAATTCATCCGCAAATTTCCGCACAGTTCACTCACAGCAGAAGCTCAGTTCATGGTTGGGCGCTCCCATTTCAGAGCCGAATACTTCGATCAGGCGGTCAGGGATTTCAAGCAAGTTGCATTGAGCTACCCCAACAGCGAGTATGTCGATGATGCGGCGTATGCCATCGCCGATTGCTACTACAATTTGGAGCGCTACGATCTGGCAATCGAGCAATATCAGCGCGTGATTGACGAGTTTCCCACGAGCGGACTCAAAAACGCTTGCATCAGCGGAATCCAGTGGTCGCTGCTCCAGCAGGGAAAAACCCAGAAGGCGCTTGATCTGGTCGATAAGCATTTGAAGGAGAATCCGGATAGCCCGGATGCCCCGGAATTGCAATTACGCAAGGCGGAAATGTACTACAGCCTGCAACGCTATTCCGATGCAATTACGGCGTATTCGTCGCTTTTGGAAAAACATCCGAACAGTGATGCCGCATCATCTGCCTGGTTTTGGATCGGTGAAGCTTATAACAAACAGAAACAGACTGCGAAAGCAATCGACGCATTCGACAGGCAGGCGTCGCTTTTTCCGCAAAACGAATTGACCTCGGAAGCGTTGTACCGGACAGCGGAAATTTATACCCAACAAAAAGAGTATGTCAGGGCAATAGAGAAATACGAGTCGATCGTAAAAAACTTTTCGGACACGGAAAACGCCCGGTTTTCGCGGCTTAATATCGGGCAATGCTATCTCGAGGCAAACGACACCTCGAAGGCGCTGGCAGCCCTGCAAGCCGTATCCGATCAATATCCCGGGACGGAAACCGCGTACCAGGCGAAGCTTAAAATGGGCAAAGTGCTTTTGAACCAAAAACAATACGCTGAGGCGCTGGTTCAATTCAATTCTATTATTGAAAATTCAGAGGGTGAAATCGCTGCCGAAGCTCAATTCAATATCGCGCAAACAGTCTGGCAACAGACACAGTCGCAGCAAGCAGCGCTTGAATATCTCAAAGTGAAATATCTTTACCCTGCTTATGAAACCTGGTGCGCTGAAGCTGTATTCAATGCTGCCGGCGTTTACGAAAATCTGAAATTATACCCGGAAGCGCGCAAGCTTTACAAATCGGTCACCGAGATTTACGCCGGGTCAGAGTTTGCCAGGCAGGCGGAGCGCAAGCTTCGGAATCTTCCCAAATAATTGGTAAATAACCAATTCCGGTATGAAATCATGAAAAAAATCGCACTCACAATTATCATAAGCATATTGTGTCTGAATGTCGCCCCGGCTTTATCGCAAAGCGATGACCAGAAGCGGAAGCCATCGCCAAAGTCTCGCCTCGAGCTGCCCGATGTGCTGGTGGTGGGAACCGATACGCAAATCCGTGTCACCGGCTTGAAATTGAGTGTGCCGGGCGATCATGCGCGGCTATTGCCGATGGAGTCATCGTATAAATCGTACGATTTGAATTCCATGATCAATGAGCAAAAAGGCGATGTTCGGACTGAAATCAGCAACAGGGACGACATTCATAAATACCTGCTGGGATATGGCAGTTATAACGATGTAAAAGCCCAATTTTTGAGATGGCAAAAGCTCTTCGCACTGCAATACAGCGTTGGTGCCAAATTTCATCAGTCCGACGGACAATACGCAAACAGCCAGTTCAAATCCGGCGAATTAAACGGAAAGCTGAGTTACAACCGACGGCAGCGGATCAGGGCGGAGACGATTGCCGGCTATGCGTTCCGCGATTATGGGCTGCAAGGCTCGATATTCGAAAATCATGAGCGAAAAACCCGGTCGGTAGGCATGGCACTGCGTTCGCAATTCCGGGGATCTCAAGCCACCTTTGGCTCGGTTGACATTCATTACAATATGTTTGATTTGTCGAATGACAGCAAGCTAAAATTGACTCCCGGCGAAGTCGAAGAGCGTACCTTGGCATTCTCCGGTCAAACGTTCTGGACCGGTTCCCATCTCAGGATCTCGCTGAAAGGTTCCTTTTTGATGAATACCATCAACGTTCTGAAGGAATCCGATCAGGTCGATTATATTTCGGCTCTGATTCTCAAAGGCAACTATAAATACAGCTCCAATTTTTCGATCATGGGCGGGCTCCATTTGAATAATATCAGCATTGAAAATTCTGATCCACAAACTGAGCTCATGCCTTTCGGAAAATTAATTTTTTCCCTAAAGAATCGATGGGGCTTCTATATTTCCGGCTCGCAGGAGTATATTTATCAAACCTATCTGAATGTCTGGCGCGAGAATAATTTCATTAGCGAATCGTTCAATCGCCTGGCGCACAATATCGAATACAAAATCGACATCGGTACCGAACTGAAACTGCGGGAAGATTGGCTGGCTAAGCTCAATTGGAAAGTTCAGCAAATTAAAAACTATCCCTTTTTCGAACCCACATTCAATTCAGACAGTTTGAAGGCGGACGGTCTGTATCGATACCAATACCTGAACCAGGTGAAGCAAAATACCATCTCGTTTTCAGTAGATTTCAAAGTAGCGCCCCGATTCGATATCAAGGGGAGCTTGAATTACAATGCGTTTAACATTTCAGACGATTCTCTGCTATTTTCCGATAACCGGATTCCGTACATTGAGGATTTGAATGCCGAATTGGATTTTGCATACACCATTTTCAAAAACACAAAGGTTAAAATTTCGGCAACGTATTTCGGAGATAGAAAAAAACACATTGAGCGATCTGAGTATCTCGATCAATACGTATTATTAAACGCGGGCATTGAAAAGCAATATTATCAATATATCACGCTGTTTGCAAAGTTACACAACCTGCTGAATTATAATTACCAGATTTGGGACGGATATAAGGAACCGGGAATCAATTTCAGTTGCGGCATCAAAGGGCAATGGTAAGAGGCTGCAAAATCAGGTATTGCTGATTTGATGCATCTGTGGGCTATCGGCAGCAATCTTATCCTGATAATAAGTGACTAAGTGTGCCTTTTCATAATTACGATGACGTATTATTTTAGACAGGATTAACACGATGTACCGGATTAAAAACAAGTTATCCGGTCACTCAATAAAATTATGACAACCTGATGGAGTATATCGCTTTGAAATGCCAATACTTGACTGAAAGACTATTTGGCAGTGCACACCAACTCTATAATTAGTGTCCGTCCGAAAACTCGAAAAATTGTCATTGCGAGGCGTTTTTTGCCGAAGCAATCCCCTAATAAAACGGCTGAGATTG
>JAFGMA010000375.1 GCA_016927835.1 Candidatus Zhuqueibacterota bacterium | reverse complement strand
TCCCCTAATAAAACGGCTGAGATTGCTTCGTCGCAAAAAACGCTCCTCGCAATGACAGCTCAAAGGTAGTTCTCAGACAGACACTAGTTTGTAACCGTCCATAGTATAATGCGGTAATATTTTTATGCAGAGAATAGGTGTTCAGCATTTAGTCCCAATACGTTTCGTTTCTCTTCGTCTGAGATTTTGGCAAAAAGAATCCGACCTATTTGCTGGTCCGGCGACATGAATGGCATGTCAGTTCCAAATACGACACGATCAGCGCCTGCCTTTTGTACCAACCTTTCGATTAATCCGTACCACGCCATAGATGCACAGGTTTCCAAATAGATGTTCGCGCATTTTCTGGCAGCATCAATATAACGCTCTTCATCCACGATTCCGGAATGTCCCAAAAGTATCTTCAACCTTTTATAATTATCCGCTATTTTTGTAATTGAGCTGAGATGTTTTTCACCATAAGTATGAAACAGCACAACAGATTGTTTTGAATCGGCGAACTCATAAAGCGGAAGATAGTTCGAATGATCATACGGCAAATCGTTGCCATCGTCGTGCAGTTTGAACTGGTTAATATTTTGAGATTCCGCAAGTGTGAGTATCTGCTCCAGTTCTTCAGGGTAGTTGGGTTTGTAGACCAGATAGGGACGAAAAAATTGGGATTGCCTTTGCCTGCTGCTGACGTGAATTGCACGTTGATTGCCTGCTATCGCATCGTTACAGATCGCCAATAAGCTGGAGCCATACATCCGTTGAATTCCGATTCGTTGGGCATTACGTACTAATTGCTCGAATTGATAGTGTGGAATATAAAAATTATAATACTGATCTATATGCATGTGCGCATCGATCACGATCTCGCCGGCGATTGGATTTCCTTCAATTCCCAATTTATAAAATTTGGAGTCAACCATGTTGATCAGTCCCTCCTGATTCCGGCGATAATTTCTCGCAAGTTATCCCCGGCAATTTTCTTTTTGTCTTGTTCGTTCACGTCAGCGTAAGTTACCATTGCCACCGCGCCGCCCGGTGTATATTTGGGGTAGTTCGTCCCAAAAAGCAAATTTCGGATATGACCTTTTCTATTTAAATAGCTCATAATTTTTGCTATCGAAAACCAGGAAATATCCACGTATAAATTGGAACACGTTTGCCACAACGGCAGCAAGTATCGCAACTGCCTGTAATCCAAAGTGGTTATGATAACGGGCAAATCGGGAAACTGCTGGCAGATTTGAAATACCTCCTCCCAAGTTGCTTGATTGAAGGGCAAAATCAACGGGATGCGATGATGATTCAATTCTTTGAACAACTCCCCCATCGACCAGTGGGACAGCGAAAATTTGTGCAGCATTGGATACGCAATCGTTGCGCCGACACTATTTTGCATCATATTTTCGATGAATTGTTTCGGGGGAGGAACTTCATCCGCACCCGGAGGCAAGATTGCCCAGACCGGATAAATCTTCATATTTTCCAATTTAATCCGGGTAATCTCTTTATTGCCAACAACAGCATTATAGTCTCTGGAAAGTGCGTGTACAACCAGTGCTTCATGAATTCCAAAATATGCCATCTCAGTCTGCAGCTCAAGTGCTGCATAAGGCTCACCTTCCCTGCGGTTCTGTTGTTTCCCCACCATACAATTGCAGTCAAAAAATGTTATCTTCATCGGAAATTCTGATATTTTATGTTGTGATTTATAAATTCAGGTTGCCTTCACGCCTTACTTCTGAGATATTTTTGATAAAACGAAACCGAGAATTATCAGAAACGCGCCCACTCCGCTGTTTAAAACGATGACCCATGTACTCTTAGAAAAAATTAAAAGCGATAATCCCACCATTAAAATTAACGCACCAAAAAGCGCGGTCATGATACCGATAATTTTAAAATTGGAAATTTTCGCTGTTGACATTTTATCTTCGGTAACAGCTTCAACAGGCTTGTCTAAATTTTTATAAAAAGTTTGGATCTTTTGAAGGTCAGCCGCAGAGCTTTTAAAAATTTTCGTTCCGAAATACATTGCCGCAAGGGTCACTGCTACATTGAATAAAATCGAGCAAGCGTCCCAGCCCTGTTTTAACCAGTATTCCAGGTCGGGATTTGAAGCGAATTGATCGCTGAATCGCTGCACTAAAATCAAATTTATAATAACCAGCGAGATTCCGGAAATTGCGCCAGCAATTAATCCGGTTAGCGCGCCTCTTGCATTGATTTTTTTCCATAAAAGTCCGCCAAGAATCGGCAGTGCTGTTGCGGGCAATAGCGCCCCAAAGGCTTTTATCATAATATCGAACAGATTATAGCCCTGTAAAATCGAAACCAAAAAGGCAATGATCATGATCATGACGCCAATAATGATCGTCGAGATGCGTCCCACAACAATGAGTTCGTTTTCGGTTGCCTTTGGCTTTAAAATTCTTTTGTAAAAATCGTTGGTGATGATGCCGGCAAGAACGTTAAATTCCGATCCCATGGTAGACAGGGTTGCGGAAAACATGCCTGCGACCATCATCCCCATTAATCCCGTCGGAAAAACGGTGAAGGCTAACTCGGCATAACTGTATTTGGGATTTGAGAGTTCCGGTAAAAGCACTCGTGCCAGAATTGCCGGGATGAAAAATATAATGGGTCCGACAAAATTCAGGATAGCGACAAACCAGGCGACTTTTTGCGCTTCTTTTTCATCTTTCACACAATTGTATTTTTGCACGAGAGACCAGGTTGAATTGAGTGCAACGATAAATAATATAAGAAATGCAAGGATGTTAATTCCTCCGTAAGGTCCGTTTTGAGGCTGGAAGAAATTTTCAGGCGCCTGCTCAAAAAACGCGGAGATGCCGCCGATTTTTATGATCGTGAGTGGCAGCAGTAAAAGAACACAGGTGAGCAAAATGATAAATTGCACAAAATCAATTATAATGACACCCCATTGACCTCCCATGAAGGAATAGAGAATCGTGATGAGCCCAATAATTCCAATGGCAACCGGCAGGTTGATAATCGACAATTTCATGCCGGCGTAAAGAAAAATCGCGGTTGAGAATATTTTAAGCGCATCATCGACAATTCGCAGCGGAATGCCGGTCCAGGCTAACGCCTGACGCATAAACAGATTGTAGCGTTTTTCCAAAAACTCTACAGGCGTTAAAATACGCGTGCGACGCCATTTTTTTGCAAACCAGATTCCGGCGATTATCAAAGACGGAACCGTCACCTGATAGAGCAAAATCGAAATGATACCGTATTTATAAGATAATTCGGCATACATGACAAATGTAAGTGCGCTAAAACTTGCCATGAAAAAAGAAATTCCCGACAGCCACCAGCTTATATTTCCGCCGGCAGTGAAAAAATCCTTTGTTAGTTTCATTCGCCGGGAGAAATAGTACGAAGTTCCTAAAACAATGGCAAAATATCCAGCTATAATGACGTAGTCAAAAGATTGTAACGCCGTTGCGGTATCCATTATTTTTGACTCCTTTTCTGCTTCTAAATTATTGATTAATAATTACATGGCAGAATTACAGTGCAATTACTTTATTTTCTCGCGCCAACCTATAGGATCGCGAAGACAATCTCCACTGATTTTTCGCCATCTGCGCCTCTACTTGGTGGAGGTATGTCTCTCGACAAAATCCTGATTCAAAGCATTGAATGCGCCGTGCGAGCAAAGACGAATTTATATGCTCAAGCATTTTCTGATATCGGTTACCCCCATTTCCAACGATATCTGAATTCCGACTCGAGGCAACTCTTGCTTTATTTTTTCGAGAAGTTTCTTTTTTGCTCTCACTTTTGGTATTGAAATACTGATTGCGGCAAACGGTTTGTGCTCAGCATTGAAGAGCGGCACACCGATACACAGCACGCCTTCGTGGCCTTCTTCATTATCAATAGAAATTCCTGATTTTCTTACTTCGGTTAAATGACTCTTTAAATCAGAAAAATTTTGAATGGTAGTTTTTGTAAATCGTGTGTAATCATAATTTTTGAAAATATCGTTCAATTCATCTTCATTAAGAAACGCCGCGATCGCCTTGCCAATTGCCGTGGAATGAAGCGGTGCTTTATCGCCTACGGTGTCTACAAAACGAAATTGATGATTGGATTCCACGATGTACAGAAAAATCGCCTCATTGCTTATTAATTTTGCAAGATTAATCGTTTCGCCAAACGTATCTCTCAATTTACTCATATACGGCTTGGAAACTCCGACAACATCAATACCATTGATAGAATCTTTGGCAATAGCGATAAATTTATAGCTCAGCGAATACTGCTGAGTATCGTTGCTTAAAGACACATAATTCAATTTTTGCAGAGTACTCAATATCCGAAAGATTGTCGGTTTCGGCATTTTTGCTTTTTCTGTAATATCTTTCAGCGCTAAAGATTTGAATTGATTTAAAATCTCTATTATTTCAAATGTTTTCACGACGACTTTAATTGTATTTGACATTTTTAATCCTGAAATAAAATTTCATAATATGAAATAACTTGCTTTAAATATAAAATAATTTATATCAAAAGTCAAGTGATAATTTATTAATCCGGAACCCCCCAATCAGTATTATGATTGTCTCAACAATTTAATGATTCAGCGCCTGGTCTAGAAATAAAACGCGGGGAGTGATAGAAAATCATCGGCTATTCATCGGTTAATGGTTCCCAAACAGCGTTCTATCAATCCGGATGCTATTGAAAGCCCTGAAAGGAACCAATATCTGAGCCATTCCATGAAACATCAAAAAATGCTTGACAATAAAAAAATAGTTTTGTATATTTATTTTGAAATTGTATTTCATTATGTGAAATATCAAGATTGCTCTCGGAGATGGTTCTATGAAAACAATTAAACGAAAAATACCCGGTGCAAAATCTGCCGAAATCATTTCTATCGCCCAAAAAGTTGAACCACGTTCCATGGCTGACCAGGTGCCGATAGTTTGGGATCATGGTGAAGGCGTCTGGGTCACTGACGTTGATGGAAATAAATACATAGATTTTACATCTGGTGTACTTGTCACAAATCTTGGTCACTCACATCCGAAACATGTGTCCGCAATCCAGACGCAAGCTGCCCGCCTCATGAACTGCTATTCTTTTCCGACGGCAGAAAGAGTGAGACTTTCTCAACGACTCGTTGACATTCTCCCGAAAAACATCGATAAAGCGTTTATTTTAACCACCGGCGCAGAAGCAACAGAAGCCGCGCTTCGTATCGCCAAACGCTATACCCAAAAGCATGAAGTCCTTTCTTTTTATGGTGGCTTTCATGGTCGCACCTACGGAGCAATGAGTGTCGCCGGAAGCATTGGCACGCGACGAAAGTTCGGGCCTGCCTTGCCTGGCGGAATTATGGCGCCCTTTCC
>JAFGMA010000374.1 GCA_016927835.1 Candidatus Zhuqueibacterota bacterium | reverse complement strand
TCCCCTAATAAAACGGCTGAGATTGCTTCGTCGCAAAAAACGCTCCTCGCAATGACAGCTCAAAGGTAGTTCTCGGACAGACACTAGTTAATCTAGCTCGCAACCGTACCCTCTAAAATCGGTAACGTACTCACCAAACAATTGAGGCTGGCTTGAATCAATTGAAAGACGTGAAAAAAATACTCATCAGCAGGCTCAGATTTATGGGGGATATCATTTTAAGCACACCTGTAATTCGCGCCTTGAATGAGTTTTACCCCGACGCACAAATTGCCTATTTAGCCGAAACGCCTTACATCTCCTTGCTGGAAAATCATCCGCTAGTCCGGAAATTGTACCCGTTTGATTTCAGGGCATATCGGCGGATGAACGCCTTGAAAAGCACCTTCGCACAATTGCGTTTTTTTAAATCAATTCGGGATGAGCGGTTCGACCTGGCATTCGATTTATTCGGCAATCCGCGATCTGCGCTTCAAATCTGGCTGGCTGGAGCGCGCTCGCGGGTGGGCGGCGATTTCAGCGGAAGGTCGGTGTTGTACACCGATCGGGTGAACTATCACGGAAAGAAATTTAATGCGATCCAGTTCCACCTGCATGCGCTGGAAGCAATCGGAATACCGGTTCCAAAAGAAAATCCGAGGACGAAAATATTCACGACTGAAAGCGAAGATGTCCGGGCGCTGGATTTTTTGCAATCCAAAGGATTGGATTTGACAAAGCCAATAGTCGGGATTCATCCCGGCGCAACCTGGCCCGCTAAAAAATGGTTTATCGAACGCTTCGCCAGGCTGGCGCGGCAATTGGTTCGGGAACGCGATCTTCAGGTATACATCACAGCCGGTCCCGGAGAGCAGCATTTGGTGGACAAAATCAGAACGCTGTCGCAGTCAGATATTTTCAGCGGGGAAGTGCTCGTTCTGCGGCAATTGGCGGCGCTCCTCAAGCAATTTGATGTTTATATCAGCAATGATTGTGGTCCGCTGCATCTTGCGGCAGCCGTTGGCACGCGAACCATCGGCATCTTTGGACCGGGCGAACCTGACGTCTGGTTCCCCTATTCCGAAGCGGATGGACATCGTTTCATTCATCATCCGCCCTCATGCTGGCTTTGTCACAAAGATTTTTGCGAGAGTATGCTCTGTATGAAAGCCATCACGGTGGAAGAGGTGTTTAATGCTGCTGTGCAAAGTTTGAATGATAATAATTTCCCGACGAAGATTCGCTTCAAATCAGCGAGTTCTGCTTTTGCTGCTGATGATGACTTGACGGGTAGCGCCGATGTTTAGATGATTGAAAATCTGCTTCGCGAATTTTCATTGAATGAGGGATTCAGATGAAACTTATTTTACTCGGAAGCGGCGCCGTTCGACCGGATCTCGATCATTGGGGACCGGCGCAGGTAGTTCAGGTCGGGGGAGAAAATTTGCTCTTTGATTGCGGTCGCGGGGCGACCATGCGGCTGGTCCAGGCGGGGATTCCGATTCAACAGCTTAAACGTTTATTTTTCACACACCATCATTTTGATCATAATTGCGATTTTGCCTATCTGTTTCTGAGCAGTTGGGTTCTCGGACGAGATGTTCCCATGGAGATAGTGGGTCCAAGGGGAACACAGGCGTTTTGTGATGCCTTGCTCAAATCAGCATACCGCGATGATATCGATACCCGCCGGTTTCATCCGATGTATTCGGCGCATGGATGCAAATACAACGTGCGAGATGTTTTGGAGGATGAACTCACCCTCGAGTACGAAGGCTTCCGCATTCGAATGGTGCATGTGCTTCATAAGTCACATATTCTGGACAATCTTGCGTACCGCATTGAAGCCGATGGAAAATCAATCGTTATCGTTGGCGATACAACGATGTGCCAGAGCCTGATGAATCTGGCGGAGGGCGCCGACTTGATGGTACATGAATGCACGTTTCCCACGGCACGCATACGCAGCGCTAAATGGGAAAGCTTCCATACGGCGCCGCGCGATTTGGGAAAATGGGCGAAAGCGCGCGGTGTGAAGGTGTTGGTATTGAAGCATTATGCCATTCAACCGGGCGTTGAAATTGAAACCATGTTCGATGAGGTGAAGGCAGAATTCGGTGACCAGGGATTGATCGCCGGGCATGATCTGATGACGCTGGAAGTTTAGGTGGGAGAAAAAACGCAGCGCTTTCTTTATGGAGCGATGTAGGTCTAAATTACAAGAAGATTCATATTATCAGGGAATACGACTCCGAGCATTTGTTTACGTGATGCTCAGCAAATTGATTCAAGAGCGCTTCGAAGCCGGCAATTGTCAGGAATTAGAGGTTCGACCGCTGTTGCCACAGCGGTTTTGATTAATTTTGTCATAGCGCTGCAAATTGGCACTAATTTGCGAGTTGGCTGTATTTACTTTGTTATGTGCATTTTACCTGCAAATATAATCTGAAAGTTATCAAGTAATTTGCCTGCATGATTTATGCAATAGCCAAGGGTAAAATAATCAATGAAAAATGCAATCATTACAGGTGCAACAGGGATGGTAGGCAGCCTGGTTTTAAAAGAATGCCTTTCAAATTCTGAAATTAGCAGAGTCACAATTATCTCTCGCAGGTCCACAGGAATAAAGAATGAAAAACTCGTTGAAGTCATTCACTCTGATTTCACAAACTTCACAGACATTGAAGGATATTTTAAAAATCAGGATATTGCTTACTATTGCATCGGCGTTTATACGGGCGCTGTACCGCGGGATGAATTCAGAACTATCACAGTTGACTATGCAAAAGCATTTGCCGAAATCTTTTTTATGCTTTTTAAGCGGAGCCGGCGCCGATCAAACCGGGAAAAGCCGGATGATGTTTGCCAAAGATAAAGGTGTCGCAGAGAATTTCCTGATTAGGCAGGAATTTGGACAAACATATATTTTCAGACCGGGGTATATTTATCCTGTAACACGGCGCAAGGAGCCAAATCTGACTTACAAAATAAATCGCGCGCTGTATCCGGTATTAAAAATAATAATGCCGAACGGTATCATTACCTCAGTTGAATTGGCACATGCCATGTTTATTGCCGGGCTGAAAGGAGCATCGAAGACTATTCTGGAAAACAGAGATATTAAGCAGATTGGTGAGTAAAATTTATGGTTTTGTAGTTATTAAAGCATTCTTCAAATCAAATTCCGATATTTTTCAGGCAGCGCACGCGTAAGACGGTGGTGGGATTGTCATAATCGCATCATATTAGCATGTTACACGGCAGTGAATTGCCCGTGTGCATCAGGTGGCGGTGGTACGTTTGCGGTCGTGCTGCATCAAGAAATGGCCGTCGATTAATGAACCGGATTTTAAGCAAAGGATTTTGTCGTCTATTATACAAATTGAGTTAATTGAATAGGTTGTGCAGAAACAATTTAATTTCATTAAAACAATTATGATTAAAATCCCAAAAGCCTTTTTGAGCTGCAAGACCGAGTGAATTTACTATTGGGGCTCGTGATGAAAGATAAGCTTGGACGCGAGCTTTTGGTTCATTGAATTTATCCTTTTCTTTAGGTTGCATGCTTTGTGAAAAACAAGTTATAAATTCATTTACACAACTCTTAACAGGTTCTCCATTAAGCGAAAACAGGCATAAATCTTCAAGCATGCCTGAATTTTGATTATCCGGCATGATGAATACGCTTAATTTAAGAGAGCTATTTGTCATAACCGAGTTTAACGCATCGGGAACTGGCAATCCATTCCTATGGAGAATTGCTTTTATACTCTGAAAAGCTGATTGGACTGTTCCATCTTCAGCATCCCTAACAAAACCGATGGCTTCAATACAATCAAATCCCTCCAGATTCATTAATAAGGGCAATTCAATCTGGAATTTCTCTTTTCCTCCGATATCTACTGTTTGGATTGACGTCATATTTTCGCTGGTTAACAAAGCATTAAAAAAATTACATTCATCCTTACCTTCAACAGCGAGCAGTTTTTGCGCATTGATTTTAAAGTTTTTATCCATCACCGCACCTCAAAATCTTTTTCAATCCCGGTTTTAAGGACTTCTGCAGAAAAAGGATAGGCTCTATGTTTATTCTCGGTTCTATCAATTCGGTATAACCGGATGTCATCCTCGTCAGGTTTAAAACTATCGTATGATGATGAAAACGCTTCAATACATTCATACGAGTGAGTCGTAGCAACTATCTGAACATTGTATTCCCGGCATGCTGTTAACAAGGCTTTCCACACGATATCCATTGAAGAATAATGAAAGCCATTCTCAATTTCATCAATCAATACAACTCCATTTTTCATATCAGCTATGGCAGCTAAAATAGCAAGTAATCTCACCATTCCGTCACCCATAATATGTATTGGAAACAAGTTTTCTTTTCCAATGTCGACATAAAGCATTCCACTAACTCCTAATCGAATATCGGAGATACTCGGTTCAATTTCTTGGAGTACAGCAATTATAGTTTGAAGTTTTTTCTGGAGTATCAATCCTTCCATCCGTTTGTCAAGTTGATTGATGAATGTTTTATGATTAATGAACGAACATCGTAAATTTTCCTTATATTTTCCTTTTACATGTACTTCTTTTTCTTTTAAACTGATTGATGCGCTGTAGTGACGATTCAAATCACTTTGAAATTTTAGTTCCAGCCCTTCAACAATCCGGAATACTGACGTTGAAGCTGGAACTGCATCTTGTTGAGAAATAGCCCGTTTATGTTCAAGATTGTTTTTCGTACTATAGGCAGTATACAATGGATTGATTGTAAGCTTACGTTTCTTATTATCCAAATCACCGTTTATTTCAATTGGTATCGAAAAATCAAGATCCCTGAACATAAAACTAAAATCTTCGTCTGATGTTAAAATCAAATCTCGGAAGGTGTGAATATTAACAGGCAATTGCGGATTTGACATTCCGGACATTAGAAAAAGGGCTTCAAGAACAGAAGTTTTTCCGCAATTATTTCGCCCAACAAGTAAATTAACCATTTTCAAATCATCTATCATGAGTTTTTCGATACCACGAAAATTTTGTATTGTAAATTTTGAATATCGCATAAGATACTCCCTTGTTCAATTTCTGTATTTTCTCTTAAGCATTAAATATTGTAAAATATGATATGACAATTCTATATAATACTAAATCGGATATCAAAAAGCAATGAAAACGTTATAACGCTATTATTTTTAGGTTTTTTAGTGTAATGCGGTTGCTGGGAGTGTAGAAATGCAATAGACAGTAATTTCACACTTGTAACATACAGCCACATTGAAGACAAAATTTAAATAATTTCTATGGAGTATGCAAGAGAAAAATGTAGTAACTGGTAATGCCTCAGATTTGAAGCTTAGACAAAAAATTATGCGATTCCACAAAGCACCCTTGGGCACCCAGTAATGAACTATACTGCAAACGGTCATAAATTGAACATTTTTTTACTGTCATTGCGAGGCGTTTTTTGCTGAAGCAATCTCTTCAGTGCTTAACCTCATGGGATTGCTTCGCTGCACTCCGTTTCGCTCGCAATGACATGAAAGTTCAATTTGTGCCCGTGCAAAGTA
>JAFGMA010000373.1 GCA_016927835.1 Candidatus Zhuqueibacterota bacterium | reverse complement strand
TCCCCTAATAAAACGGCTGAGATTGCTTCGTCGCAAAAAACGCTCCTCGCAATGACAGCTCAAAGGTAGTTCTCGGACAGACACTATCTAGAAAAAAGCGACTCCAGTCATTGTAAGCGGGATAGGAGATCGCATGATCAAATTGTAATTTACCGGATCGGTCTGATCGATATTAGATTTTGCGGCACCGAGTACGTGCCTGCGTGGTATAGTCTTTTAAGGAAAAACGGATGTGCCAATGAAATAAATTTCATCGGTACAGGCGATAAAAGAGTTAAGGCATTGGTTTGAAAAATATTCTTCTTGAAGCAATTTTATTAAATTTAAATAGCGCAGCGCGGAATCGATAACTGGCGCTTAATGCAATCCGCTGCTAGTTTGGCAAGTTATCCGAAATTTTGGTTCGAATGAGGCGCGTCAATGTAGGAAGAATGCGTTCGATTTCATCATTGATTTCATTGGCGATGAGATCGTAGATGCGCATACTGCCGCCGATTGGATCTTCAATTGATGGGAATTCTACTTTTGAACCGTTCGTATTGAATTCCTTCAGCAAAAAGATATTCTCCTTCGCCTGGGGAAATTCGTTTTGAAGAAAGCGCCGATGTCCCTCATCCATCGCAAAAATGATATCCGATTCCATTACCAATCGTTCGGTCAATGCCCGGGAGCGATGTTTCGAGATGTCACTTCCTTTATTTTGCGCTGCCACAATAGCAAATGGCGTTGCGCGATTTCCGCTCAAACCCAGCGTGCCTGCCGAACGAACGATAACGTGATCCCTTAACTCTTGAGATAGTTTTGATTTTAATAGCCCTTCTGCCATCGGGCTGCGGCAACTGTTACCTGTACATACAAATAAAATTCGATATGATTTTGAATCATTCACTTTCAATTTTAATCATCCTTTCGATTTCATTAGCCGGTATCGCGCCTTTCCGCCGCAGCTTCGGTAGCTCTGTTGTCAGATCGAGCAAGGTCGACGCACTCGATGATTTTGAAGCTCCGCCGTCAATGATCAAGTCAAGCCAGCGACCAAGCTTCTGCTCAACTTCCATCGCTGTGATCGAATTCGGCTCACCGGCTATATTCGCGCTGGTTGAAGTGATCGGTCCATCGCATCGACTCAATAATTCAAGGCAAATTCGATTGTCCGGGATGCGGATCGCAATCGTTGTCCGCCCGCCTGAAATTGCGGGATTCACAGCGGGTGATGCCTTGAAGACAAGTGTAAGCGGTCCGGGCCAGAAGCGATTCATCAAAGATTCAGCGTCCGGCGGCATATCCTGTACCAGCGGCTGCAGCATTTCAATTGAATTCACAATTACGATCAGGGCTTTATTGAAATCGCGCCCTTTTATTTTAAAAATCCGTTCAACTGCGCTGGAATTAGAAATGCCGGCACCTAGTCCATATACAGTTTCGGTTGGATACCCAATCACGCCCCCGGCGTTGATAATCTCGGCGGCGTCCTGCAACGAGTTCGGATCAGGATTATCCGGGTTTATTTTAATGATCCGGCTCATGTTTGATATCTATACCATCGGCATCATGTTAAAAAATCTTTAAAGCGCCAATATTTTAATAATATTGTCATAAATTTCATCTGCGGTTATACTTGTCATGCATGAAAAGGTTCCTGTGGGGCATTCGTTGCCGCCGTGAATTGAACAAGGTCTGCAATAAACGTTTTTTTCAATGACGATATCGGTGTCACCGCAAGGAAAGAAACCAAAATCGCGGACAGTTGGTCCGAAAAGCGCGATCACCTGCGTTTTCATGGCAACGCCTAGATGCATGGGACCGCTGTCGTTGGTAACCAGCAAGCAGCAGCGTCGAATGAGGTCCGCTGACTGCCGCAGCGAAAATTTGCCCGCTGTATTGATTGCACTGGAGCCGGAATGCTGGCGTATCCAATCGCACAACTCCCTGTCGGCTGCTCCGCCCACGAGGATAATTTTTAGTTCCCGATGCGGCTTCAATTTGGCGCACAGCTCAGCATAGCCTTCTTTTAGCCAGCGCTTCGTCGCCCAAACCGAACCAGGGGCGATGGCGATGAGGAATTTTGCCGAAGTCAATCCATTTTCATTGAGAAATTCCTCAACGAGCCTGGCATCAGCAGAAGTCGGAAAAATCCGGGGCATGAGTTTAGGTAAATGCTTGTGAAATTGTTGCAGCAGGGTTAAATTCCGGTCAACTTCGTGGACGTGTTGCGGATATTTTATTTTTTGGGTGAATAAAAAAGAACCAGCGCTGCGGTCGAATCCGATGCGCTGTGGGACGTTTGCCAGGAAGACTAACATCGCGCTGCGAAGGGACCGGTGTGGAATCAGTGCCAAATCGTAGCGCTCCGCCTTTAATTGTTGCGCGAAACGGAACAGGTTTAACATGCCCCGATTTCTGCCGCGCTTATCAAAAATCAAACATTTATCCACATTGGGATGGCTTTCAACGAGATTGGCTGTCGCCGGAATGGTCAAGAAATGGATATCGGCATTGGGGAAAATCATTTTTGTCGCTTCGATCAAAGGAGTGGTCAGGATGACATCTCCGATAAATGCCGTCTGGATGATCAAAATTTTTTCCGGTGGCGATGGATTCATTTCGGTAGCGATGTGTTTTTCGGTTTCGAAGCATCTGCGTCGGCTGGCTTTGTTTTCCACCGGCGATGCATCCAGAACCATTGATCCGGGTAGGCGCGCACATATTTTTCCAGCAGGGTTGTGCAGCGTTGGGTGAGTTCTTTTATGTTTGACTCTGAAGCGCCGACTAAATGCCCGTGGTCGATTTTTTCGATCATGATGTGAATTGAGGTGTCCTGTTGTCGTATCGGAACAATGAAAAGGATCGCCGCGCCGGTTTTTAATGCGAAGCTGGCGGGACCTTTGGGAGTCGATGATGGTTGCCCCATGAAATCCACGAACACACCGCTTTGCCCGGCGTCCTGATCCATGAGCATGGCGACACTGCCGTTTTCTCGCAGCGTACGGAGCATGCCCCGGATTGCCATGCCTTTGGGGATCAGGTTGATTCCCATTTTTTTGCGATGTGCATTTATCATGTTATCCAGGTATCGATTGTGAATATCGGCGATAACAAAACTCACCGGATAACCTGCCGCGCCGATAGCGCAGCCCATATATTCCCAATTTCCAAAATGACCGCCGGCGAAAACAATGCCTTTGCCTGCCTTCAGTGCTTCGATGATCAGGTGCTCATCCTGAAAGCGAACCAGTTTCAGCAATCCCTGCCGAGTCATGCCCGCAAATCGCAAGTGTTCAATTGCATTGATCCCCAGATTCCGATAAGTGCCCCGGGCAATCCGTTTGATTTCTTTCTCGGATTTTTCGGGAAAGGCACGCCTCAGATTTTCCAGTGTCACTTTTTTTCGAATCGGGATGCAATAAAATCCCAGGTCGCCGAATCGCGCGCCAACAAAAAGCGCCAGGCGTCGGGGCAAAAGTCGCGCTACGATGCCCATAACCAGGAAAAATAGATATTCGAAAAAGTGACGGATGCGTTTAATTTTAGGATTCATTTTATTGTTAAATTTCTAAGATGAACAGCGTAATTCATACGTAATTTCAATGTTTCATTCGGAGTGCATCGACTGCGCCGATGCAGAATCGACACAGTCAATTTGCTCCATAACTTTAAAATACCTGGAAATTGCATTTCTAAATCGCTCGTTTTAGAAAATCAGGCTACGCTTGTTTTTGCCAGATTTCCAATATTTCATCGAGAAGCGCCTGTTTTTCACGCAGCATCCAGTCTTTGGAATCGCAGTAAACGGTTCCAGCGGCGGCACCGGGATGTCCGTCGCCGATATTCAACTGGCGCATGATTTCACCGATATCGCGCTGATGCGGCTGCGCATTCAAATTGATGCTCAGAGACATGGATACGGCGAGATTGTTGGTCTTGATGCCCCGATTGAAAAGGCAGTTGATTTCGAGCACCGACAGCGCTTCCGGATAGAGCAGATAGGCTAAATTTTTTATGATGTATGGACGACGTTTGTGATGGGTCAAATCGAGAATGACAATTTCATGGCTTTTATCATCCGGGTGAAAGCTCGCTGAATTGCTGATAAGCTGTAGTATTTCGCTCTCTTCTTCCGAATATTTCTGGAATCGTTCCCGGACAGAATCCATCTTCGATACTTCCGCAATCGGTTGCTTACTAAGTGCGGATACGAGTTGCCGGAGATACACGTTTTTTGACTGCGGAGAATCGTCCCTGGCTTTGATTGAGGCGTCGATGATTTTTCCCGGCGTTTCCTTGCGCCATTCGTCGATGGTGGCATAGTCGAATGCATCGATGATATCGGCTTCATTTACCATTTCTTCAAAAAAATCAGGCATCTGAAGCTTGTTGTCTTGCGCATAGTCAAATACAACACGGGCGCACGATGGTTTTGGCGCGAACGCTCCTTCGATATCATCCAGCGCCATTTGACGATATTTCAATTCGTCGAGATTCCCCTCATGATGGTCGAACCATAATCCGCATTCGAGCGGGTAAGGAAGATCGCATACAATATCATTTTCAGTAATCGTTAATTCTGAGCGCGCGATCGTATTGGGACCCGCGAACAAGATTCGTTCGACTTTGTAAAGATGCGCACAAATTGCGGCGCTGACAACGCCGTCAAAATCATTGTGAGTGATGATTTGATCGTACATAGGTCGTTTCGGTTCTGATGTTGGCGATTGGTTATAATTATCCCGGTTTTTCTTGCACGATTAATTTAATCATCGTGAGGCAGGAAATCAAGTGTTTTTTCAAATTATCTGCTTTGAACGTTCATTAATTGACATTTTCGATACGCTCGGAAACTCGCACCATTGATCGAGCAGGCGACCAAAAATCAGGAAGCGCTACTCCGGTTCTGTCCTGCCCGAATGCTTCCCCGAAAAAAGCATTCGGGGACAAGCCTATCGGGCATCCGTTTGACCATCTGAATAATGGATTCCCGTGGGCAGCACCCCGCTTAAAACCGGGGCATTACCATTCGTTGTAATCCATCAGTTATAGGAAGGAACTATAGTTTAGAATCCCCCCGGCGCAGTTCACCTGTCAACTCATTAAAAAATGAAAGGAGAATGCAGGAAACCGGTTATGTAAGTGGTTGATACTCTTAAAGCAGCTATTGCTTCCATCTTATTTTCGGCATTTTGCACCCACTTGGCGGCATTAATTTTTTGGACTTCGGGTTCCACAGTGTGCCGAAGCCAAAGTGCCGAAAAAGAGTCTTAATCCCATACGCAGCAGCCCGGCAGTTGGCACCAAATCGCCATGACGGGCATCCCATTCAGGAATCTCGCCAGGCACCTTGTCGATTTATATTTAACAACCTGGCACTTACCATATCGATTGATGTGGATCAGCAACCGGGCGGTTTCGGCTTCCACGGCATCTAGCAGAAATTCCTTTCGAATCCATTTATTGTCGATGAGCGTTTCGCGCATGTTCCCCGTGGTTACACCGGTTTCGTCGGTGATGAATTCGATCTTCAGCAATTGTACGTCACCGGGCGAAGCACTCACATCGATCTTCCAATCGTACAGGCAGCGATCACAATCGCCTGCGTTTTGAAGGTGCATTTTATACGTTTCGCCGGACAGGTGAAACGCGCAGCATAAAATCACTCAGAGAGTCGCCGCAAATTTTTCATGCTCCCTCCTCTCAATCGAATAAATAAGTGCCCTGTTTATCAACTCGAACAATCGGAAGCGTGTGATGGCGTTCGAAATAATCGAAGCCTTGTTTTAGATTTTTCCAGAATACCAGCAATTCAGGTTTGTCCGGATGTTTCAGCTTTAGCGCTGTAAAATTCGTTTCGTCCAATCGGGTGGGGAATATATGAACCGGAATATTTCGCTGCCCGTTGGCTTTTGCCTGAACCGCCGCCCAATACACTTCCTTGATGAGGGCATTGGTGATGGGAATGCACCCAATCGTCACGCAATCGCCATGAATGAAAATATCACCACCCAGGTGTCCTTTCACGCCCAGAATCCTGTCCGATGCATTGGGATAATTGATACCGAGTGATAAATAGAACTGGCTGACGGGATTGAAGCGGTCGATGTGATAGAATCCCTCCGGCACCTGCAAATCGCCCTGTTGCCTTTTCGGACCCAGCTTGCCCGATGAGGCGCAAATGGGAAACATATAAACGCGTACGAATTTCTTTTCCGCTGATGAAAATGACCAGAGTTCCACAATTTTTTCCTGCTTGAAGCAGCGCAACAAGATTTTGTTCGGAGGATATTCCAGGGCTTTTGATGTGAATCGACTTTGAAGCAGGCTATCTTTCTCTGCGATTGCCGTGCGCACGCGTTCGTAGCGTTTTTGCCGGGCGATAAAATTCTGGGGGAAACAATTAGAAAAAATAAAATACAGACTGATGAGTAGAATTGGTAGTGTTTTCATATTTTTACGCGAGTTAAATGGATTTGAGATGATGTGATTTATGGGCATGCCGCCGGTTTGGCTGGCATGTCAACCGACATTCACGAATCTGCCAATCGCCAGTGCGTTGCCATCACACACGGTTTTTCACCGGGTTTTTCCGGCTGGTAATAGACCGACATTATGCTTCCGTCATCCAGTTCGACCGAAGCCGGATAGCCCAGATCGCCGCCGCGCGGAGGCGCATCGTCACGGAGGATGATTTCATTTTCGATATCCCAACTTTTGCCACCATCGTATGACAGGCAGGCGCGTTCGCCATAAGGTTCGCGGCGATGACCGTAAGTCACCAGCAGCGTGCCGTTTTTCAGCCTGAGCAAGTGCGGCGGCTTGCCCCAGATTGGCGTCGGGAAGGGTTTTGACCAGGTCTGACCACCATCATCGGAAGCGGATTGCCACAGGAAACCATCCTCCCTGCCCTCGATATACGGCGCACGTTCGTGACGAAACATTGCGACGAGTCGATCGGGCTCCACCTCCACCACATGGGGTTCGCCCAGATACGCGCCGGCAGCATCCGGGAACATATCGATGCATCCGATAACCTCCCAGGATTCGCCGATATCATCGGAAATTTCAGCCACAATTTTGCTGGTTTTCGTTTTGCGCTCATAGCTCTCATTCCCCACATACAGCAGCCGCCCGCTCGCCAATTCAATCGGTCCGTGCGGCGTTGAAGCGGCGACAGCGATTGCCTCGCCCCAACTCTTTCCGTTATCCGTCGAACGGCGAATCCAATGCCCCCGAGATTTGTCATCAACCCGATTGGGCGTAACCCATTTCGCCCGGTCGGCATCGGTGATTTTGGCAAAAACTGATCGCCACCGGTCCCGGGTGCTTTCCGGATAGTTCTTCGCGATCATTGGATCATCGGGATCGACTTCCAGCGTAAACCAGCTTACAATGAAGGTTCCGTCCCGGGTGATGAGCAATCCGGCGTCGCGATCATCAAACGGGGTATTGTTTATGGTAACCGGTTCGCTCCACGTTGCGCCGGCGTCCGCGCTTCGAATCAGTTGCGTTTTGCCGTAGGGGCAAATATGCCCCTCCCGGTCGCCGGAAAACACCACAATCAATTCACCGGTTGATGTTTTGCCGATTGTGGGCCAACCCATGTATCGGTCCGGTTGCTTGCATATTATTTTTTGAGATATAATGTTGGCAGCTTTCAAGAGTCTCTCCGAATAGGTTAATATTTGTTGAATTTAAATTGCTCAAGTTGCGCAGTTGTTAATCTATTAAAAGCTTCTTGAAACGCAGAGGAAAAAACAAAACCAGAAATTGTTTCTCTGCGGTTCTCAGCGTCCTCGGCGTCTCTGCGTTAAATTGACTAGCTAAACGTGTAACTGAAATAGCCTTTTCAAAATATTTTGACAGGACGATTCTTCGTTACCTTCGACCGCCAAAAGCTGACCATCCTTTTTTTCCACATAAGGCGCTGTCAAACCATGCACCGATAGGCAGTTTCCGAAATATAAAAGATTCCTCTCGAATGACATTGGTGTTACATTTTAATCCATAATAAGTATAATGTTATCTGCGCATCGCTTTTATTATTGTCCGCGTTAAATCTATGCAAACGAATAAGCGATATCTCATAAGACAATTGCTGCGTTATCCATCTAATTTGGGTGACTGCTCCTTGACGAATATGATAAACAAAAGCATCGAAATGCATGCGATTGCTGCACCCGTTCCGAATGCCACCATTGCGCCATATACTTTATATAACAGACCGAAAACAATACTTGCGGGGAGCGCCGCCAGACCGATGGCAAAATTAAATAATCCAAACGCGCTGCCGCGCATTTCAGGTTTTACCACATCGGCAACGAATGCTTTTTCAGCGCCTTCGCTAAACGCATAATAGAGGGCATAAATTGCGAATAAGACAAAAGTACCGATAAGCTGAAAAACATCCGGCAATTTATCAAGGAATGCGAAGGCGAGATACACGACAGCATAAATCCCCCAGCCGATATTGATCACGATTTTTCTGCCTATTTTATCTGACAACGCACCAAGATGAGTCGAAAAAATCACTTTGATGATATGGAAAAACGCCCAGACCAACGGCAACAGCATGATATCGATCAACTTTTTCTGTGCATGCAAATCGCCAAATCTGCGAACCATGTCACCGATTATCGGTGTTGCGTAAACGATGGAATAAAGGGATTCATTATTATGAAGCGCATCCTGGATCCTGAAAAGCAAGAATGCATCGGATGAATTGCCCAAAGTGAATAAAAGGACCACACCCAGATAAATAATGAAATTATTATCGAATCCCTTAAGCGAAAAACGGTACTTTTTGGTTGGAGCAACAGGATCGACTTTTTCCTGAACAAAGAAAATAAGCGCAAAAAAGGCACACAATCCCGGAACAATCGCCAGAAAAAATGTCCAGCGGAGTATCGAGAGCGTTTCATGCATATTAAAAACAAGAACTAAAATGATTAATGCAGATAACGCGAGGAAAGGTCCAATGACTGCCCCGGCATGGTCCATGGCGCGATGGAAGCCATAAGCCTTTCCACGAATCCGGTCATCGATGGATGACGCAATCAGGGCATCGCGGGGCGCTGTTCGAATGCCTTTGCCGATTCGATCGATCATTCTGACAATCACGATTTGCCAGGCAGCGGAGACTGCGCCGGTGAAGGGTCGGATGAGTGTCGATGTGCCGTACCCAATGACGACCAGCAATTTTCGTTTGCCGATTTTATCCGAGAGAATTCCGCTGGCTAATTTGAGCATGGAAGCGGTTGTTTCGGCAACGCCTTCGATGACGCCCAAAATCACCGCAGTTGACCCGAGTAATGACACAAAGATCGGCACCAGCGGATAAATCATTTCGGTGGCTGCATCCGTGAACAGGCTCACGACGCCAAGTGCGATCACATTGCGCGTTATTTTGGTTTTGGGTGAAATGCGGTCTGGAGTATCCATTCGTCATCCTTTCAAGGCATCTTGAAAATGACTTCGGTGGTGACATCAAAAATTGATCGGTTTCAGGTTCGGGGCTCCCCGTATAATGGCTGAATTATTTTGTCGATTAATAGTCAATTCGCACATTCAAACAGCCTGCATATTTATTTCAACTCTGATATCATTGACCCATCCCCGACCCTTCCCTTAAGAGCGTGTCCGAAAACTCGAAAAATTGTCATTGCGAGGCGTTTTTTGCCGGGGGCGCCCAGCCGAAGCAATCCCCTAATAAAACGG
>JAFGMA010000372.1 GCA_016927835.1 Candidatus Zhuqueibacterota bacterium | reverse complement strand
GAAGAGCTTACGGCTATCGTGAAAACGACTACTTCAAATTGAAAATCATCCAGGCCTTTTCAACTTTTTGCTAGAAGAACCTAAGATATAAATATCATCATTTTCACTATAGCGATATTCGAATGCAATTCTACCACCATCAGGTGACCAAACCAACGCACCTTCAAATAAACTATCGGCTGTCAATTGCCTGAGTTCCTTGCCGTTTGTTCGGATAAGCCATATATCCGGCTGCCCGCTGCGATCTGAACAGAAAGCAATCCATTCATGATCGGGAGACATTGCCCAATTCCAGATATTTTGTTTTTCGATTGGAATTTTCACCGCATCATCCATGGTGAGTACGCGATCGACATTGAGTGGAATCGTCCAAAAATTCTTACCAAATCCAACTCCCCCCAGATATGCCAATTTTTTACCATTATACGAAAATGAAAAATCCCAGCAGTTTACTCCAACCGCTAATTGCTCCGGTGAATCAGCAGCTCTTCCTTGATTGCCCACCGGCATCCATAAAAGCTGTCGCATCAATTCAGCTTCCTGTGTCCATTTGAAGAATATATATTTGCCATCGTGCGTCCAGGTTGGTGATTGAATGTGTCCCGTTGTCTCGAAAACCTTAATCAAATTTGAACCATCAAGCTTAGCGCTCCAAATTTGACTTTTTCTTTGTTCCCAAGTAAAGTATTCCAATGTAGAATAGACAATCCGCTGAGCATCAGGCGACCATGCAGTTCCAATAGAATAACATTCATGCGGCAAAGCTATAGAATCTGCTTCTCCGCCACTTGCTTTTACTATATACAATTTATGGTTAGTCAAAAATAGCAGATTTTCACCATTGGGAAACCAACAAACCTGCTCATCATCACTGTATTCGCATGCAATAACCTTTCTGGCAATTCCTCCAGATTCAGGTATGATGTACATGCCACCCCCATCTCGGGATGATATAAAAGCAATCCACTTACCATCCGGTGACCATGATGGACAACTATCAAATCCCTTATAATTTTCTGTCAAATTTATTCTTTGTCCTGAAGCAATCTGATGTACCCAGATATCATCGTTTCCGTTTTTTCCTATCACATATGCAACACGAGAGCCATCAGGCGAAATATTCGGCTTTCTTTCAAAAACTTTCGGCGTTTTTGTGAGTGCATGGATGTGATTTATTTTTGGCTCAGGACGCTTTTTCTTAATCACGTTATAGCTCATCATCACGAAAAAAATTGCCATAGCAATTAAAATAATTGGTATAATGAACCGGCTTATAGGTTTTTGTTCCTCTTTTCTTTTTGGCAATTCAACAGGCTTATTTAAATGTCCATATTTAAGTTTATCAAAATTATTTAGCAGTTGTACCGCTGATGAATAGCGCTTTGATTTGTCTTTTTCCAAGCATTTGCAAACAATCTGTTCTAATTCAGGAGATACATCTTTGCGCAAGTTTAGGATAGGTTCAGGTTTTTCATTCATAACAGAATACAAAATTGCTGAATCAAACTCTCCCCGAAATGGCAACTGTCCTGTGAGCATCTCGTAAAGCACAATCCCGAAAGACCAAATGTCGGTACGAAAATCTATTTCTTCTCCACGCGCTTGTTCTGGTGACATATAAGCAGCCGTTCCCAAGGTCGAATGCGGTTTCGTCGGGCCAGCGCTGCCACGCACTTTGGCTAACCCAAAATCCATGATTTTAACCTGATCTTTTTCCGTGATCATAATATTTGCGGATTTAATGTCGCGATGGATAATGCCCTTCTCATGCGCAGCTTGCAAGCCTTCGGCTATCCTGATAGCGTATCCCAAAACCATTTGCAGGCTTAACATATTTGGGAGGCTGGATGCAATGATGTTTTGTAATTCCTGTCCTTTGATATATTCCATTACGATAAATGCATCGCCATCGACTTCTTCAGCAGCATAAGTCATGGCAATATTTGGGTGGCATAATGCTGCAGAAGCCTTGGCTTCGATCTCAAATCGTTTTCGTTCTTCTGCATTTGTACCCAAATGTTTAGGGAGAAACTTAATCGCAACTATTCGCTCGAGCCGGGTATCATAGGCTTTATAGACCACGCCCATGCCACCTTCGCCAAGTTTCTCAAGCAGATTGTAATGAAGTATTTTTTTTTCGATCACTTTATTATCTTTATCTCTATACTTGATGTTCTCCGCATTACATGGGCTGCACAGCATAGAAATAGCTACGCTTTGAAAAGTCTTTCAGCCTGATTAAAGCCGATTCATTAGAAGCTTCGAAGTTAAAAAAGCCAGGTTCCGGAGGAGCTAACAGGAAGATACAAGGGTTGTATAGGCAAGCTATTCAAAAAAACATAGAACTCCCACCAACCACACTCACGCGACTTTCGAGTTGAGTTTGTCGATGGTTTCTTTGTTGTTCTTGATTTTCACATCCTGCTCATCGTTCCGGAGCTTTTCCGTTTTGAGCAGTTTGTTCATCTTTTTCATGCGGTAGTCCTGGGTCTTGTGCTCGAGGTCGTTTTTCTCTTCGAAGTTGCCGAGGGCGTCCAGTTGGGTGAATAGCTCATCCTTGAATTGCTCGAAGGTGTACCGGTTCACCAGTTGGTCCTCAACGATGTGCTTCATCGACAGCACGTGCAGCATGATCTTGTCCTGAAATTCAGCAGTTGATCGTAATTGAATTTTGGATTTATTGCTGTCCGATTTCAGGCTTTTGATATCTCTTGTAATCGTCCTGAGTTCCTTCGCCAGTCCCGCCAGATCTTTTCTCAGGCTCTGGATATCATCGACACTGGCGAAGGCTGTCAAATCATCTTTTGTGGCGATTTGCTCAAAATACTCGCTCAGGATTGCCCGAAGGTCTTCCATGCGCACGAATTGGTTCGAAGTTTCTTCCATAATTTTTTCTGCAATGTTGTGAGGGGTGAGCGACGAGGTACTTGAATTATTTTCCCCATCGAATGAAATTATAATATAACAGATTTGATCAAAAAGTCAAGGTCAAAGTTGTGCAAGCTCGAATTTCAATTTTGGTGCAGCACTAAGCTGTGATTGATTTGAAAGCAATTAGCGATGGAATAAAAGGTTTTAGCAGCATCGTTCTGGATCGTGGTTACCGAGAAAAATTAAATTGAATGTAAAAAATACTTGACACTATAATAATTAATTTGTATAATATGTAAAGTATAATATACTTTTTGTAAATTAATCATTACTCATACGATGCTACTTTTCGGGAGGTGATTGCTTGAAGTTGGGAAACAATATCAGGCGCTGTCGTTTTGACATGGATGAGATGTCCCAGGAAAAGCTAGCCCACGCCGTCGGTGTCACGCGTCAAACGATTTTTTCAATTGAAAAGGGCAAGTTTGTTCCCTCCACGTTGCTGGCGCTGAAAATCGCCAGGATTTTCAATAAAAAGGTCGACGATATTTTTTATATTATCGATGATTAGTCCAACCTTCAACATCTTTTTGCGGGGTTAAACTATGGCAAAGAAATTAAAAATAAGCGCGATCATCGCCTCAATTCTCGGCGTTATTTCAGCGGGCTGGCTGGTTTATAATGTTATCGCGTTTGAACTCATCAAACAAAAGCCGACGCGGGTTGAGGCTGAGGAATTGGGAGTTTATGTTTTCATCGGATTGATTGTTTTTTTCTTGTTTCACCTTGCGGCATTTCTCACGATAGTTTTCAGGTTCCAGCACTTCAAAAAAATCTCGCACTGGGGGATCCTGCGCCTGTTCACCGGTGTCATCTCTTTTGTAAGCTTGATTGGCGATTGGGCGGCACTGACCGATATTTATCGGCAGCAATGGAACGGTCTCTCGAGCACGCTCGAATGGACGTTTCTTTATCTGGCGCTCATCCCGCATACGCTTTTTCTGGCGCTCAGCTTCACTTTGGTGTATTCGATATTTCGCTCGCTGCATCGGCAGCCGGAGGAGCATCCGGGATTGAAGGACGAAATTGTTTTTGAGACCGCGCATTATACCGGCATTTTTTGCAGCCTCATCGGATTGGCATTTACAGTTTATGCACTGGCGTTAGAGGTAAGTCCGCGACTTATGAAATACCTGATCATTCCCTATGGCGCATTCATCATCATGCCTTACGGGCTTATTTGCTTCTACTGGCTGATCATCAAACGCAAAGAACGCCTCACCGAATGGTATGATGAAAAACAATGGCAGGATATGACCAAAGCCGGCTTAATTACGCTGATCCTATCCATTCCTGCCATGGCGTTGTTTTTCATCTTCAATTATTTTGACAGCACCGCACCGTGGTGCGTGATGTGGTTTCCATATTATTTATTTATGATCATTCTGATTTTTTCAGCAACGGTGCTATATTTTTATAAAACACGCTGATAAAACGCAGTTTATCTAATAATTTGTATTTAGTGCTTGAACGAAAACTAACATTTTCATGCTGAGCGGAGTCGAAGCATAACATATTAACAAGAACTTATCACCCTTCGACTCCGCTCAGGGTGAAAAAATATGGGCTTTTCGTTCAGCCACTATTTATGCGAGAAACTAACGTTGGAGGCTTAAATGTCTGAAAGTACAATCAAGCGATCCATGGGGATCAGGCTGTCGATCATCGCCGGTCTGACGCTTATTTTGCTGATCCCGGCTTTCATGCTCCAGCTTTTGATTCATGAGCGGAAAAACCGGCGAGACAGCGCTGCCAGCGAAATCAGCGACAAATGGGGAGGCACGCAAACCATCATCGGTCCCGTATTGAGTGTGCCATTCAATGAAAATCTGTTTGATGTCAATGGCGAAATTCTGCAAACGACTACCCGTTATGCGCATTTCCTGCCTGAGAATCTATCGATCGAGGGAAAAATTTATCCTGAGCTGAAATATCGCGGCATCTATGAAATTGTAGTATATAATTGCCGCCTGAAATTGAGCGGAGTATTTTCTCGTCCGGATTTTGCCAAATTGAAAATAGAGGCAAAGGATATTTTCTGGAAGGATGCGCTGGTGTCCCTGGGAATTTCCGACATGAAAGGCATCAAATCGTTAATAACCATCAACTGGAATGGCTCGGAATTGCCAGCTGCCCCGGGCATTGAAACCAACGATGTGATCGGTTCGGGAATTTCGGCAAATATTGCCTTGCCCGCCGATGGTGCCATTTATGATTTTTCAACCGAATTGGATTTAAACGGGAGCTCCGGCTTGTTCTTCGCACCGGTTGGCAAAGAAACGCGTGTGGCGATTTCATCCGACTGGAAAAATCCCAGCTTCACAGGTGAATTTTTGCCGGATGAGCGCGAGGTGACGTCGGAAGGATTCAACGCGAAATGGAAGGTGCTGCATCTGAACCGGAATTATCCCCAGAACTGGATCGGGGTACAAAATAAAATTGCTGCCTCGTCTTTTGGGGTCAATCTGTTGCTCGCGGTTGATGAATACCAGAAAACCATGCGCACGGCAAAATATGCGCTTATGTTTATCTCGCTGACGTTTTTGGCTTTTTTCATGATCGAGCTTTTGAGCCGAAAAGCGATTCATCCCATTCAATATTTGTTAATCGGACTGGCATTGCTGGTTTTTTATACGCTGCTGCTTTCGATCTCGGAACATCTTGTCTTCAACCTTGCTTACCTCATCGCCTCAGCCGGCATCATTTTATTAATTGCGATGTATGCGAAATTTGTGCTCACCATAATCGCCAGACAGCCATCATCGCCGGCATACTGGTTCTATTATATGGTTATTTATTCATCGTGTTGCAGCTTCAGGATTATGCGCTTTTGATGGGCAGCATCGGATTATTTATCATTCTGGCGATCGTCATGCTCCTGACGCGAAGCATCGACTGGTTTTCGGTGTTGAAAGCTGAAAATAAATCGGCATAGCGAAAAGCGGCAGCATTTGGGGCGAAGCCGGAACGCTGGTTTCTCGAAGGCTAGCTGATTCGAGTCCCGGGCAGGATTTGATGAAGCAGTTCCTTAAGGAGATGCTGGCATTCCGGCTTCCTGACCGTTTTTTTGTGCACTTTCGTGTATTTGGCGGGCTATACGATCACGATTCGATGATATCCCCAAATCCGAGTTTTCAATAATACTCATAAATATCAAATTTGGGATCATTGGTGATCACAAAAAAATTGATGAATCCGCCGGCTTCGCGCGGGAACAGATTCAATGTATTCTTGCCCTGGACTACCGTAAATTGATGCTGCTTATTTTTGTCGAAATGTTCGTTATAAATCCAGGAGCGTTGCCAGCCGCTGCCATAAACGTGCAGATAGTTCCAGTTGCACAGATCGTAGCCGTTAATTTTGATCCAATAAGAATTGCCGTATTTGGCATCGTTCGCATCGAATTCAGCGAAAATATAAATGAAATCGACGCCTTCGGGAACGGTGAATTCATAATCGAGTTGCTGCAACGCATTGGGTTCGGCGACCTCTTCTTTGGCAGCCTGAATGCACTGGTCGCCATCGATTTCGGAGACGGTCCAGCCGGCTTTGGGCAGCATCGGATTGCTTTCTGCCTCCACCCGTAGTAGAAATTTCGGCGGCGTCAGGCGGAGCGTAACCGGAATCAAAACCGGGTTGTTGACTGCATCATCCGACTGAATCCGAATGATTTGCCGGTGATCGCCATATCGCAATCCGCCGGTGGATAAATCGAACTCCAGGTCCTCGCCATCCAATCCATTATTTTTCAGCAGCCGAATCCAGTTTGCCTGATTTTTGGCGGGAAGCACGGATGCGCGCCAGGCAAATTGACCCGGACCCACATTGGCGATTGCAATTGGCTCCGCTTCGGGCGGCACATCTCCCATCGGGGTAGTCAGGTCGATTGATTTTGTCGAAATGTTGATCTCGGGTTTCAGGGTATTCACCAGCATTTCGACGGGCACTTCGAGGCTCTGGGTTTCGGTCATCAGCGCAATCGTTCCCGAATATCGCCCGTCATCCAGCCCGGCACGACTGATTCCGATTGAAATTTGCACCTGGTCGCCGTTTTCCAGTTTGCCTGAAGCCGGTTCAACCGCTGAAATCCAGTCCACATCAGCCTGTGTTCGGGCAGCCCAATTCACGGTCCCGGCGCCGTAACATTTTAAAAGGATCGATTTTTCAATCTGCCAGGTTCCGAAATCCAGACTCAATGGCGCGGCAACCAATTCGGATCTTGTTTGGTTGAAAGCGAAAGCGCCGATATCGGCAGGGGTTTGATCGGCATCCCGTTCGGTCTGCGGATTTCCGACATCGATGCAGGGCGAACCAGCCATCAGATGGTAATCGCCATTCATAGGATCGATAAAATTGGGTCGGGTTCCCGTCTCTTCAGCGAAAATATTTCCTTTCCCATGCGTGTACGGTGGGAAATTGCCGCCCAGGTGCCATTTATCTTCGACAAAAGAATAATCCGTGCATTTACGGGCGGCAGCCCAGATATTGCTCCTCATATTCCTTCGATTGCCGATGACGATGTTGTTGTCAAAATCACCCAGAATCAGGTTTTTCAACGGTCCGAGGTAAACCTGAATTTCCAGTCCATGCCCAAAATTATTGGCAATCGTGTTATTCCTGATGACAGCCTGTGATCCGCGAATCTCAATACCGGCGGCGCAATAGGTTGCCCGGTTATTTATGATTAAATTATGCTCGATCAGCGGCGAGAAACCACGAACGTTTTTAGAGAATTCATAGCCTTCGATGAAAATTGCAGCGCCTGCCCAGGAGACTATATTATTATAAAACACGTTATTCGTAATCTTGACATCGACATCGTGCGCCAAAATCCCAGCGCCGTTTCCGTCACCGCCCTTCCAGACGCGCCCATTTCGAATGGTAAATCCATCGACCACGGTCCGATGCTCGCATTCGAGGCAGCCGGATTGCCTTTGACCATCGATAATGCTGGGATACATGAGCGGATTCCGGCGCTCTTCGCGATAGCTTTCATCTCCCCTGAAACCACCGTAAAGTTGAACGCCCTGTTTTACCAGGATATCATGTTCATAATATGTTCCTTCGGCAACCCAGATTTCGGCGGATTTGCCTCGCAAGGTTGGCGCAATACTTTCAATAGCTTCGGCAATGTTATTAAACGCATCTTCCCAGGAGCCGCCTGTGCCCGCACCGGTGGCATCATCATCCACGAAAATATGCCGCACCGAGGTCGCCGGAACATTGAGTCGCACATCTACTGCCTGCGCTCCCCCACCCGAATTGAGTTTCAAAGCCGCACGGTGAAGCCCGGCGGCAAGCGTTTTGCGATCGATACTGATATTGATATAATCGAGTCCACCGGCTTCCAGTGTGCCCTGCTGCGGGAAAATGCGGGTTACACAATTCGCATTCAAAGGCGGCTCGATCGACCATGCCAGCGGCGATCCGCCTGAATTTTCAATCAGCAGCGGCAAGGAGCGTTCGCTGGTACCGAAGTCCAGGGATGATTGCACCAGTTTCAACCGGGACGGACCCTCTGCACATATTCTCACCGCCAACTCCGATTTGAAACCCTGTCCCGTAATCCGGAGTGTTGCTTTTTGCAGTCCGGTCACGCCAGGACGTTTTGCGGTTAGCGAAACCAGTTTGCCTTCACCCGGACCAAGACTGCCTTGCATCGGCGATATCGACAACCATGCCGGCACGGACGTGGGCGCAATCGACCAGTTAAGCGGCTTTATATCGAAATTATAAATTTGAGTTGTCACGGAGGTTTCATTCATGCCAAAATCCGCGTGAGGGGGAACGCATTCAATTTTCTGCGCGTCCTGCAGCACCTCAATCGCGGAGACAATGGTTTCATCCTTTTTCGGGATGAATTCTATGTCGATGATGCCATCGGTTACCGGGCAATTCAAGTCCTTTGTCGCGAACATGTAGGTTAGCGGCGCATCGTGTCCGGCTTGGGAATGAATATCAAGATTTCTTAAGACAGTCTTGCCTTCGATTTTCACATCCATCACGCGCTTATTATTTTCTTCGAAATGAAATTCTGTAAAATGCAGATAAATTTTGTAATGACCTATTGGCACATCGATTTTATACGCCGCCATGCTTTGTCCGGCAGTCTGGTAAAGCTTGCTATTGGCTGTAAATTTAACCAGATCATTCGATTGGGCGGTGTAAATGTAGCCAACAGATCCGTAGCTGCCGGGTGAATAGTCCTGGTCCGGCAACCATTCCCGACCATTGTCATCGGTATAATGCAAACCCCCGATGTTGATGCGTTCAATAAACAGCTTCCCAATCTTTTGAGCGTGCGCTGTCGAGTTGGCAACGCATAAAATAGCCAGCATATTCAGCCAACACAATACGATTAAAAGCCGCTGGATTTTATTTTCCACTTTACATTCTCCGTTTATTTGATTATCATTATTCGATGAAATTGTCCGGTTTGGATCAGGCGGTCGATTTAAGCTTCCTCGCTTGATTTAAGTTCGAAATCTTGATTTTTTGAGCAGTTGAAATTGCGCATAAATATTGTTTAATCAAGTATCATATATATCGACACAAGTTTAAAAATGCACAATATTATATGTGATTATTTTTTAATAAGCGCTAACCCGGAGAATGTCACTATCTCTGGCGTTGATTTCCGAGTTTCGCTTTTTTAATGAATTGATTGAAATATGACCAATCACAGGAGGTAACTTCGAAATGAAAATAAATTTAGGCAGGCTTTTCATGTGAATGAAAATAATAATTTCGCTGAGGATAATTCGATTGTGATGGCTGCGATTAAAATCCTGTTCCTGGCAGACACCCACCTGGGATTTGATTTGCCGCTGAAACCCCGAATTCAGCGCCGACGCCGGGGAATTGACTTTTTCGAAAATTATCACTGTGCATTGGAGCCTGCGCTGATGCGCCAGGTGCATCTGGTAATAAACGGGGGTGATATGTTTTTCCGCAGCCGTGTCCATCCCCGAATCGTGAATGATGCGTTCGATCCGCTGCTCAAAATTGCGGATAGCGGTATCCCGGTCTTTATCGTGCCCGGCAACCATGAGCGTTCATATATCCCGCGAACGCTCTTCGACACGCATCCGAATCTTACTATTTTTGATGTTCCGAAAACCAGCTATTTGAAAATCGGCGAGGCAACTCTGGCGCTTTCGGGTTTTCCGTATTATCGAAAAGGCATCAGGCGCGCATTCGGGCGCGTTGTTGAAGCTACAAAGTACAGCAGCGAAGGGGCGGATTTTCGGTTACTTTGCATGCACCAGATTGTGGAAGGCGCTCAGGTAGGCGTTCAAAATTATACCTTCAGAACGGGTGAAGATGTGATAAAATGCGCTGACATCCCGAATCACTTCGATGCCATTCTTTCGGGGCACATTCATCGGGAGCAGGTTTTGCAGAAAGATTTGTCGGGACGCCACCTTGGTTCACCTGTGATTTACCCGGGGTCGATTGAAAGAACGTCCTTTGCGGAACGAAATGAGCGAAAAGGCTATGGAATTCTGGTGCTGCACAGGAAAACGTGCGACACTGATTCATCGGTGCGCTGGCGCTTTCAAGAATTACCAACACGACCGATGCATTCGATTGAAATCGACGCCGGAAAAATCATCACCTCGAAGATACGCAAGATAATAAGCGAGAGGATTTTGGGATTAGATCCGGATAGTATCGTTCAAATCAGGCTGACTGGTGAGCGCAGGATGGAAATCCTTGCCGAATTAAATGCAGCATTTTTGAGATCAATTGCGCCGCCTTCGATGAATATTGAATTATCCATCTTGACATAAGCGATTTGACTATTAGCACTTGCTTTACATTCGGAGAATGCTAAATAATTTCCGCAGCCATACGCCAATATCTCTGCGGTAGTAATACAGCAATCCTGTGGATGTTAACGAAATACCAATCAGTGAGGGCACGAGAGCCGTAATAAGCGTGATGATCATGAACGCCAGTTGGATCAGCAGCACGATGATCAGCGTAACCGGATACCCCCATGTTTTGAACGGACGCATCACATCAGGATATTTTTGGCGCAAAATCCAGACGGCTGCAAACGTCATCACATTGAAAATGGAAGAGGTAAATGAGAAAAAGTCAATAATTATTTCATACGTGTTTTCAGCAAAGGCTGCCACCATGAGCAGCAGGGAAGCCCAAAATGCCTGCACAATAAGCGCCCGATTCGGTGTTTTAAATTTCGGATGAATTTTTGAGAGAGACTTGATAAATAGCCCATCGCGGGACATGGCATACCAGGTACGTGCCTTACACAGAATTTGCGCGCTGACGTTGCCAAAAGTATTCATCATAATCGCCAGCGCAATCAACACACCTCCGAAAGCACCCACAGCCGTTTTCACCGCATTGACTGCCACCAATTTCGATTCCATGATTTGTGCGGGCGCTAGTTGGTAAAGATATGCGCAATTCGCCGCAAGGTAGAGCAACAGCACTCCCGAAATCCCCAGAATTATCGAGAGTGGGAGATTTCTACGCGGCTGGCGTACCTCTTCGGCGACATAGGTCGCACCCTCCCAACCGCTGTAAGCGAAGAAGCCGTAGCGCATCGCAGCTCCAAACGCCAGAATTGATGACCAGTTGAACTCATCTGGCCAGAATGGGGTTGAAAAATGCGCCACGTTGCCGGCTTTGGAAAAACAGACCGCAATTACCAGTCCCAATGCAATGAGCTTCAGGAAGCTGAAAATATCCTGCAGAATACCGCTTAAATAGACACCGAGGCAATTTGCGACTGTCAGCATCCAGATAATATCTAAAGCGATAATTACCTCGAGACCGTGCCCGAAACGCTGACCCACAGCGATTTCATAAAATTCATTGGCAGACTCGGCGAATACCAGCGCCACCACGGCGATGGCACCAGTTTCGGAAACGAAGAACATCGCCCAGCCCCGAAGGAAAGTCCAGACCGGACCATACGCGGCTTTGATGTATGCATACGGTCCGCCGGATCGGGGCATCATTGCAGCGAGTTCGGCATAGCAAAATGCACCGAGAAATGTTGCAATGCCGCCAACAATCCACACACCAAAATACATACTTACCGCTGTCACTTTCAGCATAATCGAATACGGCGTTCTGAAAATGCCCGAACCAATAATCCGCCCGACAACAATTGAAAATGCTTCGGTTAAGCCCAACCGTCGATTCAATTCGGTTTCTTCTGAAAACATAACATGCTCCGGCAGCTTGCTCTCGGATTTCAAAATCGGATATCCTTTCAATTTTCGGATCTGGATTGGCAGTCACGACCTCTCGAAGCAGAGGAGACAACAGAATGCATTCACCTACCTGTATGGAATTTCGGAACTGGGGGTTGTAGCTATTTTCAATTCATTAGTTTGATTTTAGTCCCAATTAATAAATGCTTTTATGACGCCATCCCGATATGCCTTCACCAATTCGAATGCTTCCTGAGCCTGTTCAGGCGCAAAGTAATGTGTTTTCAATGGCGCAAGATTGGTATGATTTTGATGAATTGCTTCGATAGCTGATTGCGTGCATTCATTCTGCCGTCTAATATTTTGAACCCGAATCTCACGGCGGCGCAACTTGTCAATATCACCTGAAATTCTTCCGGCTTCGGGAATGCCGATTAAAACCAGTGTCCCGCCTGGCTTCAACAACTCAATTCCCTGGTCGATGGTTTCCTGTTCACCAGCGCATTCGAAAACGAAATCTACACCCTCCTTTTCGATGTCGAGAATCTTTGCAGTGGAATCTTCAAGTGACGTATTGAAACTATAATCCGCTCCCATTTCCCTGCTAACCTGTACTCGTTCCGGGATTAGATCGGTGGCAAATACCTGACCCGGTTTCCAAAAGCGCAGGCACGTCAATACCGAAAGCCCGATTGGACCTGAACCCAAAATGGCGACACTTTTTCCGGGCTTCATTTCTCCTTTTTGGATTGAATAATATCCGATGGTCAACGGTTCCAGCAGCGCGCCGTCCTCATAAGTCATTTCATCCGGCAGGTGATAAACCGATCGCGCCGGGTGGACGATGTATTCCTTCATGCAGCCGTCCAGTCCCTTGCTTGTGTCGGAAGCGGGAGTTCCCAAAAATTCCAGTTCATAGCACGTGTGGAACCGTCCGGCTTTGCACTGGTTGCATTTTCCGCAGAAAATCGCCGGATCGACAACGACCCTGTCACCTGGCTTAAACCGGGTGACGCCCTTTCCGACATCTTCCACAATCCCGGCACATTCATGACCAACAACATAGGGAAATTTTACAACCATCCTGCCGATGCGTCCCCATTCGAAATAATGGACGTCGGAACCGCAAATGCCGACTGATTTCATTTTTATGAGCAAGTCCTGCGGTTTCTTAATTTCCGGTTTCGGGCTTTTGCCCAATTCCAGTTTTTGTAACTCGGTTAAAAATATCGTTTTCATACTGGCTCCTTAGAAACATTTTTAGTACGCGCAGAGGCAGAACGATTCCTTCAATTCTGCTGCGCACCATATCGTTAAAGCAAATCCTGTTCAGTAATGGCTCTGTTGTGCGATTCAGAATTGCTTCGATTTCCACTGCGCATCCATTGCAAAGCATGCGATGCCCCGTATTTTGCTCAAAAAGATACGATATTTATTCTGGAATTTCAAGGATTAATATTACTTAAATTTCTAAAATGAAAAGCAAATCAAACCATTAATTCATTCATTTCTGAGGTTAAAATATTTCCCACCAAATGCTCGAAATATGCGAAAAAGGCTTTCTGTGTTATTTTATGTGTTTAGTGGGCTTATATCCATTTACCAAATCGCATTTTAGAATTCCAGG
>JAFGMA010000371.1 GCA_016927835.1 Candidatus Zhuqueibacterota bacterium | reverse complement strand
GTATGGCGCTATTTTTAAAGAAAGACATTTTATATCAAGAAGAAGAAAAGGATGTGGCATTATAATCAAAACCTAACATATATTTGTCCTTAAAAGTCAAGAGAAAAAAATCCCCCTGTTCGAAAAAGCGCTATTTTTTCCGAATACCCTTTTTATTGACCACCACATCGTTCGCACCCAACTTCAATTTATATCGCTGAATTTGAAACAGCTTTACCGAATATTTAAAACTATTTTAGTCGAGCGACCCCATTCGTCCATGCAAACCAGGTTATGCTTGCCGGGCGCTGGCGTGTAAAATGCCTTCTCGCCCGGTGAGCAGACGCAGATCAGATTGCCATCAACAAACCAGTAAATTTTCTCGATATCATTCGTAACAGCAGCATCCAGCAAAATTTTCTGGTATTTCGGGTGAATGCCGTCGCGAAGGACATAATCACAATTTTCCGATGGGGATCGGATGACCGGTCCCTTGCCTCCCATCAAGCTGGTGCATTTCGGGAAATGCGCCGGTATCTGTTTGATCGGATAGCCGTTACGCAGCATCCAGGTTGCTAGCTTGGGAGACCAGAGCTCGAAAACTTCCTCATGCCAGCGTCGGTTTTGCCGGCAATGCGGACAGAGCCGGTAGCCGGTGGCATCATCGATAATAAATTTCTGGTGGACTGTGCAGGGCTGCTGAGGCGAGACTCCGGGAATGTACATCTCTTCGCAAGTAACCGGGCACAGCGCTGTTGCCGGCATGCCGCTGGTTGCGCATACCTGGCGCACATCAATCCCGTCCGGCATTTCGAACCACTGGCTCGTTTTGCCGGTGCCGAGGGCGTTGAAAAGCTCGAACAGCAGCGGCGCGGCAGCTTCGGCGCCAACCAATCCGGGCGCGCCTTCGCCTGAAAAATTGCCAATCCAGACACCGATTGTAAACTCGGGATTGTAGCCGATACTCCAGGCATCCTTATGTCCGTACGAGGTGCCGGTTTTCCACGATACTTTTGGCAGATTGAGCGAAAATTCCCAACACACGGGCATATCCGGGCGGGTGACTTCCGATAAAATTTCGGTGATGATGAATGCTGTCGGCTCCGAGAAAAGCGCCTTATCCGGTTGCGCGGGCATGCCATTCACGAGTCGGACCTGTCGGAATCGCCCACCGTTAGCCAGACTGGAATAGAGATTTGTCAATTCCAGCAATGTCACTTCGCAAGCGCCGAGAATGATGGGCAGCCCGTAGAATTCCCGGGGCTTGTTCAACGTGCTGAAATCAGCGGATTTCAGAAGCGAATACAGGCTTTTTTCTTTGAGCATCGCTGTGAGGTTTATCGCCGGCACATTTAGCGAGAGTCTGAGCGCGTCTTCGGCTGATACCACGCCATGATATTTATCATCATAATTTTCAGGTAAATAGCCTGAATAATCCACCGGAACATCTTCCAGCATGGATTTGGGGGAAATCATGCCCTGGTCGAGTGCCAGGGCATAGACGAACGGTTTGAGGGCGGAGCCGGGAGAACGGGGTGCTGTCGCGCCGTTTACCTGTCCCGAATGTGTTGCATTGAAGAAATCAGCGGAACCGGCTAGCGCCCGCAATTCGCGCGTACTATTTTCAATGACAACGATGGCACCGTTGGTAATGCCTCTCGATTTCAACTCAAAAATGTGCGTTTGCAGCAGCGATTCACTTGTTTTTTGAATTTTATAATCGATGGTGCTGTGAAGCTGGGAATCCCCCGCATATCGCTGATGTAAATAATCAGCCAGATGCGGCGCATCAAACGGGATCGGTTGTCTCGATTTCGGAACGGGCTCTGAGGCAGCATCTTCGAACTGCGTCTTCGAGATCACGCCCATTTTGTAAAGGCGTTTCAACACTTTGAGGCGTGCCTTACGAGCAGCAGCCGTGTGCATATCAGGTCTGAGTTGTGTCGGCGAATTGGGGAGTGCAGCGAGCAGTGCGATTTCGCCCACGCTCAAACTACCCGGCATTTTTCCAAAATATAGATATGCCGCTGCGCCCACGCCTTCTATATTGCCGCCATACGGAGCCAGATTGAGGTAGATTTCCAGCAATTCAGCCTTTGAATAGCTAAACTCGAGCTGAATTGCCCGGAATGATTCTTTTATTTTAGACAGCAGAGATCGCTCTTTGGGCTCTATCATCCGCGCAATTTGCATCGTGATCGTAGAACCGCCGCTGACAATTTCACCTGCGCGGTAATTCAGCCAGACCGCCCGGATGATCGATACGGGATTGATCCCCGGATGCCAGTGAAACCATTGATCTTCGTACGATAAAACCATTTTCAGCATGAGCGGCGAAATTTCGTTCAGCGGGGTATGGAAGCGCCAGGCATCGTCAGGGGCGGTGTATGCGCGCAAAATTCGACCGTCGCTATCGAAAATCACTGTAGACGGCTTTCGGTTCAGTTGATTTTCGCGAAGCGGGAACAGGTGCCAGAGCAGGACTATTGCCAGGATTGGTGCGAAGAGGGGGATGGTGTATTTCAGCAATTTGAGGATGAAATGCGGTGTAATTTTAAATTCAGGCAATTGCATTCCCGATTTGTAAATTGTTGAACGGATGTTACATAAATTTGAAAGTGGGTGCAATCCAAAAGTTTTGCTATACTCGTTAAGGGTTAAAAAGTAACATTAGTTTGTCATTGCGAGCAGCGAGGTACGAGCGACGAAGCAATCTCATAACTTACTGTAAACATAGAGATTGC
>JAFGMA010000370.1 GCA_016927835.1 Candidatus Zhuqueibacterota bacterium | reverse complement strand
CTGGGAGCAATTTTATTCGGCATTGTGAATGCGTTTGTTCCGATGCTCATGGCTCTCTTTTTTATCAAAATTTCAAATATCGATTGGGCTCTCGTCATTTTGAGTGTGATTTTTATTGCCATCACATCCACTTTTTTGGGGTTATTCATTGCAGTTTCGGTCAGTGAAGTTTTTGAAGCGCAAACCTTCTCCAACTTTTTTCGTTTCCCAATGGTTTTCTTGTGCGGCTTGTTTGTCCCCATCAGCCAGCTTCCAGTTTTTCTGCGCCCGCTGTCGTATATCGTTCCGTTAACTTATGGGGCTGACCTGTTAAAAACAGCCATCAATCAAACTGGTCACATTGCTTTTGGAATCAGTTTATCGGTTTTGCTTGTCTTTTCTATTATTCTGTTTCTTATCAGCAAAAGAAATATTCAACACAGGTGGATTTATTGAAAGCTGGGTTGAGGGATTTCAGGTTATTTCTATTCTGAAATGCCAGGAGCAAAAAAATCGCTTCATTCCAAAAAGCATCAATTCTCTTCGAATGCCCTGTTCTTAGACTAACACATTTTTGTATTCGGGAATGACAGGGTGGATTTTCGGACAGGTTATTAATCCTGCTATCCTGTCAAAAAAAAATTTGAACTCACACCAATTTTTCGACTTCGTCTATGAAATTGAAAATTCAAAATGCGGACTTGTTCCTAATTTTCGGCATACCGGTTATCGGCATCCCGCTCGTATATATTAATTCCACCATCGATCCGGTGTTGTTGCCGCGTTTTCTGGTACTGGCGATTTCGCTGCTGCTGGTGAATGTGTGCTTTTTAGTCAAGCTCATAATATCAGGCTTCGATTTGGATGTTTCACTCCTGCGGCGGGCGCTGTTTCCGGCGTTACTGGGTTATCTGGTTTTTTCAGCAATATCACTCGCCAGCGCGATCAATCTCGCCGAGGGCATTTTCGAGCTATTAAAAAGTCTTCTTTCGGCTTTATTTTTGTTCTCAACCGTCATAATAATTAGCAACGATAAAAAGCGGTTGCACACGTTGCTGCATTCAGTGGCGATAATCGCCTTGCTGCTGTCAATTCCCGGCTTCCTCCGGTTCAGCTTCACTGACTTCAATCTCGGCGGGCTGAAAATATTCCCGGAGTTCTTCGGCGTTGAGTCAACCATGGCGAACAGAAATCTTTTCACTTCATTTCTGATGATGTCGCTGCCCTTTGCGCTGTACGGGCTGGTGCGTTTTTCCGGTTTTTGGAGATTGATCCATGGCATCTCGTTCTCAATTATTATATTTAACATCGTGGTACTTCAAACCAGGGCAGTGTGGGTGGCGATACTTTTTTCATCCCTGGTTGTCATTGTCGTTGCGGCAGTTTTTTTCAGAAGGTTCAAACTGTCGAGCAAAGCCAAATCGTTCTATTTCAAGCGACTGATCCAAATCGCGGGCATCGCAGCAATCGTCCTGATCATTTCTCTGCTGAGTTATTCCAATGATAAAATTCAGTATTCGATTTCAGAAAGGCTCTCTTCGATAACCACGTTTGAGCATAAATCGGTTAGCGAGCGGCTAGAACTTTGGCAAAAAACGATCTCAATGATCCGCGATAATCCGCTGTCGGGCGTGGGCATCGGGAACTGGAAACTTGCCTTTCCCGGCTACGGAACCGCGGGATTGCGCTCGGAATCGGGTGCGGTCCATTTTCAACGTCCTCACAATGACTATTTATGGATATTGGCTGAGACGGGCATCGGCGGCCTGGTGTTTTATCTGACTGCTTTCGCGATTGTAATCATTTATGGTTTAAAAATTTTGCGGCACTCACGAGACACTGAAGATAAATTTCTTGCATTAGCCATGCTCTTCGGCATTCTGGGGTACATGGTTGTGGCGTGCTTCAGTTATCCCAAAGAGAGAATTGTCCACGCCATTTTTTTGATGCTTTTAATAGGCATCATATTATCAATCTATCACAGTGTTTTTCCAATTAAAAAGACGCCGTCCCGCGCTTTAAGATTGTTGGTTCTTTCGTTCTCGCTGGCAATTTTAATGCTATCGATTTGGGTCGGCTATGCCCGATTGCATGCTGAAATGCACACGAAAAAAGCAATCGCTGCGTGGCACGCCGGTGACTGGAAAACCGTCATCGAAGAGGTTGAAAACGCGAATACAATTTTCTATGAGATCGATCCGACATCCGCTCCGCTATCCTGGTACAAAGGAGTGGCAAATTTTTCTTTGAATAGAAAAGACCAGGCATTTGAAAATTTCAGAAAAGCATACAAAGTGCATCCGAATCACATCCATGTTTTGAATAACCTGGCAACGTGTTACGAGCTTGCCGGCGAACATGATACAGCGATCCCTTTGTATGAACGGGCGCTCCAAATTTCTCCCGCATTTGATGATGCCCGAATAAACCTGGGGGCGTCCTGCTTTAACGCAGGCAGGTATCAGCACGCTTACGATACTTTATTGAAATGCAACGATTCACCTAAAAAATTGCACTACCTGAATATCGTTAAAACCAAATTAAATATCGAATAAGACTTCCTACTGCTTTCCAACTAACTGAAACTTTGAACGAGCTATAAGGAGGAGCACCATGAAACAGTCTTTTCTACTCATCTTATTATTTCTTTTTATTGCGGTACCGGCGTTACAGGCACAAACGATTACAAAGGTTGATCCCGATAGCGCTATGCAGGGCGAATCGCTGACAGTTTCCATTACAGGGCAAAACACGATCTTCGCCCAGGGCAGCGATGTGACGAACAATGTGTGGTTCGCGCAGGGATCGAACACGATCAATGCCACAACCGTTACCGTGTACAGCGCCACATCCCTGAATGCGGATTTTGATATTCCGCTTTCGGCTGAAACAGGTTGGTGGGATGTTTCGGTCTTCCAGGTCGGTGATCAGGGCATTGTGACTTTGATGGACGGATTTCGTATCAAACCAGGTGCGCAACCGATTATAAAGGTCAATCCCGATAGCGCCATGCAGGGAGAATCGTTGACGGTCTCCATCACGGGACAAAATACGACCTTTGCCCAGGGCAGCGATGTGACGAACAGCGTCTGGTTCGCGCAGAGATCAAACACGATCAATGCCTCAAGCGTTACCGTGTACAGCGCCACCTCGCTGAGTGCGGATTTTGAAATTCCGATCTGGGCAGGAACAGGATTATGGGATGTTTCGGTTGAACAAGTCGATAATTCCGGGATCGTGACGCTTGAAAATGGATTTAGAATTATTCCCTTTGCAGAACCGGTAATCGTCTCTGTCGTACCGGATAGTGCCTATCAAGGCGAATCTTTAAATGTTACGATTACGGGTGAAAATACGCATTTT
>JAFGMA010000369.1 GCA_016927835.1 Candidatus Zhuqueibacterota bacterium | reverse complement strand
CGGGACGAACACCAGGCGGAAGCCGAAAACGTAGGAACGGTAATCCGGGTGGCGGTTGTTACGGCGCGCGGAACGGCAATACTGCGCATAGTTGCTCCAGCACCCGCCGCGCAACACACGGTACGAACTTTCTCCGGTTTCCCATGCGCTGCCATTCGACGGGGCACCTTCGTAATTACCATGCCATGTATCCTGACACCATTCCCACACATTGCCATGCATATTTGCCAATCCCAGCGGATTCAGATTTTCCTTACCGGTCCGCGGATTGCGTTCGTCCACCGCATGCGCAACGCGCCGTTCAACATCACCGAACCAGGCATGATCGGGCAGGTCATTCGCATCGTCACCAAAATAATATTGTGTGTGTTTGCCTCCCCGTCCGCCGCGCGCCGCAAATTCCCATTCGGCTTCGGCAGGCAGACGCGCACCCAACCAGATTGCGCAATAATAAGCTTCATACCAGGTATTACCAATCGCCGGATGCGTTTCCCCGCCATAATTGGGGTATTTATTGCCGAACGGGAAGGATGCCAGCAGGCGGTTGGTCACCGGGTGCTTCGTCATGTAAAATGTATCCAGCTTCACTTTGTGGGCAGGTTTTTCTTCATCGCCATGCTTCTCGTCGCCCATCAAAAAGGTTCCGCCGGACACTTTGATCCATTGGAAGCAATTCTCAGCATCGTCGAGCAGCTTTTTCTGCCGTGCCGCCGCATGCTCCAGATCGAACAGGCGGTGAATCAGTCCCCCCGGTTCCAGCGGTTGCAGGTGCTGTTTGCGCAAAAGCTGCTCCGCGTGATAAATCACCTCGCAGTCGCGCTCCTCACAGTCGACGAGTAAAATCGACAGCGTCTCATTCAGCAACTCCCGGCGCTGGCTTTCATCAATCAAGGGCAGCGACTGCTCCAGCGAATCGATCAAGAGCAGCCGGCTCTGGTTATCCTCCTCGGCTTTAATCAGCGGTTTAATCAATTTTACCGCCGGGAGATGCACTTCGGTGGTCACTCGCAGCGCCAGCGGGCGATTAATGTTCCACAACCCGGCAACCAGCGCCACAATATCGTCTTCCTCCGGCAACAATCCCGCGTATAACCGGACCACTTCTTCCCAGTCGGGATTGGCAGCATGGCGAATGACAAATCCTGCTTTTTTATCCAACAGAGACAGGGCAGTAAAATATTCCCAGAGCGAGCGGTGCACAAAAGTAAAGCCTTCTTTAGCGCGCTGTAACAATCCTGTCTGGCGCTGCACCTGGTCCAGGCAGTCTTCTGTTTCGCCGATCAAGTCGGCTTTGAGAAGCTGTTTGCCCAGCACATTCACCTGATCCACCGGGAAATGTGCTTCCTGCCACAGGAAAAAGCGCCATGAAAGGTCTTTTAGCAGCTTGAGCGTCTGTTCATAATCCTGTTCTGTGCATGGGGAATGTTCCGGATCATAACGCCGTTCGAGCAGGTAGCGCGTGCATGTCGCGTACAAATCGCTGCGGCGTTCAATCAGCGCGGTATCGCCACCTTGCTCGTAGGTGAAACAGATCATGCTCAACAGAAACGGATTTCGCGCCAGCGTACCGATCCGCGGCTTTTGCTCGAGCATCTTCTGAAGCTTGTTAACACTATCGGAGTTATCGCCGAACCATTTTATGAGATAGTCGCGGATGATTTCATCGGTCAATGGCAGCAAATCGAGTGGCTGAAATCCCGGAAACTCCTCCCGCTTCAAACCGATGGGTCGGGAGGTGACGATAAGTTTGCAGCGGGGAAATTTTTTGCGCAAGCGGACCAGCTCCTGACCGATGATCTCGCTGGTGGGCGGGTGCTCGATTTCATCCAGCCCGTCGAGGAGCAGAATCATGGGCGTCTCCAGAAATCGCTCCGAACAGGTCAACGCCAAATACTGCTTTCTGCTGGCGCAATCATCATTGATCTGTTCCAACACCAGGTTTTCCAGTTGGTTTTGATCCAACCGCATAGCTTTGCAGCGCATATAGACGGGAATGACTTCTTTGCCATCGTTCGTGGTGCCCTGACACGCGAAACGATATGCCAGGTAGCGCAGCAAGGTTGTTTTGCCACTGCCCGGCAAACCGCGGATCAGGTAGTGGAAAGCTGTCTTTTGGTTGAAAAATAATTCCTCAATTTGAAGCGGCGTGGTCTGGCGCGTATCGTTTTCAGCCAGCCACTCTTTTAAAAATAGCGGAACAAAGCCTGTTGCAACATCCCCCATACGAGCGATGCCCGACGCAGCCGGTTGGGCATCGCCGCTTTTGTCACCGAACAAATTGATGGTGGAAAAGCGCGCTTTCAGCGTCTCGCAGTGCGCCCGGATCACTGCTTTGCCCTCTGTGGCGGGTGCCTCAGCGGGCAAAGCATGTTGGGCAGCCTTGAATTCTGTTTTCAAATATTGCGCTAAATGATGACGCAGCAGGCGCTCGAACTGATCATCCTCTTTGAATGTCCAGTACAAGCCTTCGGAAGGAAATTCTTCTTTGAATTGCAACACCAGTGCATATTGCTCTGCTTCAGCCACGGTTTTCGGCAAAAATTCTTTTTCTTTGAAATACATCATGATCTGGGGCTGCTTTCTTTCACGCCAGCTTTTGAGAGCAGTCAAAAACTCGTGTTCCGTGCCTGAACCGGCTTTGGTGGTTGGCGTGCCGAACCGCTTCCAGAACAGCCCAATCAGAATGTCGGCGTTTTCAATATTCAATATCGGATCAATCAGTCCCTGCGGACCTTCAACATTAAACCCGGGATAGGCATCGGTTTTCCAGTGAATCAGTTCAAAACGGGCATGATAATGTTCGGCAATATCGCGATTGATTTCATCGACCACCCTGGCGACAATTTTGTGTTCCGGCTCCACGTCGCTCGGAGACGATAATACTATCCTGAGAATCGTTTTTGTTTTCATTGGCTTTGCCTGTTTGTCGGTTTTTAGGTTTCACTTGCTGCTTATTCCATAGAAATTTTATACACACCACACAAATGATACAATACGAATATGTAACTTCCTAAAAACATTGTTGTTTCATATCCATCATAACAGAGAATAATCCGGAGTGCCAAAGCTTGCTTTGGCGCCGTTCTCAGTTCAATAAAAATCCTCCATTTTCCCCTTCCCCAAAATTGATTTGCATTTTTTCGCGCAAATGATTATCTTGCCTGCTGCCTTTATCAGCGTTCGAATAACCGACATCGAGAAAATACGAATCCCACGGGGAAACACAGTTTGAAACAGCACGCTTCGAAATCACCGGTTACGCGCGCCAGGATCCGGCAATTCAGAACGATCACCTTGCTGCTGGCATTCGCAGGGGTCGCACTGATCCTGCTGGTACTCGAAGGCAGCATTCGCCGGGTTGCCGGTGATCGCGTCAATGTGCAATATACGACCCGAAACCTGTTCCGCGACAGCCTGTACGCACCGCTCACGCACGGCTGGAAAAGCGGGGAGACCGGCAGTTGTTGCGGTACGCCCGTCAGCATCAATTCGCTGGGCACACGCGGACCCGAAATCGATCTATCGCTGCCAACAGAAAAATTGTTGCTGCTGGGTGATTCGGTGCTCTTCGGACCCGGCATCCCTGACAGCGCGACCATCAGCGGCATTTTGAGGGATTCCACGCAATATACGATTATCAATTCCGCAGTGATCGGGTACAATACGATTGATTACGTGCAGGTGCTAAAATTCTGGCAGCGCAAAACACATTTGAACCACGTGCTGCTGTTTTTATGCCTGAATGATATTTATCGCTACACCACGGTCACACGATCATCGGGGATAATTGATGCAATTCTGGCACGATTGCGCTCCAATTCCAAACTTTATATGGTACTGAAGAACCTGGTCTCTGATCGCAGCAAATATTATTTTCTGCATGATCTGGCTGTTTTCACTGCATCCGACACTTCCTTCAGCAGCGCAATGCAAGACCTTTTGAAAATCCGTGATTTATGCGCCAGCGAAAGCATTTCGTTGCGCGTTATCGTCCTGCCTTATGAGTACCAGATCCGGATGCGGCAGGATAAATCGTATTGGCAACCCCAACGAATGCTGGCGGATTTTTTCGTGCGCCATCAAATTCCATTTTCAATGCCGGACACCACGATTTTCAAACCGAACGAATCGGCATCGTATTACCTGTACGCGGATGGGATTCATTTTTCCCGAACAGGGCAGCGCGTATTGGCGGAATATGTACTCGATGAATATCGAAAATCACAAAGCTCAGCCAATTGAATGCACTGAGTTGCATGGAAATCTTGGCTTCATCCATAAGAAATCGGAATTCTGAAAAAGAAGGAAAGCATGTCAACCAAAGCGATTGTACTGCTCAGCGGGGGTTTGGATTCGGCGACGGTACTGGCAATCGCCAACGCGCAGCAGTATGCGTGCTATACGCTGAGTTTCGATTACGGGCAGCGGCATCAATTCGAATTGAATGCCGCACGGAAAATTGCCGCACAATTCAATGTGGTGCAGCATTTAACCCTCAAAGTCGATTTGCGGAAAATCGGCGGGTCTGCCCTCACTGCGGATATCCCGGTGCCAAAGGGTGAGGGCGCACCGGATGCCGGCGGAAGCATCCCGGTGACGTATGTGCCTGCGCGCAATACCATTTTTTTGTCGCTGGCGCTGGGATGGGCGGAAGCACTGGGCGCTTTCGACATCTTCATCGGTGTGAATGCGCTGGATTATTCGGGCTATCCCGATTGCCGCCCGGAATTTATCAACGCATTCGAACGAATGGCGAATGTTGCCACCAAAGCGGGACTGGCGCACAGCCGGTTTAAAATCCATGCGCCATTGATCCGGATGAGCAAAGCTGAAATAATCCAAAAAGGCGTTGAATTGGGCGTGGATTATCGACTGACACAAAGCTGCTACGATCCGCCGTCCGAGGGCATTGCCTGCGGATTCTGCGATAGCTGTCAGTTGCGAAAAAGGGGATTTCGGCAGGCTGGTATCCCGGACCCGACTATTTATCAATCACCGGAGGAAATCGATCATGCAGGATAAAAAGGACATTTATCAGGAATTGACATTATTGAAAGGGAGCGAAAGCCAGTACCCGGATTCGCCGGAAGATGCCCATTTGGAGACATTTGAAAATCGTTACAGCAGCCGGAATTACTGGATTACGTTCGAATGCCCCGAATTCACATCCCGCTGCCCGATCACGAATCAGCCTGATTTCGGGCAAATCACCATTCGCTACGTCCCGGACAGGCGCTGCATCGAGAGCAAATCATTGAAACTGTACCTTTTTTCATACCGGAATTTTGGAACGTTTCACGAGGAAGTGGTTAATCGAATACTGGAAGATATTGTGGCAGCGTGTCAACCGCGTGAGGCAAAAGTGTATGGCGATTTCAATCCCCGCGGCGGGATTAGCATCAAGGTGGAAGCGGCGTATCCGTAACAGATTTTCAAAGCAGTAGAAACCGTTTGTTGCCGGGAGCCAGACTCAATTATTCCCATCCCCCGGGCTGCGCATAAAGCTGAGTTCAGGTTCTTCCCTGCCCGTTTTGCCCCTGGGATGCCTGGGTATAGCGGACGATTCATATTTCGGCATTTTAACGGATCGGTTCGGTTCAGCCCTATCGAAAAACGGACACTCGAAAATACCCAGCACAAGCACGAAATACTTCCCATCGGCACACTCATCCGAATCAATCTTTCTCAATACCGCTGTGTAGCGTTTTCTGTTCGTGGTGAATTCGAACGCACAAAATCCGGCGCGCATCCCTTTTATTTTGCTCAACGGTCTTCCGCCCTCGGCAATCGCATTATACGCTTCGTTGAATTTATTGATCAGGAACTGCCCGGTTCGGGGCGGATAATTGAAGCTTTTCGGAAAACAGATGTATTCGCAAACACGTTCAATCTGGTCCAGATCGAAATCTTCGAGCGCAAGATTGATCGTTTCTATGTTCGGCTCACTCCACAAATGCGCCTGATTCCGGTCGATCAAACCGTCTTTAACGGCGACTTTAATTTCGTCGACTGACAGACCGCTCAAATTTGCCAGCTTATCCTTTATAGACAGGGCAGGTCGGCTATCCGGCGGCACATCCACTTTCGAGAGCACCGGTTCAGGCGCATAGACTGACAGGTCTATTTCATCGAGTTTCAACTGCGCCTTGTCCATCTCGGTAATTTTTTGGAAACCATCCTTTATGGAAATATAACCTTTCTCCACATCCTCAATGATTTGTTTCAGCCATCGATTCCGCTTTTGGCTCAATTTGGTGAATATGTGCCGGACAAATTCGTAGCGCCGGCTCTCCAATTTATTGTTATCATAATGACTTATCAGCGCAATAATTTCTTGATCATGTTCTTTCTGCACCGATGTCATGTCCCGGCGTGTTTTCAGATGCGATATGCGATACAGATCGCTGCCGCTGGAAGGACTTAAAAAGCAAAACAACGCCAGTTTGGCTTTTTCCCAGCCGACGTATTTATATGCGAACCCCAGTGCGAACGCCAATGAGATGATGAATACAATATAATATTGGCGCGGGATATAATAAATGAGCACTAAAATGTATGAAATCAAGAGAGCAACAAAATTACCCGTAGTGAGGCTGCGCAGCTTCAGTCGATACAACTGCTGAAAATCCCCCAACTCAGTTACATCCCGCATTTCCAGTAAATAAAAAAGATGATCGGTTTCCGTATTTTGATTTATGAAAATAGCCGGCACATTTTTCTTGATCAAATACAGAAACGGAATGATCCCGAAGCCGCCGGCAAATACCAGCATTGCAACGGACGGATAAAAAAATTGTTCGCCTGGTGGTTTTCCCGCGCCAGCCATTTTGCTGGTAATCAACGTAATAATCATGATTATCGATGATGTGGTGAGGAAGATAATGAGCAAGCCCGCTAAATTGCCCGGACGGAAAAACAGAAAGCTGCCAACGAGGGAGGCGATTACGAAGATCAAAAAGAATATTGGCAGCAGGTCAAAAAATGAATTGTAAAGCTGGAAAATGACGACTTTGAGTATGTCGCTTGCGCCGTTCGAAATTTCGCTTTTTTGTAGCTTCTGACCAACCCTGAGCGCCACATTGCTAATGAGGTGAACAATCAGAATGAAACTGCATATTCCTACCATCTTCCCCAAAAATCTGTCGAAACTCGTTATTCTGTCTTCAAGATAAAGCCGCTCAATCTGTTCCGAATGATTTTGATCATTATTCATAATAGCTGGCTCCCTTTTAAATGATTGATTTCCCTGAGTGGTATTCATCACCAGGAATGCCGTCTATTATTTTTATGCAAGCAATCAACCAAATATAAATGATTTAATAGAATATGTCAACATATTTGTTTTAAAAAATAATGACAATGCGCGGTAATTTTTTACCTTGAAACTGTCGAAGATCAAGTAAAATAAAAATATCAATGCATTCAGGAAAAAAACATGAAAATGAGCGGGCTTTTCGCGGCATTGAGTGCCCTGAGCTTGATCTTCGGACTGACATGGTCGGGTAAAGATTATCTGCTGCTTCCTTTCAAATCCACGCAACCGTTCCGGACGTTGTGCTATATTATTATCGGCAAAGGTGCGACCGTCGGCACCGAGCGACTTTACATAAAATACACGGATGAAACATCGTCGTATGTCTCAGAGCGCAAATTGGCATATCAGTTATACCCGGAAGAAATTACCGCAACCCTGAAGCTGGATCATCAGCAGCACGTGCAATCGTATGTCTGCGAGCGATATTGCCAGGGCATCCGCGATTTGGCGACGCTCGAACCGGTCGCTTCCGATGGCTGGCAATATTTTGCTACCAATGGCGTTCAAAAGGTTCATTTTCTAAAAGATATAGCTCTGCACCCGGATTTCACGCCACTTTGCGATACGTACCTTGCGCTGCACCAATGTTTGATCGATCGCTATGATTTCAGCAGTTCATCGGAGCAACAGGTACCGATTTATACAAATGGCTGCGAGATGCTAGTTACATTGCGCTATTCCGTCCCCTATTTGCAGTGCTTGCTCCGCGAAGAAGAGCTGGTCAAAATAGAAGTCGATCATTTTCATCAAATCGAGCGACTCTGGCTGCCCGATGGACGGCGGATTCAGCGCGCGACAAAATGCCCGGAGATTCGCTGCCAATTCAGGCAATTCGAGTCAAGTCACTATTGTACGGAGGAAGTCACCTTTTACAGCGACGATGGCACGCGGCTTTGGGAAAACCTGGTGCTGCCGATCCGATCCGGATCACTGCCGGCGCTGGTGATGATCAGCGGAACCGGACCCAACTCATATCGCGAATGCGGCGTTTTTTCAGCCATCGCGCACCGGCTTGGTGAAATGGGTGTGGCAACGCTCAGCTTTAACAAACGGGGTGTTCTGCAAAGCGGCGGGAATTACCTGAACCATACCCACGATAAACTGATCGATGATGCTGAAGCTGCGTATGTGTATCTCCGCTCGAGAACTGAAATTGATACGAGCCGTATCGGTTTGCTTGGTCATAGTGAAGGCGGGATAATCGCGCCTGCGGTCGCGGCAAGGCAGCCAACCGTCAAAGCCTGCGTCGTGATGGCAGCGCCGGCGGTGAAAATTTATCCCGATCTGGCTACAATACAAACGAAGATGTTGGGCAAATTGGAGGGCTGGTCAACTGAACGAATCCAGGCGAATCTTCAGGACATCGAATCGACAGCGTTCAAATTGCTGAATGATGGCAGCGATTGGTGGATGTTTGGCAAACGCTGCGGCTATATGGGGTGGTATCGCTCGCTGATACATCATCCGCCAAAGCATGCATTTCAGCGATTACCGACGCACATTCCGGTTTTGATTTTTCAGGGAGAAAATGATATTTACATCCCCCCCATTCAGTCAGAAATGCTGATGGGCTATTTGGAGGAAGCCGGGCATATTGAACATCAATTACTGCTGCTTCCGGGAATTGATCACAATTTTGGTCGTATCATCCCCATTCCGGACTGCCTGCCGTATAATGAATTTGTGGCGGTGGACGAGACTTTTCTCACGCTTTTGGAACACAAGACCCGCGAAATTCTTCAAATTCAACCGGTTTCAGAAGTTATGGCGGTTCAGGAGTAAAGGTCTGTCACCGCTGCCAATTCGACACTATCATTGAGCGCTTCGAACGCAACGAAAAATGAGAATTCAATCGTTCGCCAGCGTGGATATAAATTTCTCCAGCACTTTCTGATCTGCGCGCGAAAAAGCGAAATTGCTCAACTCACCTGACATCACCCAGCGCCAGTCAGCGCACTCCAATGCTTTGGGCATGCCACCGAGATATCGACACAAAAATACATGCAAGGTTATTTTGAAATGCGTATAGGCATGCCTGAGCACCATAAATTTTTCATCGACCTGAATCTCGATGGCTAATTCCTCTTTGATTTCCCGCACCAGGCATTCTTCGAGTGTTTCATCCCGTTCGCGCTTCCCTCCCGGAAATTCCCACAAGCCTCCGAGCATGTCATTGTGGTTGCGTTGCGCGATTAAAATGCGGCTATCCTTCAGGATGATACCGGCAGCGACATCGTGATGTGGCACGGGCTCTTTTCTGGCTTTAACCGGCAGACGTGAAGGATCACCTTCCCTGTATGCAAGGCAATGGCTTCGAACCGGGCAGTTTTTACATGCAGGTATCCCTGGCGCACAGATAACCGCTCCCAGTTCCATGATAGCCTGGTTAAAATCTCCGGGACGTTTTGTGTCGAGTAAGACTTGCGCATGCCTGGCTAATGAGCGCTTCGTTTCAGGCAAATTGACATCGGAGTCGATGTTTAAAATCCGACATAAAACGCGGATGACATTTCCATCAAGCACGGCATAATTCCGGTTGAATGCAATGCTCAATACCGCGGCGGTGGTATAGGGTCCAAAACCGGGCAGCGCTGCCAATTCAGGATATGAGTCAGGCAAATCTCCTCCGAACTTGTCAACAACAATGCGAGCAGCTTTATGAAAATTGCGCGCACGTGCGTAATACCCCAATCCTTCCCACAGCTTCAAAATGCGATCGAGTGATGTTTGCGCAACATGCCGAATGTCGGGCATGGCTTGCAGCCAGCGCTCAAAATAGGGAATCACTGTCTGAACTTGTGTTTGCTGCAACATCACTTCGGAAAGCCAGATGTGGTATGGATTCGTTGTGCGCCGCCATGGCAGATCTCTGCCGTTTTGATCGTACCATTTGAGAAGCTTGCGTTTGAATTGGCTTAAAAACGTTCCTTCGAAGGATTTATCTATATTCATATTCAAATAAAATCGATTTTAAATTGTCTTGAAGACAGTCCCGGTCGCGAAATGCTGCTCCAATCTTCGGGCATGCATTGAATCGCGATCACTTTTTATGCAAATCTGTCGATATTTTTATGTGGACAGAAGCCGCATAATAAAAGCAAATAGCCGATAAAAATCAAGCAATTTCTGAAAAGGAGGAGATCGCGCGGTTTTTGCAACATAGCTTAACGCTATAAAAGGTTCCAGACTATTGAAAGGTTGTCTCGCTTCCGACAACCAGTTATGCAATTCATTTCAAAAAAGTCTTGCATGAGTTGTATAAATTCAGTAATTTCGGGTTCTGACGATCATCATAAATGCGAGCTAATTCAAGACAAAATCATGGTGCGTTTACATCAAAAGCAGGAGGAACATCAGCCAATGCAACAGGAGCTACAAATTTTGCCGGGACGTCCGTTACCTCTCGGTGCGCATTTGAAGGATGGCGGTGCACATTTCGCGCTTTTCAGCAGGCATGCAACAAATGTCTGGTTGCTGCTGTTCGATAATCCGGAAGATACAAAATCCCATCATTCCATCCAACTCAATGCCAAACAGCACCGAACAGGCGATATCTGGCACGTAGAGGTGAAAGGCGTATCCGCGGGACAGCTTTACGCCTGGCGCGTGGCAGGTCCTTATGATCCGGCAAACGGTCATCGCTTTAATCCAAACAAACTACTCGTCGATCCCTACGCGCGCGCATTGAGCGGAAATTATACCTGGGATCTTGCCGGGGCACGGGGGTACGATCCCGCCTCCCCGGAAAAAGACCGCTCGTATTCAACCAGAGATGATGCAGCAGGAATTCCGAAATGTATTTTACTGGACGATGAATTCGATTGGCAGGGCGACAAACCATTGAATTACCCACTTGGCGATTGCATCATTTACGAAACGCATGTCCGGGGATTAACCCTGCATCCGACGTCCGGCGCGCAGCATCCGGGAACATTCGAAGGCATCGTCGAAAAAATCCCGTATTTCAAGGAATTAGGGATCACCTCGCTCGAATTACTGCCTGTACAAGAATTTGATGAACTTGAGATCATCCAAAAAAATCCGATTACCGGGGATCAGTTGGAAAATTATTGGGGCTATAGCACCATCGCCTTTTTCGCTCCCAAGAGCCGCTATTGTTCCGGCGGTCAGATGGGTGAACAGGTGACCGCGTTTAAAACGATGGTTCGCGAGCTGCACAAAGCCGGCATCGAGGTTATCCTGGATATCGTGCTGAATCATACCTCTGAAGGCAATGAAACCGGTCCCACACTTTGCTTTCGGGGTCTGGATAATGTCATCTATTATTTGCTGGAAAAAGATCGGCGATTCTATAAAAATTATTCCGGATGCGGCAATACGCTGAATTGCAATCATCCCATTGTGCGCGATTTCGTGCTGGATTGTTTGCGCTACTGGGTGATTGAAATGCATGTCGACGGATTTCGTTTTGATCTGGCGTCCATTTTGGGGCGTGGCGAAGATGGCGAAATTTTGGAGAATCCGCCCCTGGTCAATCGAATCGCTGAAGATCCAATTTTGCGCAATACAAAAATCATTGCCGAGGCGTGGGACGCAGCCGGCGCTTATCAGGTCGGCTCATTTCCGGGCAAGCGCTGGGCAGAATGGAATGGGCGCTACCGGGATGACATTCGTAGATTCTGGCGCGGGGATTCGGGCTTGATCCCGATATTCGCTACCCGGATTGCCGGCAGCTCCGATTTGTACCAGGACGATGGTCGGCAGCCATTTCACAGTATCAATTTCATCACCTGCCATGATGGATTTACGCTGAATGATCTGGTGAGCTATAACGAGAAACACAATGAGGCGAATGGTGAAGAAAATCGCGATGGCAGCAATGATAACAACAGCTTTAATTTCGGCGTAGAGGGTATAACCGACGATCCCAAGATCGAAAAAATGAGAAAACAGCAAATTAAAAATCTCCTGACAACGCTGCTCATATCACAGGGAACGCCAATGCTATTGGGAGGTGACGAATTCAGACGCACGCAAAATGGCAATAATAATGCATATTGCCAGAACAATGAAATTTCATGGTACGACTGGTCATTCATCGAAAAACACCCGGAAATTTTCAGGTTTTTTAAAACGCTCATCGCCTTGAGGAGAAAGCATCCGATTTTTCGAAGACCACACTTTTTTGCGGGTATCGATCGCAATCACAATCACTATCGCGATATCCACTGGTTCGATCATCGGGCGCAGGAACACAACTGGAATGAAAAATCAAGAACCCTCACCTGCATTTTGGATGGCTCCAGCATCGAAACCGGCGCTGTATACGATGACAACGATGTCTGTATCATGGTGAATATCGATTTCAAATCGCGCCGCTTCAGGATTCCCAATGCACCACCGGGCAAGAAATGGTTTCTGTCCATCGATACGAGCAAAGAATCGCCGGATGATATCCTCCCGCTGGATGGTGAAAAATATCTGCAAAAGCAAACCTGTTACACCTTATCACAACGTTCAATGGTTGTTCTATTCTCATTTTGGGCGTAGGGTGAAGATTTCATTCCCTCGCAATCTTTAGATCTTGTGATTCGCAACCTCGGTTTCGAATATCCTGAACGCCTTTGCAAAAGAATTTGTCGAACTATAAAAATTCACTTGCTTTGATTATGAAAAATTGCTTATTTTCTCTGAGAAAATAATCAAAAATCCGGCTTTGCAAGTATAATAGAATTTGGCATTTTGAGAGCGATCCACTGATTATAAGTTTCGCTTTTCAATCTTATACTTAACCAGATTAATAAAAATAAAGCACCAAAACCTGCAATTTTTTTGTTTCAACAGCCAGCGGGAAATAACAGGGCGCAACAAACGGTGAGAGGGATTCCTTTGGTATCAGATATATTAAATTTTTTCGTATCTCTCGGATGGTTCAAGATTTTTTTAGGCATCGTTTTTATTGGATTGCACGTTTTGATCTATAAGCTCTACAGCGCGAGAATGCAAAAACAGGACAATGAAGTATCGCGCATGAGGCGGCAACTCGAGCAATATCGAAAAAAAATGGCAAGCATGCAAGAACAAAACAAAAAAGATGGACCACTAACAATAGAAGCCATCAGGCAGGAGGTCAGGTACCGCAACGCGCCGCCCCAGACACCTGATAACGAACCGGATATGTTCGAAACTGTCCTGGAATATCTGCAGCATAAAAATAAATCCGAAGTGGATAAATTCCTGCTAAGGCTATCCGCGACAATCAGCGCGCTAAGAAAGGCAAAACGCTGAAACGAGGCAATATCACAATAAACTCCAGTCGTACTTTTCCTGTTCACTGCGGTTATTCGTCATTTCGTCTGCTCTTATAATTTGTACCACCTGATTTTAGAACTGACAACAAAGAATTTATTATAAAATCGAAAAGACAGGCACATTGCCCGGGGCAATGAATGACCATAAAAGTCGAGGATGCTCTCTCATGGACAGACGCCAATTCATCGCCAGCAGCTTGTCGGCATTAGCCGCGACCGGACTCAAGCCCGGCAATGCGACGCAACTGAACGAACCCAGCCATCCGTTTCATGCCCGGCAGTCGGATTATCATTGCGATTTGCTCGTTGTCGGTGCGAGTTCAGCCGGAACTGCTGCTGCTCTCACCGCCGGTAGACTTGGCTTGAATACCATTCTTGTTATGCGATCCCCGCGCGAACTGGGTGGACTCGAAACCAACGGGCTCAATCCGGATAGCGATTTGCTGATTCGCTGCATCGGTGGATTTTCAATGGAATTGGATGTGCTCGGAAGAGTTAGTACCGGATTGCAAATCGAAGATACCAAATTTGTCGCTCCGCCACACACAGTATTCCGCTATATTTTGCGCGAATTCCAGCGCCTCTCAACCGTAACCATCATTGCCGATTATTTTCCCGATTCGGTTGAAAAAGAAGGAACACGCGTGTCTGCCGTCCATTTCAGGCATCGGAAAGAACTCAATCGAACGCTTCGGATTTTCCCTGAAATAACCATAGATGCCGAGATCGAAGGCGATGTCACGTTTCTGGCAGGTGCCAGCACCACGCTCAAACGCGAAGGCAGGATTTCTTCGGATGATCCCACCCAAAATTGTGAAGCTTTTGCCGGCGAATTGTACACGCCTGGACGCGGCAGCCTCGCCGGAGGTGATCCGCTTCCGCAATCCTCGTTCAAGGCGGATGCTGTTCCGCGTACCATGGGCTGGAGTGCAATCATTGTTTTGGAAAAACACGGGACGCGTTCCCCGGAAAATCCCTGGCTGCTGACCTTGCCGCCAGCAGGCTACAAATCCGAAGATTACCAGTGGATGCGCGGCATCGGAGGCGTCAAATTGGGGGATAATCACTATCGCTGCAGCATGGATGAATTTTCCTCATTGATTGAAGGCTGGATGCTGCCCGACGGTCGCCATGTCCTGGAATCGATGAATATCGCCGATCGCGAATTTATCGAGCGCAAACATCTGGCGCGCGTTCTTGGTGCGCTGTATCATGGGCAGCATGTATTGGGAAAAACGGAATGGGGATTGTCATCAGAAAGCTTCCGGGAGGGATTGCCTCCCAAATACACGCTGGCGGATTTCGGCACCAGCACACGCACAGGGAATGCGCCGTTGCCATCGCTCATCTATATGCGCGAAGGACGCCGGCTGGTGAACGAGCATGTTTTTGGCGGAAAATTTATGGAAGACCAGGGTACAGCCGCAAGATACCAGAAGAATTACTGGCATCCGCGCAGCTTTTATTTCAACGCCATGAATATCGACATTCACGGCGTCACCAATCGCTTTGTCGAAGGCTCCGGTCCCGAGGGGATGCAAGTGCCGCGCTTTGTCAATCCCAAATTTGGCGTGTGTTGCATTCCGTTCGATGTCTGCATTCCGCGCCAGAGCGAAGCGACACAATTACTCGTCGCAAGTGCCGGCGCCTATACCCACGAAGCCTATTCCGCTTTTCCGCGGATGGAACCCGGTCGATTTCAAATCGGCGACGCTTGCGCCAGGGCGGCATTTGTGGCACTCGACGACAACGTGCCTCCGCATGAAGTCAATATCGAAAAAGTACAGCTTCTGGGCTTGTACCACTCCGGACATTCAATCGTTTATTTTGATGACGCGCTCCCCGGCACAGAAACCCATGTCATTGACCAGATGTCGGGCGCCCGCGGTGTGCCATTGTACCATTCTCAAGGCAATTGGATTTCGGAAGTGGAATTCACCAACCGTCAGGCACTCACCTGTCTTGAAAACTTTTTTCTGGTATACTCCGAGCAACCACTCGATAAAAAGCAATTTGCCACCATCACGCGCCGGCTGAGGGATAATCCTGATGAACGGGCGAAATGGGGAACACTACTGCCAACGATCTCTGCAATTATGAATTTTCACGCGGGCGAATCCTTCGAATCACTTTCCGGACGCTGGTATTCCAGAGGATACCTGAGCCATGCGGATTCCCTTTCGGCTGAGACGTCGCTAAGCTTCAGCCAATTCAAGGGCTTGTTGTTCAATATTGCATACTCAATGGACTATCCGGGAGGAGCGATTCCAGTGGAGACTTCAAAGGTGTTTTTATGCGATTCATTCAATCGTGAGGATGGCTCGATCATCGCGCCTGAGCTTGGTCCGCGCTATCTTTCATCGGACAACTGGTTGATTCAAAACGCATTAGCCACACCGGAATCCACTACCGCTGATTCTTTCTTATGGATTCCTGTGAACGCTGAAAATTTTATAGCTGAGTGCGATATATTTCTGGAGCAAACTCAAACCTCAGCGTTCGGCGGCATCGGCTTCAAGCTGGATTCAGCAGAATCATACGTGCGCTTCGCTTTGAGAACCAATAAATTCAATGTGATCGCTGCTTTTGAAAATGTGCGCGAAGATTCAATTTCCGTGCTTTCTAAAAAAGTGCTTTCGACAATGCTGCGCGGTTTCACGCTCCGGACAACCAAATCCGGGCATACCTGGCAATGCGCCCTGCGTCGTGAATCCATTTTTCATTTGACGCTGCCGAATTTTTCCCGCTGCACACACATCGGATTGTTCAACGGTGCGGGCACTGCAAATAACTTCGATAATTTTCGAATTTTTAATAACTGAGCGCGACATCCCCCCAACCATGCCATTTGCAGAACAAATCACGTAACGCAAGATGCTTCTTGCGGAAAAAAAATCAAATGCGAAATGCCTGAGTCCAGGGCGTCTCTTGTCAAAGCAAGCACTCCTGCCTTCTTGCGCATAAAAAATCAGGAGCGCAAAGCTTACTTCCATTACAGCTCTCTTGTCAAAGCAAGCTTTGACACTCCTGAACTTGAACTCCACAGGCAGGCTCCAGTAACCTGCCTGGTTTACTCCCAAAACACTTATTTCATAAGAATCAGCTTCCTGGTTGTGCTGTATTGCCCGACAATTTCGAGATGCAGCATATAAACCCCACTTCCGACGAATTGATCAGAATTATCACGCCCATCCCATTGAATCGAATAATCACCCGGCGATTTATACGATTTCACCAGGCTTCGCACAACCTGTCCCTGTATATTGTAAACCGCCAGTTTCACATCGCCAGCTTTCGCCACACTGTACTGGATCCGGGTTGTCATATTAAACGGATTGGGATAATTCTGCGCCAGTGCACACTGGCGGGGAACGATTTGAGTATGCTCCGGTGATTCAATATCGGTGGTAATATTCGGATGGAGCTCGACATCATCGATTGCCACTCCATAGCCGGTTGTGCTTTCATCGGAAATGAAATGAAAACGTACCCACGCTTTTTCATAGCCGGATTGAATAAGACCTGTCAAGTCAACTGCGCGCTGAGTCCATCGGGTACTTGGTCCAGTTAGCGAATCCGCCTTCGTCCATTCAACTTTATCGCCGCTGATTTCGACGTAGCAAATATCTTTTCCGCGTTGCGTAATGTATCGCGTCCAATATTTCAGGAGCGCATTGTCTACGCCGCTAAGCTCAAAACCCGACGCGCACGTCATGATTGCATCCATGTTATTCACGTATGGTGAACCGCCATTCACATGAGCGCCATAAATACCGGCGAAGCTTGGAGACAATTCAGATCTTGCCCAACCGCCCTGAAAATCCCAAAGCCCGCTGGCAGTTTCAAAACCATCAACCAGGGTAGTAACTTCAATGCGGGAATGCCGGCTGTTATTATAGGCATTATAATCAGCAGCAGGGGGATTATTCACCGAAACAACCAAATCAAGGCTGCCAGCGTAAAGCGCCAGAAAGTCCTCAAACTCAACTGAGACCGATTCATCTGGAAGCAGTTTAGCAATATGGACTGAATCCGAATAAATCAATTGGTCTTCGTTGAAAATTCGGCAGAAAATATGAATATCATTTTCGATATTAAGACCCCAGTTTTCAATTTTTGCCCCGATCGGCGTGGAATTAATTACCAGCAGGCTCTCCGCCGGAAGCACAACCTCGGTGATGGCAATATCATGCGCTGGCGAACGCAATTCAACCGCCAGCGGCACTTCGATGTATGGTTGCGTCGTATCGTTTGATACGAACCGAACCACTCCCTGGTAATTGCCCGGACTCAGGCTTCTGGTATTGACCGCAGCTTTGACAATAGCCGACTCACCCGGCAGAACAGCGCCGCCACCATTTTCGATAGTCAGCCAATCGACCGTCGTATATTCTTTATCCGCACTGCTGAGATGCATTGCGAAAGCATCATTCCCATAATCCTCGAAGATAACGCTGTCGCCATCAGCCACTTTGATATCGTCGACGAAGAATCCCAGCAGCGATGGATCACTCACGGTGCTGCGCAAAAGGTCGGATGCAAACGCGAACCGGATAACAACGCTGTCTGATTTGTAAGCCGACAAATCGAATTCAATCGGAATCCAACCGCCGCTGGTGCTGCACCAACCCGGAATACCAAATCCCATATCCCCTGCCTGAGCAAAACCCTTCAGGCTCTGTCCATCGTAAGACGGGCTAACCGGCGTGGCGATATCAAAGCTTGCTCCGCCATCCACCGAGACCCACACATTGCAGCCATCCAAACCATCGTACGGGGTGGTGGCGCGGATGGGATCCTCAAATACCCAGAAACCCATCGAGGTCAAGCGGGGCATTTCACTTTGCGACAGGTCCAGAACCGGCGTATCGAGATTGAGTAACCAGGCATTGCCGTAGCCCCCGATATCGGGATCGCCACACCACCATGAGAGACTATCCCAGGCGTTGAAGCGCGTGGGCCAAAAATTAGTGCGCTTGAAGCCGTAATCCATCGTGGAATACTCTAATGTTTCCGTCCCTTTATTCGTAACCACAATTTCCTGGATCGCGGAATCACCGATGGTTAACGCGAGCTTCGCTTTTTCCGGCGATATGCTTAAAGAGGGCGTGACAAGCAAATTGTCCCAGATAAACGGAAGGTAGGAATCCATTTCGCATTGTCCCCACTTGATCCGGAAATAACCATTTTCTCCCCAACCGCTGCCCCAGCTATTTTTGCAAATCCAGCTTTGTTCAGCATCGTTCCAGCCGACGATGACAATAGCATGTCCTGCATCCACTTCTCCCCAAACATGCTCATATACACCGCCTGCGTAGTGCATGAAATCTTCATAGACCACGAAACCAGCGGAAATCGGGTGCCGGAGCAACGCATTTTTGATCTGATCGACATTTGGCTCATCCAGCGTGATGAATCCCCAACCGGGAATTGTGACAGCCTGGTTCTGCCAATTATCACAGGCGTCGCTGCACGGTATTTCATCATCCGCCTGGTAGGCGAAACACTTTTCAGTTGGTATACCGTTATCTTTAACAAACTCCAATGCATAGTGAATTGCCCAGCCTTCGCAATCACCTTCGCTGCAGGAAAGCAGAAATTGTTCGGAAAGGTCAATCATTGAATCGAGGTTTCCGTGATAAAGCTTCCACCAGGATTCCACCTGCCCAAGCGCTGAAAATGCCCAACAACTGCCGCATTGTGCCTGATCTCTCACCGGGGTTACCCAGTTTCCATTATTGTTTCGCCAGTCCAATTTCGCTGGCAAACTATCAGTCATCGGAATGGAAATCAGTTTTTCTTCAGCGTTTTGCGGAACATCCAGAAGAGCACCGCATAGTTTTCTGCGCTCTTCAGGCGGCAATTGTGTCACCCAATTTTCGCCGGCGATCCATTTGGCGCCGGAGCTTTCGATTGCCTGCTGTATCTGTTTGAGTTTATCTGCGGCAAATGTAATATTCTGCAGTAATATCAAGAACATCAGCATCATAAACAACCAGGTGAATTGTATCAGTTTCGATTTGGTCATTTGAATTCTCCTCATTTAAGTATTCGGTTCAGAAATATGATTATCGAATCGCATTTGGCGATTAAAAAAGAATAGCGCATATAGTTATTATTCGCTAAAAATGAAAAGAAGTTTACAAAATTTTTCCATTAAGATCAACTTATTTTTAAGAATTTTTATCATTCCAGGTGTGGCAAAGTTTATTTTCAATAGTCGCTTTATAGAAAATTTCATCGCGGATAATCGAAATCAACCAGCGAATCTCTGATTTAAATTCAGCTTTTTAATAAAATCTCTGCATTTCCCGGCGTGATAAATAAATACCTTTCTAATGATTTTGGAGTTATATTCAACCAATTAATTAACCATTTAAATATTAAATAGTTAAAAATTATTATATCAAAATTTTTTCTGATATTCATTTTTTTCCTTGACAAAAATAGAAAAGTTTCATATTTTACGTTACCGCTAACGTTACCGATAACAATCCAGTGAAAATGCATGAACGATCAAAATTCAAAACGCGTCACTCTTAAAATTCTTGCAGAAAAGCTGGGTGTTTCCACTATGACCGTCTCCCGTGCTTTAAATGATCATCCCGATATCAGTCAAGCGACGAAAGATAAAATAAAGCACCTGGCTGAAGAACTCAACTATCGACCGAACATTATCGCCAAAAGCCTCGTACAAAAGCGGACGAACACAATAGGGGTTATTTTCCCTGAAATTACATTTTCATTTTTCCCGGAAGTTTTGAAAGGGATAGAAGAAGTTGCTTACCAATCCGGTTTTCACGTGATCATCACAATTTCAGATGATCAAAGCGAGCGCGAAAAAGAAGCCATCCAAAGCCTTGAAGCCAAACAGGTTGATGGTATTCTGATTTCAATCGCTCAAAATACGACAGATCCGGCGCCCTTTCTCAACTTGAAAAACGAAAATATTCCTTTCGTATTTTTTGACCGCTATATCAACGGATTTGATGCGAATCGGGTTTTGATTAATGACCGCCAGGGTGCATTCGATTTAACCAACCATCTGGCGAAACTGGGATATAAGACAATCGGCCATTTAACCGGTCCAATGAGCGTTTCAATCTGTAGAGACCGAATGACCGGATACCGCGAAGCACTCAAAGCGAATCATTTGAAATTCAATCAGGAATTTGTAATCGAAACCTGTTTTGACGAACAAAGTGGTTATCAGGCAATGCAAACACTGCTGAATAAAGCGAAACTGCCACAGGCTGTTTTTGCAGCGACCGATCCCATGGCGATAAGCGCAATGCAAGCGATCAAAGAAGCGAATTTTAAAATACCGGACGATATCGCGCTGGTTGGATTCGCGGACCTTGCTTCGGCATCCATCGTTGAAATTCCACTGACAACTATGCGTCAACCTGCCTATGAAATGGGCAAAATCTCGACAACCATTCTCATTGAAGATATCAAGAATAAAGAATCTACTTATGACAAAAAAATCATCCTCGAAACGGAACTAATTATACGTGAATCATGTGGATATCGTAAATTAAAAATCTGAAAAAGGAGGTGATGCGCAAAATAAGTCCATCAAAATCTCTCCTCAGCTCTGCTATTGAAAAACCTATGCAGTTGGTCGACTACAAAAATTAAGGAGGAAAGCACCTATGAAGTTTTTGCTAAAGAATGATTACTTCCTGGCGATTGCAGTAGTGTTGATTTTTGGATTTTCAACTGCTTTTGCCCAGGTAGGCGGACCGTATACAGCCGATGACAATACGGTTCTGTTATTGCATTTTGATGGTGATTTAGCCAACGAGGCGACCGTCACCGAAGATGGGGTGTTTCATGGTGATGCGAGTAATTTCTACTTTCTCAACAACCCGATTACCGAGTTAAGTCAATGTCTGCGCATTGACAATGATTCGCAAAATGACTCGGCTTTCGTCACGGTTGCCGATGCCGATGCATTGGATTT
>JAFGMA010000368.1 GCA_016927835.1 Candidatus Zhuqueibacterota bacterium | reverse complement strand
GCAAAAATCTCTAACAAGGCATAACTGGATTAAATTATATCCGTTATGGATCATTAACCTGGAACCTTGAACGTTGAACCGTTCAACCCAGGTTTTAATAAGAATGTTAAATTTATGCCCGTTCGTGGTATAATGGATTTTTTTATTTAAATCAAAAAAAATCAGTAAAAATCCGTCTAATCCGTTTCATCCGTATTCAATAAATTAATACCAGAAAGTCAATTAAATACCCCTTGAAAAATGATTGCGCATACGGGAAGCCTGCAATATCTAAAATTGCCAACACTATAACGATTGAAAAAGCAATACTCCCTCAGTTATTCGGTTCTCAGAACGGAGTCCGGGAATCCGTAATTGATGAGATGCAAAAAACATTGAAAATTGGTTGCTAAAAATTAAATTTATTTGTATGTTTGAACAATTTAATAATCAAGCGCAATCCTTTTCAATGCCTGACGTTGTGCCATTGAGCGTGCCAGCGCCTTGAAAAGACGGGAATCACAAAACTTGAGTATCACGTAGCGATGAAATTATATCCTTTTGAGAACATCAGTCGGCGCAAATTTCTGGCAGCATCGTTGTTGTCACCTGTTGCCTGTTTTGCTGGCAGCTTGAGGCGCGACGAAATCAAGGAAAGGAAGAGTGAAATGATAGCGAATATCGAACGCCAGATTATCTGGCAGGGAAGATCGACCGGACCTACCTGGTTTCATCCGCGCGCCTGCCGCATCCCCGCAACGCCAAATCCGACAATTCTAATGACCTGTCAGAAAATCACTGGTTCAGACGTTTTCCACGAGGTGCACTGGTCAGTTACAAAGGACAAAGGCAAAAGTTGGATTGATCCTGAACCCATCGCATCCCTGGGAAGGCAGAACCATCCCGACGGAATTGCTGAAGGAACCTGCGACGTCGTGCCCGAATATCACCAGCCAACCGATACCGTGCTGGCGATTGGTCACAATGTTTATTATCAGAATAATGTCCTGATCCGAGCGCATAGCGGACGATTCCCGGTCTACGTCGTGCGAGATGCTGAGGGTCGCTGGTCCGAAAGGAAGAAATTAGTCTGGGATCATCCTGAAACGAGCGGCATTTATACCTGCGGCTGCGCCCAGCGAATTCATCTGGATGACGGAAAACTCATTTTATCGCTATCCTTCGGTCCAGCCGAACGTCCCGACAGAGGCGTCTGCACGGTGTTGTGCGAATTTGACGGAGCCCAGTTAAGAATTATCGATTCCGGGAATGTGCTCAGACTCAGCGTCAATCGCGGATTACTGGAGCCTTCTCTCACCCGATACGATGGGCGCTTCTATATGACGATTCGCGCAGAAGACGGGCACGGATACGTCAGCACATCTGAAAACGGGCTTCAATGGCAGGCGCAACGTCCCTGGTGCTGGGATGACGGCGAACCGCTTGTGATGTCGACGACCCAACAACACTGGCTGACCCACAGTGATGGCTTGTTCCTGGTTTACACACGCAAAGCTGAACACAACATCAACGTGATGCGTTGGCGAGCGCCGCTCTATCTGGCTCAGGTTGATCCCGAAACGCTTCGGCTGCGGCGCAATACGGAGAAGGTTGTGCTTCCGCTTATTGGCGATGGAATTAATGAACCGGAGCACGTTGCCCGCATGGGTAATTTCCACGTAGTAGATGCATCGCAATCCGAGTCATGGGTAACGGTCGGCGAAACGCTGCCACAAGCAGGCTGGCGTGGTGACACGCTATTGGCAAGAATTCAATGGAAAATTTCCAACAAGCTGCTTAAATCGTGATATTCGAGCTCGACGTATTACGCAGCCGGTAACATTTCCTGAGCAAATTGGATCATTTCATGATTGAAAAAGTATGTGTTTATTGTGCCTCGAGCAGCCAATCGCATCACACCTATTTAGACGCGGCATACAAATTGGGTGAAATCCTCGCGAGCCATTCGATAACCATTCAGTATGGAGGGGGAGGCGTGGGTTCTATGGGGAGCCTGGCGAATGGTTCGCTCGCTCGCGGCGGCAGAGTCATTGGATACATTCCCCAATTTATGAAGGATTTGGAATGGGCACATCCCGCCATCACGGAGCTGAAAATTGTCGCAGATATGCATGAACGCAAACACAGGATGCTGCACGGGGTGGATGCAGTGATTGCGCTTCCCGGCGGATCCGGTACGTTTGATGAATTGTTCGAAACGATCAGTTTGAAGCGGCTCGGAATTTACCTCAATCCAATCATTCTTGTCAATATCCGGGACTATTTCAATCCATGCCTTCAGGTGTTAAATAAATGCATTTCAGAACGATTTATGAATCCCGAACACAAAGATATGTGGCAGGTCGTCGATGCGCCGGAAGATGTTATCCCCGCCATCGAAACATCGCCTCGATGGCACCCCGATGCGATCAACTTCGCAGCGGTATAAAATTAACATTTTTAAAAAATAGCCTTATGTAAATTCATTCGCTTTGGAGTCGCCCCCATGCCCAACCGACAATGCCCGGGTATGAATCCCCGCTTTTTCAAAACAGAGGATGTACAACTTCATCCCTGCATTGAATGCGGTGAAAAACTGGAATTTTGGAAGGATGACGTCAGACTTGTATGCCCGAACTGCAGTCAGGTAAATTTCAATCCCAACCTGGGCAAAACATGCCTCGTCTGGTGCAAAGGAGCTGCAAAATGTCTTGGGAATACAGATATAACCGAATGGCTGGCGCTGCATCGGGATTAATCGAAATTGATGCATGCCAGGTGCACCCAGGTTCCTGAGATACGCATTTTATAAAATATCTAATATAGAGGTGAACGAATGATGAAAATCTTTTGTGCGTTTGATTTATGCTGCTGTTTATTTTTCAGCCTGGGAATAATACTAGGCACTCTCGATTTCACCTTTGCGAAAGGAAGCAAGTATTTTCCGCCTGCGAGCGATCGGGTGAAAATGAATATCGATCTGGATTGGAAATTTCTTCGCGGCGATGTGTCGGGCGAGGAAGAAACACACCAGGTGAATGAATTGCCCTGGCAAAAGGTGAATCTGCCGCATGAATGGAGCATCGAGGGACCGTACCTCCAGCAACAAAATACCACCCAGGGTTTCATGCCGCAGGAGATAGGTTGGTACCGCAAGCAAATCTATCTGCCCCAGGGCTATGAAGATCGGAAAATATTTATCATTTTTGATGGGGTTTATCGCAGCAGTGATGTGTGGATGAATTATGCCTACCTGGGACATCACGAATCGGGTTATACCAGTTTCATCATCGATATGACCGATTATGTGCGGATCGGGAATCGCACGCCAAACGGGCTCAGAGTAAGGGTCGATGCGCGCCGGCATGAGGAAGATATGTACGAAGGTTGCGGGATTTACCGGCATGTCTGGCTGCTCATCACCAATAAGTTGCATATCAAATACTGGGGTACTTTTGTTTCAACGCCGCATATATCTGATTCAAACGCCAGTGTGTCGATTAAAACCCGGGTGATGAATGAGTACCCGGTCGCCAAAACGTGCAAGCTCACCTCCCGCATTGTCGATGCGCAGGGCATCATCGTCGCCGAAGCTGTGAGCCAGCGGGTGATCCCGGGGGAGAGCGAATTCGAATTCACGCAATCCGCCGAAATAAAACAGCCCCATCTCTGGAATCTGGATGATCCATATCTGTACCGGATTTTTCAAACATTAGAAGACCAGGAAGCCGTTGTCGATTCTGATGAAATATCGTTCGGAATTCGAACGATTCAGTTTGATGCGAACAAAGGTTTTTTCCTGAACGGGAAGCACGTCAAGTTAAAGGGTTTCAATGCGCATTACGATTTTGCGGGTCTTGGCACGGCGCTCCCTGATCGCATTCACTGGAATGCAATGATGGCGATGAAACAAGCCGGATTCAATTTTTATCGATCGAGCCACAATCCAGCCACGCCGGAACGACTGGATGTGTGCGATCGAATCGGGATGCTCGTCTGGGATGAAATTGAGCGAAAGCTTGAAAGCCCTGAAATCGAATTGCCGCTTGTTGAAGAAACCATCACTCAGCACCGAAATCACCCCTCAATTATTCTCTGGTCCCTGGAAAATGAATCGCCGCTGGAAGGGACAACTTTTGGCACGCGGATACTCAAAGCAGCCACGGAATTGGCACATAAACTGGATCCCACGCGTCCGACAACCTTTGCTGCCAGCATGCCGGTGGATAAAAAAGGATACGGCGATGCGGTTGATGTGGTCAGCTACAATTATCACTGGGAGCGATCTGACAAAGATCATCTTGCCAATCCACACTGGAAAATTGGCGGACTCAGTGAATATTCCGCAGCGCGTGCGCGGCGTGGGGTGTACGGCATCGAACATTTCCGACGCGCGGAAAACGATTCGTATTTTGACTTGTACAATGGCATGGTCCAAAATATGTATGAATTGTGCACGCGTGTCGAGCAATATTGGCGGCGCATCAAAGCCCGAGAATATATGGCTGGCGGCTGCCTGTGGAGCGGCATCGATGCCTGGGGAGAGGGCAATGTCTGGCCCCTGGTCTCCCGCGGCGATGGTGCGCTGGATTTGTGTTTTTTCCCAAAAGATGCATATTACTACTTTGTGAGTCAATGGACCGAAGCGCCAATGGTGCATCTGTTTCCGCATTGGAATTGGGAAGGTCGCGAAGGTGAACAAATCGATGTCTGGTGCTATTCGAATTGCGAGCAAGTTGAATTGTTTTTGAACGGGCGCTCCCGGGGAAGCCTGGCGCACCACGCTGAACCCGCCGCATGGCGCCCCGAAGGGAATAACGATATTGCGCCCGAAAAATCTGAAACTGCCCCGGAGCATTTTGCCTGGAAAGTGCCTTATGAACCCGGCAGCTTGCGCGTCGTGGGAATGCGGGATGGGAGGGTGCGCTGCCAAACCGAGATTCACACCGCCGGTAAACCGGATCGAATCGAACTGACCCGGATGATGGCACAATACGTTCCTGAAGATCAAATTCCCCCGCTCGTTGCGGATGGCAGGGATATCGTCGTGATCAAAGCAGCGGTTGTGGATGAGTTGGGAAACCTGGTTCCCGATGCCGATCACCTTATCCGGTTTGATATTGCCGGTGAAGGGCAAATTATCGGCGTGGGCAACGGCGACATTGCCAGTCACGAAGCCAATAAAGCTTCCTCCCGAAAAGCCTACAACGGACTCGCAGCCGCTATCATTCAAACAACCCCCATGCCCGGGAACATTCAGGTCAAAGCCGACGCGTCGGGATTGAAATCGGGCAAGATGACCATTCAATCGTTCGCGCCGAAGCCGGCTCAGGTGGTTGTTGTGGGCAAACGCACCACGCATTCGGACAAAGAGCCAACTTCAAGCGTCACCGCGGAAATACGGGATGCCTTCGGAACTGTGGTGCCGTTCGCTGAAAATAGTGTGACTTTCGAAATCAAGGGCGCAGCATCGTTTAGTGATGGCAATAAAGTGCTGGTTGTCAAAGCCAGTGCAGGCATAGCCAGCGCCGAATTCAAATCCCTGGAACAGGCTTACCAGGTAACGGTCGTTGCGCATAGTGAAGGGCTGTTCTCAGGGAAGGTGACGTTGCTGGTAAAATAGCATATTCTTTACTTGCTTCCGGACACTTTTTTGAAAAAATGCGCTTTTCGTTATTTTGTTATGCCCGAATGCTTTTATCGGGCATCCACATTGCTAAAATATAATGGATTCCCGCTTAAAACGTGCGGGAATGACATGTGAAAAGATTCAACTGAAAAAGTGTCCGGTAGTGAAATTCTTTAAAACAAGCTATGCATGGGCAAGCATGTTTTTATTCTGAGCAACCTGAATACGCTCGAATACTCAGTCATGTTAAATACTTACACAATTTTAAATTCTATATGAGCAAAACTTTGTTTGATGGCTGTTGGCAGAATTGTTAGCCGCAGCGTAAAGATTGCACGGACTATTCATCGGGGATTTCGTTCGATTTTTTCAAAGGGAATGAATATGGAAAATTCAAAAATTCGATTCGTTATAATCGGCGCCGGAAACGTCGCGGCAAAATACGCGGAAGCCTTTAAAAAGATCGATTCCGGCAGCCTGGTCGGTGTTGTTGATATTAAAGAGCAAAAAGCTGAGGAATTTGCACAAGCCAATGGCATCGCCCACTACGCACCTGATCTGGGCAGCTTACAGGAAAAAATTAAATTCGATGCGGTGATCATTTCGCTTCCCAGTGGGCTGCATGCACAGGCTGCAATAGAAGCCGCGCGATTGAAAAAGCATGTATTGAGCGAAAAACCACTGGATATCAGCACTCAAAAAATTGATCAAATGACCAGCGCCTGCCGCGATTCGGGCGTTTGGCTGGGGTGCACCTTTCAGCATCGAACCTCCGAACATAACCGGCTCGCGCGTGAAGCCATACAATCGGGCAAACTCGGCAGGATTCACATTGCCAACGCATTTTTGAAAAACTATCGCGGGCAGGCGTATTACGACAGCGCTGCCTGGCGCGGAACCTGGGCGCTGGATGGCGGCGGACCATTTATGCAGCAAGCGGCACATACCATCGATTTGATGGTCTGGATGATGGGTCGCGCGCAGTCCGTTTTCGCCAGCACCAGTACAGTGGCTCATGCTATTGAAGTTGAAGACATGGGGCATGCGATTGTACGCTATGAAAATGGCGCGCAGGGTGTCATCGAGGCGTCGACCGTAGTGAAACCGGGATACCCCAACAAAATTGAAGTTCATGGCGAAAAGGGCAGTATCATCCTTACCGAGGGAGACATTGTCGAATGGGACGTGGAGGGCATGGAGAAACCGGTACTTGCGCAAACAAATCACGCCAGCGGCGCGGCAGATCCCATGGCAATCAGCAGCCTCGGGCATGAAATGATCATCCGGGATTTTATCGAGAGCATACGCGAAAACCGCGCGCCATTGGTGCCCCCCGAAAGTGCCCGCTTGTCGGTGGAATTGATTAACGCAATTTATGAATCGGCGAGAAGCGGGCGCAACGTGAAAATAAACTGATCAGAGGTACTCCAATGCTTAACAAATTGATGATTACAGGCGTGGGCGGATTTGTCGCGGGCAATGTCGTGCTGCAAGCCATCGACGAATGGGAAGTGCACGGGCTCGCGCGAAAACCAATTTACCCGCCAATGAAAAATTTTAACTTTCATACCATCGATTTGCGCGATCTGGCAAAGTTGAGAGCAGTGTTTAGCCAGGTACGACCGGATGCGGTGATTCATGCGGCTGCTATCGCGGATATCGATTTTTGCCAGTCGAATCAGCAAATCGCCGAAGAGGTGAATGTGGGGATTACGCGTGAGCTTTCGTTGTTGTGTGCCGAATCCGGCGCGAGATTAGTGTTTTGCTCGACGGATACGGTCTTTGATGGCGAAAAGGGATTGTATGTTGAAGAAGACCTGCCAATACCGGTAAATTATTACGCTGAAACCAAAATTCGCGCAGAGAATATCATACAGGATTCCAATAAAAATGCAGCCATTGCACGATTGGCTTTGGTCATGGGGCTTCCGGTGTTGGTTGGCGGCAATTCATTTTTGGCAAAAATGCGGCAGCAACTCGATGCCGGCAAAACCGGCACATTTTATGAGAACGAAATTCGCACTCCAATCGACGTTGTCACCCTGAGCCGCGCCTTGCTGGAACTGGCAGCGAATGATTTTACCGGCATCCTGCATTTGGCAGGCAACGACCGGCTCAATCGCTATGATATGGCTCAGCGCATTGCAGCGCAATTGAATTATTCGCTCGAAAACATCAAAAGCGCAGATTCCAGCAGCATCCCGGGACGCGCTCCCAGACCCCGCGATGTATCCTTGAATAATGACAAAGCGCGAAATACACTTCACACCCCAATGGTAAATTTGCAGCAGGGATTGGTATTGGCGATGTCGAGCAGGAGAATCAAAAATTATGACAACTCCCCAAATTAAATTTGATCTGCAAATAAAATTCGGAAACGAATACGGGCAGCAAGAGCAGCACGCCGTAATGGAAGTGTTGCGCCAGAATGCACCAACCAGTGGCGAAGCCTGCCTGAATTTCGAGAAAGCGTTTGCGGAATATTGCGGCACGCGATACGCGCGCACGGTGACTAACGGAACCGCAGCGCTATTTTTGTCGATGATCGCCCTGGAAATCGGACCCGGCGATCGAGTGCTGACCTCGCCTTTGACCTGGATCGCCACGGCTGCCGCCCCGGCAACACTCGGCGCAGAAGTCGATTTTGTGGATATCGATCCGGTCACCTGTAATATTGATCCGAATAAAATCGAGGCGAAATTGACACCCAATACACGGGCGATCATTCCGGTGCACCTGTATGGGCAGTGCTGCGAGATGGACACGATTCTCGCCCTGGCGCAAAAATATAATTTACCAGTCGTTGAGGATGCATGTCATACACTGGGCGGCGAATATCACGGGCGCATAGCCGGCACAATGGGACATACCGGGTGCTTCAGTTTTCATGAACAGAAAAATATCTCAACGCTTGGCGAAGGCGGAATGGTCGTCACAAACGATCCCGAATTGTTCGAGCGGATCGCGCTGTATCGATCCCATTGCACGCGCGTCTATGGCAGAAGTACCAAATACTGTCAATTGGATGAAAATAAATTTCCCATGGGCAAACGATTCTGGTGGCAGGATTTTGATGATACCGGCTATAATTTTCGCATGACCGATATTCAGGCGGCGGTGGGCATCGAGCAGCTCAAAAAACTCGATGCATTCAACCAGCGGCGAATCGAGCTTGCGGCTTACTTGTGCAACGGCTTACGCGACGTGCCCGGATTGCTGCTGCCCGTAGTCATGCCCGGATGCAAGCATGTATTCCACCTTTTCCCCGTGCAAATCGATCCGGTGGAATTTGGAATGAATAAAGAGGACTTCGTCTACCGAATGCTTCACGAATACGGCGTCAAGATCGGCACGCACTACATCCCGCTGCACCTGACAACGGCATTTAAAAAACGTGGTTTCGAGCGAGGTCAATTCCCGGTGGCTGAAAAAGTAGCAGAAAGAGTGGTCACGCTGCCGATTCATCCGCGCTTGACGATTGCGGCATTGGATTATCTTATTGACAGCACTAAAAAGCTGAGGCAATCGTGAGGAAAAACCATGAGTTTCATGGGAGCGGATGCATTTCAAACGTATCTTTTCATCCGTCCTCATTCCCAATCCTTCTCCTACAGTTCCCTTTCCACCAGGTGAGTTTAAGCGTGATGGCAAAAAATGATGATCGAGTAGCTGCTGCTGTTGTGTATTAAAAGCGGTTTTTAACCCGTTGTTCAAAAGACTTATGATACTTCCGGAATAAAATCCCGTCTGCCTGCCACTTAAGTTCAACCCAAACTCAATATAAAATCCTGAACTTAATCGTGTGCGGAATTTTCTTCAGTTCTGTGATTACTTCCGGATCATACTTTTTGATAATGTCCGTGATCACATATCCGATGAGTTCGTTTGTTTTCAAATATTGCCCGATAATATTGATGTCGTGCTGCGCCAAAATGCTGTTGATTTGGGCGAGCATCCCGGGCACGTTCTGGTGTATGTGGATCAATCGATGTGCACGTTGGAGTTGGGGTAATTGCAAATTCGGAAAATTGACACTGAAGAAGGTATTGCCGCTGTTGATATAATCGATAATATTGCGCGGTACAAATTCCGCGATATTGTATTGAGCCTCCATCGTGCTGCCGCCGATGTGCGGAGTGATGATGACATTGGGAAATTGCTGCAATTGCGAAATAAATTTTTCCCCATCGCTTTTTGGTTCCCTTGGGAAGACATCAATCGCTGCGCCGCTGATCCTTCCATTTTTAAGGTGTTTCACCAGAGCTTCCAGGTTGACGATGAAGCCGCGGCTCAGATTAAGAAAAATTGCCCCGCGTTTCATCAGTTTGAATTCATCATCTCCAATCAGATTTCGGTTATTGGGATTGCCATCGACGTGTACCGTGACAATATCAGCTTTTTTCAACAATTGCTGCATCGAGGTACATTTCTTCGCATTCCCGAGCGCCATCTTTTCGATGATGTCATAATAGTAAACTTCCATCCCCAGGAACTCCGCCAGGGTGGAGAGCTGCGATCCGATATTGCCGTATCCAATGATCCCCAGTTTTTTGCCTCGAATTTCAAAGCTGCCGGCGGATGTTTTTTCCCATATTCCCTGTTTGAGTTTGTTGCTTTTTTCGAAAATTTTCCGGATGAGGACAATAATTTCGCCGATTACCATTTCGACAACGCTGCGGGTGTTACTAAATGGTGCATTAAATACTGCCACGCCTTTTTGCTGGCAGGTATCAAGAGCCAACTGCTCAGTACCAATACAAAACGCACCGATTGCTATGAGCCTGTTGGCGTGGCGCAAAATGCGCTCGTTGAGCCGGGTTTTCGAACGAACCCCCAGGATTGAAACCTGCTTGATGCGTTCGGTCAGTTCTTTTTCATCCGGGCTATAATTCAAGGTTTCCACTTGATAGCCCTCTTCCTTGTACAGCATTTGGGCGCGCGGATGGATATTTTCAAGCAGTAACACATTGATGCGGTTTTTAGGATACGAGATTGACATCGGCAGTTTGTTGAGATAGAGGAATTCATCGAAACTGGGTGCAACAAAGTCTGCTTTGTCAACAATGCTTTCGCGCTTCACATTTTCGGTAAACGCATAAAATTTATTCGTCAGACCGGCTTCCTTCGTCTGGTAATCAGTGTAACCGTCACCAATGACGTAGATGTCTCCGCTCAAATTCAGGGATTTCAGGAGCAGAACTTTGCCATTTTCCTGTGCCAGAATATTCGCTGCGTCGAATCCGGTGATATTTCCGTCGTCGTCGAATTCAAAGCTGTTGGCGAAGATGTTTTCAGAGGTGATGCCGAATTGCTTTGCAATCGGCTCGATGAATTCTTTGAATCCCCCGGAAACGATGTAGATTTGATCGGCGTAATTCCTGAAGAATTTTTTATTTCGCTTGATCGATGTAGAAATTTTCCGCTGCAAGCGCCTGATGAGCATTTCAAGATGCTGACGATTGGCACGCAAGAGCCTGATACGTCGCGCCAGGGAGTCTGTGAAGGAGAGCTTGCCCTCCAGTCCGGCATCGGTGATTTCGCGAATTTCAGAAAGAACTTTTGCACTATCCGGCTCATCTTTCAGTGAAATAGCCGCCAGTTCTTCCAGCGCCTCGACTTTGATGAAGGTGCTGTCAAAATCGATGACGAAATATTTGCTGTGTTTCATAGTTTAAACCGAAATTTTACGGTGTTGTTGTGAAAATTTTTATCTTACCGGTTGGTGCCTCTGACGCCTGAAGTATGTCGTTATTGAAGCCTGTTGAGAAATATGGTCAGTCGAATTTGGCAGGCGCGTCATCGCAGAAGAAGCCAAACTCACCATTCCCTCCTTTTAACCGGCATGTCTGGTACCTGCCCCGGCGAGATTATAAAATTCCCTTACCATAGACATTTTTTCATAAAATGTCAAGATTTATTTTTTGATTCAATGGCTGAGGATAGAGCCAGATTAAATGACAACCACGCATCTATCAACCGGGAGAATACGCCATTTTCAACAAAGCACTTGATTTTTATAGTTGAAATTATTATTCTACGAAGTATCATTCCAATTCAATGCAAATTTAATTTTCAATCAAAACCTGGTGAATTATACTTCAAACGGGCATAATTTGAACAACTTGGAGTGAAATCCCTTTATGCGATGCGTGATTTGAAATCCATAAAGGGATTTCACTCCACCCGATATGATCGTTGTCATTCTAATTATTCTTCTCAGAATTAGTGTTCGCAAAGTTTAATTTGTGACCGTTTAAAGTATACGTTGACTTCGGTTGATGAACTGGGCGAAAAATTAACAACGGAAGGAGATGCAAATGAAGAGAATCATTCTTATGCTGGTTATTCTATTCGCAACTTCCCTGTTTGTGAATTGTTCGACGACCCGTGTCAGCGTCGATTTCGACGATCAAGCGGATTTCAGCCAATTCAAAACGTTCCACTTTATTCCGCAGAAAAAATTGCCCTCAAAAGCCAAACAACCGATGACGATCCGCGATCCGCTGTTTGTCAAGAAGGCAAGAGGCGAGATCGGCGCCGTTTTGAAAAACAAAGGATTCGACCAGGTAGCGGCGCCCGCCGATGCCGATTTTCTGGTTGCTTTTTATGCTATTGCCCGGAATAAAGCCACTGTTACACCGCCGAGTTATCACATCGGTCGCTTTGGGAGGCGTTGGGTTACGCCGGGGCGTGTGCATCACTATAAAGAAGGGACATTGATTATCGATATTGTCAACCGGGCGCAAAAGGAACTTGTGTGGCGGGGTACGGGCACCGGCGTTCTCGATCGCGCAAATCCAGCAAAAAATCTATTACAAGCCATTGAAAAAGTGCTGGCTGAATTCCCGCCGAAATGATCAAAACAACCATTATCAGCATTGAAAGGTTGAATCCGGTTACATCAACAGGAGCATCACTAAGGAGTCGGGATAAAATAAGTTGCCTGTTTAAATCTCTAAAGTGGTTATTTATCAAAATTATTTCTAAGTAAAGTGTCCAGGTAAATTTATTTCACCTTCTTATCAGGCGTGCCTGTCTCATTTTTGCAACACCGGGAGGAAAATAATGGATGAACTAAGTCTTGCCTCAAAATTATCGCTACTCATCAGCACGATTACCTACTTCCTGATATTCATCATTTTCGGCTTTTTCATCGCCGATGAATCAAACGCGCAGGATGAGGATTTGTCGGTCATCAAAAACTGGCTTTTGCATACGGATGCCTCGAATGCTCTGTACCGGCATCTGGCTAGCGAGGCATTCCGATATCTGGATAAACGGGCGGCGGAGATTGATAAGCTTCAAACGTCAAAGCAATGGATTGAGCGGCAACAGCAGGTCAGGGAAATATTTTCAGGCATTGTTGGTCCGTTTCCCGAAAAAACTCCCTTGAATGCAACCGTAGTGGGTGAGGTGCAAAAGCCAGGGTATCGGTTTGAAAAAATCATTTTTGAATCGCTGCCCGGATTTTATGTGACCGCCTGTCTTTTCATCCCTGATAATTTACATGGAAAAGCACCGGCAATTATCTATTGCAGCGGTCACAGCGATCTGGCATTTCGAAGTCAGGCATACCAGCGGATCATCATCAATCTGGTGAAAAAAGGATTTATCGTCTTCGCCTTCGATCCAGTCGGACAGGGTGAACGCATCCAGTATTTCGATCCGGAAATTGGCGAATCGCGAGTCGGTGGTCCTACGTTGGAGCATTCCTACCCCGGCGCCCAGTGTTTCGTCGCCGGAAAGTCGCAAGCGCGCTACATGATCTGGGATGGTATCCGGGCGTGCGATTACCTGCAGACGCGCGAAGAAGTCGATCCGAAGCGAATCGGCATAACCGGTCGCTCCGGTGGAGGCACTCAATCCGCCTATATCGCTGCTTTTGACGACCGCATTTTGGCTGCAGCGCCGGAGTGCTATATCACCAGTTTCAAACGGTTGATCGAATCGCGAGGACCACAGGACGCTGAGCAAAATTTTTATCACGGGATTGCCAGCGGGATCGATCACGCTGATTTGTTGGAGGTGCGAGCGCCCAAACCTGCGCTGTTGATTGCCACGACGCGAGATATTTTCAGCATTCAGGGTGCGAGAGAGACAGCAAACGAGGTGAACAGGGCATACCGCGCGTTCGGTAAAACCGACAATTTCGCAATCGTCGAAGATGATGCGCCGCACACATCCACCCAAAAAAACCGTGAAGCCATGATCGCATTCTTTCAAAAGCATCTCGATCTCCCCGGTGATCCGGCAGAAACAGATGCCATTGAATATCTAACCGCGGATGAGCTTCGAGTTACTAAAACCGGACAGGCTGCCACTTCCCTGGAGGGCGAAAGTGTTTTCAGCCTCAATCGCAAAGAGGCGCAGGGGCTGGTGAGTAAACTGGAGCAAGCTCGCAAAAATAATTTAAAAAATCATTTGCAAGCGGTAAAGGCTGCCGCCAGGGTACTATCCGGTTATTGTGAATTCCAGGGCAATTCCACAGATATGTTCTGTGGGCGTTACCAGCGCGAAGGTTATGCCATCGAAATGCACGCCATCGACGGGGAAGGCGATTACAAAATTCCGTTCCTGCTGATGATTCCGCAGGAGATTAAACAACAGGCTGCCGTGCTTTATTTGCACCCGAACGAAAAATCGGCAGCGGCGTCGGAAATGGAATGGCTTGCCAAGCAAGGCTTCGTGGTTCTGGCGCCGGATTTAATCGGGATCGGAGAAATGGGTCCGGGCGTGTTCAAAGGTGATGCGTACAATTTCAAGTTGGGGAAGGCGTCTTTTAATATCTGGTTTGCAGCGATACAAATCGGCAGGAGCATTGTCGGTATTCAGGCGGGAGATGTCGCACGGCTGGTAAATTATCTGCAACATCATCCCGCCATGCGATCTGAATCTGTATACGCGGTTGCCCGGGGCAATATATGCCAGGTATTGTTGCATGCAGCATTGTTCCAGGACGCCATTTCGAGGATAGCGCTCATCGATCCGCTCATTTCGTACCGCTCCATTGTGATGAATCGCTATTACAAGCCGGAATATATTCCGAGCGCTGTCGCCGGCGCATTGACCGCGTATGATTTGCCCGATCTCGCTGCAAGCCTCGCCCCGCGCAAGCTGTTGATAGTGAATGCGCGCGATCAGAACGGGCAATTTGCTGAACCGGGGATGCTGGATGAAAATCTGGCGTGTGTGTTCGCGGCATATTCAGATACCGAAGCCGGAATGCTTGAATTATGCCGTTGGGAAATCTACCAGACAGCGGCTGATATTTTTTCGAACTGGATTGAATAAACTTACTGCTTCATCGTAACGGAGGGAAACCAATGAAAATCATCGCTTTCAAAGCTGCTTGCCTGGCACTATTGCTGAGCAGCCAATTAGTCGCACAAACAACGCTCGATCTGGCAAGCTGGCGATTCAAGCCTGATGCTGCCAACATTGGTCTCGAAGAAAAGTGGTATGCTGAGTCTATCGATGAAAGCGATTGGGCAGTTCTCAATGCCGGGATCCGTTGGGAAGACCAGGGATATCCGCAGGTGGATAGCGTCGCATGGTATCGAAAAACGGTGACGATTCCCGCCGCCTGGGCGGATCGTCCGATCTGGCTGCTTTTCGGAGGTTTGAATGATGCATACACCCTGTACTGCAACGGACAACTTGTGAATTCGTACGGCGATGAAACCGTTACCAGTATTGCCGCCTTGCCCACCGTTGCCGAACTGAGTCGGTATCTGCGTATCGGGCAGCCGAATGTGATCGCGCTCAGGATTTATGATTGGGGCGCCAGCGGCGGAATCTGGCAATTACCCTGTATGCTGACAATCAATTCAAAAAAACTGGAATCGATCCCCTTTCTAACTGGCAGTATCATATTCGAAAGGAATAAACTCGTCGTTGGGACTGAGCTTTCCTGTCTCGGTAATCGATGGGCAAATGCAGCAATTTCGATTGAAATTCTGGATGCAAAATCGTTGCGGTTGCTCGACAAAGGGGAATTTTCCGCGACAGAATCCGCAACCGAAATAAAAACATTTCCTCTGGACGAGATGGCTAAAACCAGCCAATATCTCATCAAGGCGTTGGCGAAACTCCCGGGTGAACTGGTGGCTTTCGAGCAAACTACCACTGTGGAAGTGCCTGAACCGCGATCCTGGGGAAGAGAATACAGCGCGCTAAAGGTTTTGAATAATTTTGTCACCGAATTGCTGAATGTAACGCTGGAAAATCAGGGTGAGCAGCAATTCAGCTTTTTGAATCCCAGGGATGGCTGGGTTTTCTTTTCAATTTCGGGAACGGGTGATCGCAAGACAGCGCCGGTGCTCATGCTCGATGCTGAGTCCAATCCCTTAATTTTGCGCATAAATCCCGATACGAAAGCCGGTGAAGCGATGCGGTTTCTCGCGGCGGGCAAACATTCCCTCACCGCCAAATCGGTTGGTGGCGCCAGGTTGATCATTCGCGCAATTCCCGAGATCATTTATAGCGATTATCCCTCGTCACCGCATATCAAACCTTATGGCGATTATGATTGGCAATATTTGGACCGCTACGTACTGTCGAATGTAAATACGATTATCACCGGCGGCTTGCCACCGGAAAATGAGCATTTGAAGCAGTGGGTACGTGAAGGGCGCAAATGGCTGGTACATAGCGGATTGCCGGGTTTGAATGCCGCGAAAGCTCCGGCTGCTGAAGAGGTGGCACAGGTCTGGGCGAAAAATCGCGGAGCCTGTGAACCGCCTTACAGCGGAATCATTGTGGATGAATTTTTATTGGCTGGGAGTGATCATTATCGCGCCTGGACCGAAGGCTTGCGATTACTGCATGCAACTGAATCATTTGCTGATAAGACCTTTTATGCCTATTGCGGTGACCTGTTTCGGCGTCCCAATACGCCGGCGATTCATTTTGCGAATCAAATTATGGCATTTGGCGACCGTTTGGTTATCGAACGCTATTTTCAGGAATTGCCAACAGAGGCGGAAGCAGAATATTTCCTTTTGAAAGAATTGCAGCAATTGATGCGAGATTACCGTAAAAATCTCCCCGGCGTTGAACACCACCTCGTTATTTGCCTGGGTTACCTTTCCGATCCGCCGGAAACGTTGAACCTGAATCCCGGTGTAAATTATAAAGTTTACATGGAGATGCAATTTCGGCTTCTTGCGACAGATCCATCCTTCTGGGGGCTTTTTGGCATTCAGGAGTATTTAAGCCGTTACGCGGATGAAGAAGCACTCCGTTGGGCGCATCGCCTGTTTAGCCATTATTGCATCGAAGGCAATCGCCAGCCGCTTTCCGCTGAGCCATATCTTTTGCCCTATATTCAGAATCCGGATTTCGCTGACAGCTTGCATGCGTGGCAGGCTGAGCCGGCACAGGATGGCTCTATCGCAATCAAGCGCATGGAAGGTTTTAGCTGGCTTCAGGGGCGCTATCCCACCACCGCTGAAGGCGATCAATTCCTCTGGATGAAGCGTTCCGCCGCACGCCCGAATATCGTGCGCCAGACAGTTGAAAATCTGGTGCCGGATCAGGTTTATCTGCTAAAATTTTATTCGGCGGATATTCGGCAATTGGGGAAAGAACAGACACTTGCTCTATCAGCCAGCATAAAAAATGCCGAAATAATTGAGGCTGAAAGCTTTCAGTTCCCGTATCCGAGCTGCTATTCTCACACGCACGGAAACTACAATGCCGATCACCCTGCGTGGTTCAATTATCATCGCTTGCTATTTCGACCGCGTACCCGCACCGCTGAATTGATCATCTCCGATTGGAAAAGCAGTACAGAGCCCGGTGCACCGGCAGGACAGGAACTGGTGTGCAATTTTTTTGAAATACAACCGTATTTGCCCAAATAGTATTTGCTTGAAATTGCCGCCAGCAAATCACCGTTTAGTTTAGCAAATCCTTGAAGCACGTCATATCACATCCGCATAATTTTGGATGCTGAAAAGGCGACGTACCGCAATCGAATTGAAGAAAATAGAGATCTGCAAAATAGTCATTTTTCGGAATTAATCATGGTTCGACCGCAGCGGTGGACCGTTCCGCTCACCATGAGTATCTGTTTAGCTATCATTTTTTCCATCAACCTCAGGGGGAGCTGAGCTTTACCCACATCGCAAGTACTGGACACCGGGATAATCCCGATTCTGGTTCCCCTTCCATTTTGTTTAGGAAGGGGCAAGGTGTAATGCGGCATGCCAATGGGTAAGAAAAGATGGCAATTCAAAGAGCAGATTCTCGTCTTTTTATCTCATTTCGTTTAAAAAGCGAACCTAATTTCTTTGAATGACGTCCTTTTTAACCCATCCCCCGCCCCTTCCCTTAAAAACAAGGGAAGGGGAGCAAAGCTTCCCGGTGTTCAGTGGAAAATGTGGGCAATGCTCAGCAGGGGGAGTGGGATGAGGGCAGCAGATTTCTGGCTGTCGCAAGAAAATCAGCTTAACCAGCGGCTGAATAATACTACAACGTTAAGTTTAGCCAATGTTAAGTTTGACCAAAAACATGTTTGAGCGTTTCTTATTGCCCCTTTGAAGCTGATCATTACCCACATCTTCTACCGGACACGGGGAAAATTCGGATTCTGGTTCCCCTTCCCTGTTGTTCAGGGAAGGGGCTAGGGAATGGGTAAGAAAAATGGTGATTCAAAGAGAAGATTATAGTCTTTGTATGAAGTTCTCTTCAAAAAATGATACCAATTTCCTTGAATCACCATCCTTTTAACCCATCCCCCTATCCCTTCCCTTAAAAACAAGGGAAGGGGAGAAACACTTCCCTATGTCCGGTGAAAAATGTGCGACACGTTCAGCCTTGAAGGGGGATTGAACCTCGCTCTTTTATCATTTTATTTCAACTTAACGTTGT
>JAFGMA010000367.1 GCA_016927835.1 Candidatus Zhuqueibacterota bacterium | reverse complement strand
TTGCGTCAACATAAGAGATTGCTTCGCTCCTATCGTCGCTCGCAATGACAGGAATATGTTACATTTTAACCCTTAACGAGTATAAATAGATGAAGCAGGAGTTCCATGTGGATCATTTCGGAATTCGACAGGCGGCTTTAAAAAATACCTGTCCGAAAGAAAGTAGCGTCATGCCCGGCACAACGGGACACCCGCAGGCTGAAAAATAATCGGTGAAGAAATCTGGGGGATTAATTTAATATTTCGGAGTGCATCGCCTTCGTGCGATGCGAGTCGTGAAATCCATAAAGGGCTTTCACTCCAACGTATCAGAGTGCACCTTTTATTATCACCAAAGCAACGCTGAATCATTCTTCCATAGCTGTATTTTTCTGATTCTGCCATTCCCTGAACTTTTGGAGGTCACCTCTAAGAGAGTGGATAACAAACGCGAACACTGCGGCATCATCGAGAAAGCCGAAGCTGGCAAGAAAATCGGGAATGGCGTCGAAAGGATTGACAAAATAAATGATAGCAGCCAACACCGAAAGCATGGTTTTTTTAGGGACATTCTTATATTCTCTGCGCGCCCAGGCTTTTCCCATCTCCAGAATGGTTTGTATTGAAACCCAAAGCTCACTGAATCGTTCTACATGACGGGTTGCCCTGGCTTCGGCTTTTTCAATGAATTGATCCAGATTTTCCGAGCCCAAAAGCTTTTCTGCGCTTTCTAATGCTTTAGCATACGATTTTTTTTCTCGTTTATTCATGGCTTTAAAGGAATAATGATAGAGAGTATGATATTTCGCCCATATCCCAATGCATCTCCGGGCGGATTGATTTTCATCAACGCGTTTGCGAGTACATGATTAGCCGATTGCGTCGAAAGCCGAGAATGCTTACAAATAATGCGGACACCAGCAAAATGCTGCAAGAAATTCCCGATGTCTGGAAAAAAATGCTTGAGGTTGAGAGCAGCGGTACTACATGCAAAAACGCCGCCGATAGCGCCAATCCGATGAAACTCGCAAACAGATCGTATTTTGTGTAAATCCAATAAACGATCAGTCCAAGCGCCAGCCTGAGGATAATATTGTACAGCGGCGAATCAAACGTGATAGCATCAAAGCCGGCAATTTGCATAATCAACAGAATGGGAAGTATCGCCCACAGCGAGCGCTTTAGATATGTTTTCAATATATTAAACATGAAAAAATACAGTATAATGATAATAAAAAATGCAGAAAGCACTCCGGAGAAAGCCGGCGTCAACCAGGGAATATCGCGGTCAATGGCGTTCGACAGCAATGATTGATCGATTAGCCCATCAAACACAGTCGTTACCACAAACGCGTAGGCTGTAATAAAACCGAGTAGCGATGCGGCAATGAAAAAGCCGGTTGCAAAGGATTCGGCAACCTCCGGCGTGAGCCAATTGAGCGTCAGGATGTTTTTGAAACTGGTCAAATCATTGTCATCAGGTCGATCCGAATATAGCGCCTGTCCCAAATTCCAGGTCAGGTAAATGATGCTGCTGAAAATGATTCCTTGTAACAGGGCGTCAACGACAATTATTTGCATCAATACGCGTTCCCATTCGACTGTCATAGTTTCACTATTAAATAATGAAGCATTCATGCCATTCAAAATATGCGCAACATGGATAACAAAAAAGAGTGCAGCCAGTCGGAGTCCATAATTGGGAGCATCTTTTGGTCTATGACCCCTGCGGCGGCTTTCAAGGTACAACCAGGGCAGAAGAAGTATGAATAACGGAAAAACAAATTTTTGCAGTCGGCTTAAATTATGATGGGTATTTCGGGCTGTCGTTCGTGCATTGCCACTAGTCACGACATATTCCTGCAATCGGGCATCCGCGAATCTAACCAGAAATGCTACAGAATCATTTAAAGCGCTGTCGAATTGAACCCAATTGAATTCATGAATGGCGATATCTTCATGAGGTATGAATTGGTGCTCAAATTTGGCTCTCGATGCATCGAAATTCGCATATTGCGACTTAATAATTTTGACCGCCGTTGTTTTCAACTGTTCCACGGAGACGTTTACCCAGTTCCTGCGCGAAGGAGGCTGGTGGATGAATCGCTCGAGCGAACCGGCTGGTGTAAACTGAAGGTAAAAATATTCAGGGTGTGCCTCCCCCTGAGATGAATGTTGAAAATACACCTGCCAGCGATCTCCGTTGAGCAGCGTATTGGTAAGCAAGGTATCAGCGGCATGTTTACCAAATTCTCCATTTAAATTCGAGCGCGTACCATAATCAAAAGAGCTATATGCATTAAATCCGTTCGTGCTGTACCCGATATTCTTCAGAACTTTTCGAGCGTCTTTTACAATTTCGCGTTTGTGGCGAGTTATATGTTGATTCGAAATGAACGGGATATCCGAGAAGAAAGTCAAAAAAGCAATAAATCCGATTGTGCCTGAGAAAAGCAGTTTTCGATGATAATTTAAGAGGAATCGCCACATCTGTCACTCCTGGTAGAAAAAAATTCCGGTTCACTTTTTATTGCGTTGCCAAATTGGCTTGAACCGGTTTTCTTCTCCCCGGAACAATCGCTTCAGGTTGGAACGGTGCGTGAAAACAATGAGTAGCGCCAATACGATACTGATGCCAAATAAAAGCGGATGTACAAAAATATCAAAATAGCGATCCATTACAAACAGCGTGATCGGCAGGCAAATCGCTGCTGTCATGGAGCTTACGGAGACGATGCGCGTGGTTAAAACCAGCGTTCCCCATATAGCAAAGCAAATCAAGATCGCGATCGGATAGAGTGACAGAATAACACCGGCGGCAGTGCCGACACCTTTTCCGCCGCGGAAACCCGCAAAGACCGTCCAGATGTGTCCGATGATTGCGAAGATGCCGGCGCATAATTTAAGCACATCCGGCTTAAAGAATGCAGGAATAGTATCAATTTTAATCTGCGAAATGATTAAGGTTGCCAGAACGCCTTTGCCCACGTCAACCAGCGCAACAAATACGCCGGGTTTCCACCCGAGTACGCGGAAGACGTTCGTGCCCCCGGCGTTTCCGCTGCCATGTTCGCGAATGTCCTTTTTATAAAAAAGCTTGCTCACGATGATGCTCGTGGGAATTGAACCGGCGAGGTAACTCAATATGAATATGACAAATAAAGAAATCATGATCGATCCCTCATTAACAAAAGCCAGCGTTAGATGATTTTAGTCGATTAGCTGCTCTGAATATAACAAGTTAAACATTAATATCAAAGTAAAAATTTAGCATTTGAGTAATGCTTCAGTTATTGGTTTTTTTCATCGTTTACAGTGCCCCTTGGGTTCCCAAACAGGAGATTGTGAACCAGAAACTAAGGGATTACAAGCGTCGTAATCCCCCGGCTATTGGAAGAGAAATAGCCTTTCAAAGGTTTCGAACCCTTGAAAGGCTAAGCCAGGCATAAATATCCGGGCGATTACCTGAACGTCGATTTTTCAAACACGGAAAAATGACAATCGACCATCGAATCCGCATTCCAGAAAGATTTTTAATGCCACTGCAAAGCATCAATGCATGAAGAGCATCTTCTTCGTGGCTGAAAATACCTTCGATTGCAGCCGATAAAAATACACGCCGGACGGAACCGTCTTGCCGGATTCATTTCTCCCGTCCCAGGCGCACTGGTGAATACCAGCCGGCTGCTCCCGTTGTACCAGCGTGCGAATTCGCTGCCCGAGATGATTGTAAATTTCAATGGTGACATTTATAGCTTCGGGCAGTTCATAGCGGATGACGGTCGCCGGATTAAACGGATTGGGGTAATTTTGCAGCAGGCGGAATTCGGTTGGGATCGAATGGGATGCAGCGTCAACAGCAGTGAGCGAAGTCTGAGCCACACATTCGGTCAGCACGAAAAAGCCGTCCTTTCGGTAAATCGCCGACGCTGATGTTTCAGACGTAAATCGAACCGGGTACTCTTTTTCAACGGATTCGCGCCAGACTAGCAGCCGGAACGTTTCACCATCGGTCAGCCCGTCCGTGAGTTTGGTCCGGTCATTATCGCCCCACAGGGTCAACGCAGCATTGGTTCCCTGCCACATCACGGCGCCGCAACAAAAGCCATTTGCACTGTAAACCGCAATCTCATCACCCGGATCGAGGGATGAGCCATCGCTGTACGCAGGATGAATGGATTGGGGGATCACCAGCGTGGCGGACTGCCCGGTTCGTGGGGAGAATGAAAAATGCTTCGGTTGCGATTGCGGGGTGTCACCGGAAACCGTCAGATCGCTGCGTCCGCTGCTCAACGCACCCGACGGATAAATCAGCGTGCCAGCTTCGGTCAAATAGATTTGATACCCCTGCCCCGGCTGCATATTGCCAATTTGATTGATGCCATAAACCGGAATATAGGCATTCCCGCCATTATCTTTGGCAATTTTCAGTTTGCTGCCAACACTCGCCAGCGCCGTCACCGCATCGATGGGCACATCGGGCAGGTAGCTGATCATGCTCCAGCCCGCGGGAAGCTCAATCGGCGTGTTGGGCGCGATAGCATCGCCGGTAACATCGACCGACGCTGCGGAGGTCAAATACGCCTGGTAGCCTTCTTTGTAATTAATATCTCCGATCTGGTTAATGCTGTATGCCGGAATGTAGTTTTGTCCCTTCCCGTTTTTGACAAGTTTTAAATTATCCACAATGGGATTAAGCAGTATTTCAATATTCGGATTGGCAGGATTCACATTGATCGAAAACATGTTCCAACCCTGATTGAGATTCAATGTAATCGTTTCGGGCTTGCCGCTTTTTGCTATCAAAACCGAAATTGCATGGCTGCCGCCATTTGAAGCTACCAGCAGACTGGCGGTGTCACTATCGCTGCTCAATTGATTTCGATCAACGGTAATAGTCACCGTGGCAGGACCACTGCCGCTGCCCGGAACGATTGATGTGATCCAGGGTTTATAAAAAATATTGAAAATGTTCCAGATCAGGTTTCCTCCGCCAGAATTATCAATCTCGAAATTGAGACTGTTCGCTGTGGTGCCAAAGTTCAGGCTCTTCGGATCGACTGCAAGTACGGGCGGTTGTGATGCACCTACTGTAATTTCGCACCGGGGTGAAAAATCTGTTCCCCAGTCATCTATCGGTGTCTCAACGAACGCTGCAACACCAATGATGTCGCCCGAATTCAAATAGCTTTCGCCTTTTTTATTCCAATACGCGATGAATTTCGGGAGTCCGATACCGCACTCTAAAAAATCAACACCCCAGGCATGTCCGCACCACGAAAATGATCCGTCATTGGCAACCTGGTCATAGCCGTTGCCTTCAAACATATAGAGGTCAAAGGTATCCGGATTTGCCGGCTCAAGCTCAAATATGTCGTATTTAATACCCACATCCGCCTGAGAGTCTATTTCGTGTACATCAGCAGCAAAATACCTGAGTTGCACTACATGTCCATCGCTGTGCGGCGGGTAATAGTCGGTTCTTAATCCTAATTCGAAATAAGCTTCGGCACCGATGGGATCGGTATCCGGCACCCCCATACTATTGTAGTAGCCCAATGATGTCAGGTGACCTTCGTACCAGTGCGTATGCCAGCCGGTATTGGGATTGTTGTCCAGGTCAACGAGTAAAGTGTAATATCCACGGTTGTAAATTCTGCCGTCACTCGCTTGACAAAAGTTGGGCCAAACCGGTCCGCCCCATAACCGAATAAAAAAGTATAGGCTATCATCGATAATTTTTGCTCGTAAATGCTTGATATCCACAATGTCTGAAATGGCGGCGTGAACTTCAGCGGGAAAATAATTCGGCAAATTGTCGGGTGCAGAACTGCAAAGCGGCTCACCCATCCAATCGGTACTGTCGCCATCCAGTATAAAGTAACCGGATGTGGGCACAATCATCCGGATCGATACATCTCGATTGCCGCCATTTGAAGTGACCGAGATTTTGCCGGAATAGATTCCCGGGCTTAGTCCTCCCCGGCTTATGTTTACGGTGACTGTGCCCTCATCTGTCCCCTGGTCGGGCGTGAGACCTGTGATCCAGGACTGTTCGGGATTTTCCGCCACCTGCCAGATGAGCGTGCCCCCACCTAAATTAGCAATCAGAAAACTCAAGCTGCCATGCGACGTGCCAAAATCCAGGCTGGTTGGCGCCACACCCAAAAAGGGATCCGTAGAGGAACCCATAATTGAAAATTCATGGTCACTTTGATCATTTATATTTGGATCAACTGCTGAAACGACTTTGATTAAACAATGATTAGAGATATTTTCAATGACAGGCATGTAGCTAAACTTGCCATCATTTTGGGTATTTCCGCCTTGCGTCAAATCCCACCAACTATTCCCGCCGTTGGTTGAAATCTCGATTTTTACATCACCAATATAATTATCACACGACCAGGTCACATCATAAGCCGAACCAACCTGCCACGTCTCTCCGCCGTTGGGATAGGTTACGCTGATAGATGTGGGTCCTTCGGCGACGGTCAGGTTTTTGGGATTGGTTTCAAGGGTTAAGGCGGTGGCTATGGTATTTGTAATTTTGCAGGTGTATGCCCCGGCATCGCTATAATCTATTGGATTGATGGTATAATCATCATTGGTGGCTCCGGTTATAAGCACGTTGTCTTTATACCATTGGTACTGGTTCGCGGTGCCGCCCACGCTTACGGAAAAGGTCACTGAGGAACCAGGTGGTCTGATGATATTCTCGATATAACCAACTTTAGCCTGATTAGAATATCTGAAATCAGGAATGCCAATATTCGGCTCAATGTCTTCAAAGGTAAAGCGGTTTTCGTATGCAAATAGATACTCGAGAGACGATAAATGAGATAGATCGGGTAACTCGGTAAATTCATTTCGGTATACATATAATCGACTTAAACTGGTCAAATTGCCAATCTGCACCGGAAGTGGTCCGCTGAATTGATTCGTATTTGCATAGAATGTTTCCAAATACATTAGATTCCCAATCTCGGGCGGTATCTGACCATTGAGTTGATTCCCAAGCAAATTTATATAATTTAAACTTGTGCACCCGCCTATCTGGGGCGGAATCGGACCGCTGAGTTGATTATTCGATATGCTCAAGTGTTCTAAATTTGTTAAATACCCAATTTGCGAGGGGATAGAGCCTGTGAGTTGATTGTTGTATAGCTTTAATTGTAATAAATTTGTTAAATCCCCAATTTCAGACGGAATCTGACCGATGAGGTTGTTGTTACTTAAATTTAAATAAATTACTCTGCCACCTGAAACGGTAACACCGTACCATGCATCGATAGGATTGGCGCTGAGCCAATTGGTGTTATTAATCCAGCCAGCGCCATTGGTGCTGTTATAAAGGGCAACCAATGCTGCCCTGTCGTCAAGCAGCGCCTTACTCACGGTTGCATTCTGCGATCCGGATTTGCGCAGTTGTACATCATCTTCCGCCTTCGCCGGATCACCGATTTGAATGCAGATCAGAAAAATAAACGCTGATATAACAGCAAGCTTTTTAATAAAGTTATACATGATATGCTCCTTTTGGCTTTGGGGAAATCAAATCTTTGAACACAGCACCCTATTTCCTCGCATCCGCAAACGAACCTCGTTTTAAGGTGTTTATATGAGTTTAATTTCAGCCACGGATTCGCACCGATGAATCACGCTTTTTTAGGTAAGCCGCATTTTATCCGTGTTTAATCCGTGCAAATCTGTGGCGGTTTTTTACTCGCTGTTCTTGACACAAAATGCAACGGATTCGATAGCCGAAATCGAATCCGCACCTAAGATGATTTTTCATTGCAACTGCAAAGCATCAATGCATGAAAAGCATCTTCTTCGTGGCTGAAAATACCTTCGATTGCAGCCGATAAAAATACACTCCGGACGGAACCGTTTTGCCGGATTCATTTTTCCCGTCCCAGGTGCAATGGTGAATCCCAGCCGGTTGCTCCCGTTGTACCAGCGTGCGAATTCGCTGACCAAGATGGTTATAAATTTCCAGCGTGACGCTGCCTGCTTCGGGCAGTTCATAGCGGATAACGGTCGCCGGATTGAACGGATTGGGATAATTTTGCAGCAGGCGGAATGCAGTCGGAATGCTTGACTGTGACATGAATTCAGCGGATGTGCCGGACAAATCACCAATTAACTGTGTCAGCACCGTGAAGCCATTGACATTATAAATCGTAGTATCTCTTTCCCGCACGGCTATCGTTGCCGGAAATTCGGTGTCGCGATGCTGCTGCCAGATACGCAAGAGCATGGTTTCGCCAGTTCTGAAGCCATCGATCTCTTCAGTCATTTGATTGTTGCTCCACACCGTGAGCGCGGTGTTTTCGCCCTCCCAAACCACAGCGCCGCAGCACAACCCATCGGGTGTGAATACACCAATCTCATCGCCTGTATGGAGGGAGCCACCATCGGGAGATCCAGGATGAATATCGGACGGAATCACGATTGTGGCGTTCCCGCTGGTATTGACGGTGAATTGAAAATGCTGCAAGTGCATTTTGGCAATGCTTTTTGCTCTCGATGAACCGGATAGCGTCATATTGCCCGGGGGATATCGCAACGTACACGCCTCGCTCAAATACATCTGGTACGCCAGTCCCATCTGCATTTCGCCGATCTGGTTGATGCTAAACGCCGGAATATACGACCTGCCCTGCCCGTCTTTGGCAATAACCAGATTGTCGGCAATACCTGCCAGCGCCACGTCGGCGTTGATGGGGACGCGCGGCAGATAGGCGATCATGTTCCAGCCTGATTCGAGGGGGATCGGATATTCGGGATCTATGGGCGTACCGGTGATTGTCAACGATGCGGCTTGCGTCAAGTACACCTGGTACCCTTCCCAGAAATTGATCTCGCCGATTTGATCGATCCCATACGCGGGAATGAATACCTCCCCGCGTCCGTTTTTGACCAGTTTCACGTAATCGATAATCGGATCGAATACTTCGTAAATGCTGGGATCGAAGGGGATGACCTCACAATCCACCAGTCCCCAGCCGGGATTCATCGGGATCACGACGTCTTCATATTCGGTGATAGTAAACTGGCTCAGTGTCATAATTTCGTCCTGGTGATAATGCCCGTCGCCCTCGGAATATGCAACATCGACATTTTCATATTCTGTGTGGTTTCCCAGTTTATATACTCGATATACGATCAGTCCGCCATTAGGAAATCCGTCAATTTCGGTAGTCTGCGGATCATCGCCCCATGCGGTAATGGCGAGGTTTTCATCAGCATGCCATTGCGCATAGCCGCAACAGCGACCACCTTCGGTGAATACGCCGATGTAATCGCCATCCTCCAGTATGGGCGGGATGCCGACTTCCGGGATGATACTTGCGGGCAATAGCACGCTTGCATTTTGCCCGGTGCGGGCGCTAAAATTCCAGTCTTGCGGCAGATTCGTAATTTCGACATTGGCTTCAATTTTTACGGTCTGATTTCCGCCATTTGACGCGACGGAAATCGCCCCTACCGGATTCGAATCGCCAAAATGATTTGGATCAATGGTCACGGTAATGCTTGCATCATTGGTGCCGCTTGTCGGTGCGACCGATCCAATCCAGGGCAGATCAGGGCTCTCGGTTACGGTCCAGACGAGTAAATCCGATCCTATATTTTTGATCTGAAATGCTTTGCTGGTTTGACCGGCGAAAAAAACCAGTTCTTGCGGAATTACCGTTAACACCGGTTCAGCGGATTTGATGGTGAATGGTCCATCGCTGGTATCAAGAAGCGTTCCCGAAGCATTGGTAATCTTGATTTTGCAGTTACTCGAAGGCGCATTGGGTACATCCTGCCAGAGATGCTCGCCATCATCGGCAAGATTCTCGTAAATCCTGTTCCATGTACTTCCGCCATTGGTTGAAAGATAGATATTCACCAGACCGCCGGTATCGAAAGCGTCCCATTTTATCAGGAAGTCACTTCCGGCAGCGATTTCCTCACCGCCATTTGGCTCGATTACGGTAATGTAGGGTGCCGGTAGAATAGTGAATGGGGCGTTGCTTTGATCGATCGCAGGAAAGCCGGGCTCGGCATCCTGGATCAACAGGAGGCAGTTATCCGAAGGTGTATCGGGGACGTCCCAGGGATACACGCCATTGTATTGCGACTCGATGGCATATTGATCGATGATATTCCAACTGGTTCCGCCATCTGTTGAATATTTGATCTTCACGATGCCGGTCGGGAAGTCCGAAGACCAGCGTATATTTTGCGTTGTTCCGGCTTGCCATATTTCGCCTCCGTTGGGCGAAATAATCCGAATATAAGCCTCCCGAACTTCAAAATTATTCCGGCTACCGTCACCGGCGATATATTGATTGCTGCGCCAGCCCTCAATGCGTAATCTGCCTTCCTGCGTAACCTGGGACGGACCAATTCCGACCAGCGTGTGTGTTCCCGTAGTAGAAGTGATGTCTGCCCAAAAATTCCAGTTTTCTCCGGCGTCGGAAGAATAATAAACCTTCAGTGTAACAGTCGACGGACCCTGGTGAACCCATTCGATGGGAAAATAATAATCAGAATAAATTACCTCGCCGCCAATCGGGGATGAAAGGTAAACATTGGTATTGTCACCGCCGCCGGGCTCAACTGTATTTACGTAGGACGCGAAAATCGGGTATGTATCGTTATAAATAATGTAGTACCAGTCATCCTGTCCGAGAGACCATGTGTTATAAGTGAATACATTTTTCTCGTCATCGTAACCCCAGGCACACAGGGAGTGACCCACAGTATCCATAGGAACCTGATCCGGGCGCTGCGCAACCAGTGACCAGACAAAGGGGCGGGAATCATCGATTTCATCCGTGATTCTCCCCCAGTTCCAATCACCGCCGCTGCTGTGATGCTGATCGGAGTCGAAATCATACTTATTAATTTCATTGCAGACATGTTCGATACCCGGACCTATATCATCGCTCCAAGTGCTTCCCAAAACATCGGTTCCCATCGCCAGGCGCAGCTCTTCCAGAATATTGGGGACATTCCGCATACCACCCGCGCCGTTCGAATACCTGGAGAGTTCCTGCCAATAGTCGATCAATTTTCCGAATGGTGTATAGGCAACGTTATCAACCATATTGTCCCAATACCCGAGAACCATTGATGCTGACGTGGGCGAGCAGCCGCGGCACCATAGAATCGGGGGAATTAATTCCGGATTATTCACAGTATGATCGGCTATCGGCGCTGAAGAACGCACCTGCTGCCAGGCAGATTGAATTTCGTTTTGCATCTCCGGTGATGCTGTTTTAATGGGGAGATTTTTGCTAATCAAGGTACTGCGCGGCTCAACTTCCAGCGAATAGGCATGGACGAATACGGTATCCTTCGGTGAAATGAATTCAAACAGTTGTCCTCGCACTATGTCCAGAAAAAAATATCGGTTTAGCCTGACATTGAATGTACCCAGGGCTTCCTGAGCCTTGTCCAAAGCCAAATCGCCGACAACATAATACGGAGAAAGGTAATGCGCACGCAGCGGAATCGGAAAGCGATCCTGTCGGGCGGAGATGAAGATCGTACCATATTGTCCGATACCAAATTGCTTTTTATATGCCGGTACGATTTGATTTTGATATTCAGCACCAGTCATTGGCGCATGCTTGGAACTGTTGACTTTTTCAGAATATGCTGCCCTTGCCTGCTCCAGTTCTTTCATTATCTCTCGATAGCTCGGAAATTCAGCCGCCCCGATTCGAAACGGGATCATATAAACAGCGATGTTACCAAAATCATCGCAGCACGGTATGGGCTTGCCCGGCGCGACTTGCCCCCAGAGGGCTTCGGCTTTTGCCAGGGCAATTTCCCGAACGAGTTGAAGATCGACCAACTGATCGATCTTCATGTTCGCGGTGGGAAAATCGAATTGTGCATGTGCGATGACCGGAATGAGGAAGATCAGCCATAAAATACCCGCGCAAAAAGCGAAAATCTGGTTTTTATTCATTTTCAACATTGTGAATCTCCTTTCCGATATATTTTAACGAGTCCGTCGGTAATGTCCGCTCTTAGACTAATGGCGGCGGTCTTGATTCAATCTATTTGAAGTAATATAGAACAAATTACTCATTCGTTCGAATGCTGCTGTTTTAGGCGTATTCTCAGGGCAAATAAGAAATTTGCCCTGCAAAAACAGCCTTATCCGGATAGATGCTATTTTATGAAGATCATTTTTTTGATTTGGCTGAATGCTGTGTGCTCGGAATCCGGTACCCGGGCAATGATCCGATAGTAGTATATTCCCGAAACCACAATCTGCCCGGCGTCATTCCTGCCATCCCAGGCGATACGGTGGCATCCAGCCTGGCGTGAGCTTGCCGCCAGTGTGCGCACCAATTGACCGCGCAGATCGTAAATAGCCAGCGACACTTCTGCCAGTTGCGGCAGGTGAAATTCAATCGTCGTTTCAGGGTTGAAAGGATTGGGGTAATTCTGCAATAACCGGAATTCGGATGGCACGATAGAATCACTCAATTCATTTGCCCTGGTTGAATTCTTGAGCACCGCAAATTCGGCGAGTGTGGAAATACCGTCGTTTTGAAAGCGTAGTGATTGCCGGTTCTGTTGCGCCACCTGCACCGGGAATTCCTCATTCATTCCGCTTCGCCAGACTTTCAGCGTGACCGCATCACCCATGCGAAAGCCATCAAGCGAATCGGTTTTGCAGTCATCGCCCCAGAGGGTGAGTGCCATATTTTCGCCGTTCCAGATTGCTGCGCCACAGCATACGCCAGCGGGATTGAATGCGCCGATTTGATCGCCGACGGCGAGTTTGGTGCCATCGGAATAGTGTGGTGCTATTTCCGAGGGAATGAGCAGCGTGGCAGAATTTCCGGTCGTATGAGCAAAACGGAAATGATCGGGCAGCTCCGCCTCAGCCGATGCGTGCGATTGCATCATACGTGATGCCGCGAGATTGGCGTTCCCCGACGGATACACCAGCGTGGCTGCCGAGTGCATGTAAACCTTGTAGCCCTGACCCGGATACATAACCACAATATCATTTATTGATAAACCGGGCACATAGTGTTCGCCGGCGCCATTTTTCACCAGCCGCAAACGGGATCCGAGGCTTGCGAGCGCGGCGCTGATTTGCATCGGCGTTGCCGGAAGGTAGCCGATCATGTTCCAGCCTACCTGGAGCGTTATCGGAGTGCCGGGCGGAACAACTTCACCAAACAGGATGAGTTCAGCGGCTGATGTGACGTGCAGGTAATAGCCTTGCCTGACGTCCAAATCCCCAATATTGTTTAGCCCATACGCAGGTATGTACGTGTGCCCGGCATTATTTTTCATCAGGTTTAGTTTGTCCACAATGGGCTCAAAGATTGATTCGACATTCAAGTCCTCCGGCATAACATTGATTGAAGACATATTCCAGCCTTGCTGAAATTTTAGCAGGAACGTCGCGGCATCGTATGCATAAAATTCGTTCAGCATCATAAACGCATTCGCCGAATAGTATCCGGTACCCTCGGAATAACCAACGCGAACCGTCGACCATTCTTTTTGCTGACCGATCTGGAAAATCCGGTAGGTTATCAATTCATCCGTCTGAAATCCGTCGATTTCAGGTGTTTCAGGATTGTCTCCCCAAACTGCAATATCAAGATTCTGGCTCTGCCAGCGTTGCCAACCGCAACAGAGTCCGGACGGCGTAAACGCGCCCACGTAATCACCATTTTCCAGCGGATCGCCTTTAATGTTTGGATTGGCACTCATGGGCAAAATGACTGTTGCGTTGTTGCCGGTTTCAGGCGTGTATTCCCACCAATCAGGCAATTCAGGGGGTAGCGGAATTTCGATTTCTATTGACAGCGATTTGATATTGTTTTGCTCATCTGACTCGGTTACCGCTTCGATATAATCCGCGAAAAAGGTAACATACTTCCTCTCACCAGGCGCAAAGCCCAGTTGGCTGATATCGATATTCTGGACACCGACATCCTGATGCGCCCCGGGAGCCAGAGAACCCACCGGTGACTCGCCTAGTTTTACATCTGACGGCTGAATGTCAAAAAAATCGGTGGTCAGGTAATACCCCAGTTTGGAAGCCGGCGCATTGGCGGTGCCTTCATTGACCACGCGGGCATTGACAGACAGTAAGGGGGGATTGTAGGCGTAACTGCAAAACAGCGTATCAACCGCCAGATCAGGCAATGGCTCAGCAATGGTGAATGTGATGGGCGGAGTGATGTGAAAATCATTATCGGTCTCATTGTCCTCAGCCACGGCATTCGCATAATCGACGAGGTAGCCGACAGTGTAGGTATGTGTGCCTGTTGGCAGGGGAGGTACCGCATTCACGGTCTGTAAATTAACACCGATGGTTTGATCATCCTGGTCACCGGCATTCAGCGCGGGTACTTGCACGGTTCCGATACGATGGTCGCCTGTGGTAACTAGGTTATCGGTGGAAAGATAGTATCCCACGTGATGTTTGCCCGTGGAAACATTGCCTTCGTTCAGAACCCTGGTATTGATAGTCAATAAATCGCCACTGGATAATTGATAATTTGCATACGTGCTGTCGGCGTTCAAATTGCAATATTCGTCAACGGTAATCGGTTCAGTCCAGACTTTGGTATTGTTGTTTTCATTGGATTCATCAACTGCATCGGAGTAATCAATGATGAATCCCACATACCAGGTTCCCGGGTACTGCCATAAGCTAGCCACGATGCTCTGATCGCTGGAGCCCCAGGGGCTCAGCGCCGGAATTTGATCGGCGCCAATTTGAGTATCCGATGTGGTTATCGTTGGATCACTGGAAATGTAGTAGCCTAAATCGCAAGCGCCGCTATTGGCATAATCCTGGTTTTGGACTCGGACATTGATCGTAACGAAAGATAAGTAGAAATTCATGCTCGTCTGGCTGGAAACCCAGGTTAGATCGGGTTTGTAATAATCGATTGAGAAGTTAGCGTCGCTGAAATCGTACACGGAGCCATCGCCCGAATCCCTGATTTTTACACGGCAGGTTGTAGAGCTGATTCCATTGGGAACCGTCCAGGTGTATGAGCCATCATCCGGAGTTCCGCTTACGATCGGATTCAGGGTAAAAATGAAGCCATAATTGGTGGTATATTCAATGGTCACATTTCCGCTGGTGTTGCTGGAATTCCAGGTGATAGTGTGTATGGTTCCTCCCATCCAAATCTCGCCGCCATTGGGAGATGTGACCGTAATCGATCCCGCAGGTGGCTGGATCGTGAAATTTTCGTCGCTGAAATCGCTCGTGGTGCTGCCATCGCCGTATCCGATAATTTTGACGCGGCAGTTGCTTGAGTTGACACCCGATGGCAGGTTCCAGGAATGTGAGCCATCATTGGCTGTGCTATCCACGATTGTCGTCCAGAAAAAGAAGCCACCCCCATAATTGGTTGTATACTGAATTTTTACATAAAAAAAGAAACCAGAAGATGTCCAGGTAATATTATGAGTGCTGCCTGCATCCCATGTTTCGCCACCGTTTGGCGAGGTTACGGTTATCGAGATTGTGGCAGATGCAACAGTTGTTAACGCACTGAAAATGATTAAAATGGCGAATCCGTATAAACATTTTCTCATAATTTGTCTCCTGTTTTGAGTGAAAATATATGTTTTTAATTAGCAAAAAAGTGTAGCCATTTCATTCAGCAATAAATCCGGGAATGTCGAGCAGGTTGTCTTTCAACACATAGCCCCGGGCACCGATATTTTTTGCGGCTTCTCGGTAAGCAGATTCATCGTATTGTGAGACGATAAGTATTTTCGCGGCAGGATCCAGTTCAAGAATCATCTTCGTAGCAGTCAGTCCGTTCCCTTTTTCCAGTTGAATGTCCATCAGCACCCAATCCGGTTTGAAATCCTTGTAGAATCCCACGGCTTCCGCCTCATCGCTGCATTCTTGAATAGCTTCAATGTTCTTCAGGTATCGTTCGAGTATCTTTCTGAGTGTGGCGCGCATCCGGGGATTATCATCAACGATCAAAATTTTCATGAAAGTTGGTCCTTTTATTCGATCATCAATGAAAATATTAAATTGTGCTAAAATGTCAATAGAGAAGTGTACTCATTTTTCAGTGAGTATTTGTACTTATATTGGGGGGCTTATGCGCTGTAATCTAAAGCCTGCTTCATAAATTAGCGACTGAAGGCGGTTGTGCCAGAAGGCTGTGCATCACAGGCAGGATTTATTTTCGAGCGCAAATTGAAGGAGCTTGTTGTAGCCTTTCAAGCCCAGTTTTTCGCAGATATGGGTGCGGTGATTTTGAACGGTACGATGACTGATGCAAAGCGCGCCGGCAATTTGCCTGCTGGTCATATTGTCAGCAATTAGTTTCAGGATTCGCTTTTCAGTGGCGGTCAAATTCGCCAATTCCGGATTTTTCACATAAAGCGATTCAATTCTCTCTTTTCGGCGAATCAGGTAGTTTGAAACGATCGGGCTCACATAGCATTCTCCCCGGGCGACGGCTTTCAGGCAAGTGATTAAATCCGAAACCGCATTATCCTTCACCAGGTAACCTTTTATACCATGATCCAGAGCTTCATTCAAATACTCTTCTTCTTTGTACATGGTCAGGACGATGAATTCCACCGGCAAATTCTCCCTTTTTGCGCAGCGGATGATTTCCAAACCATTCATAGTCGGCATCGAAATATCCACAATCGCAATATCGGGCTTCAGATCGCGAATACATTGCAGTGTCTCCATGCCATCGCCGCATTCGCCGACAATGAGTGACGGCTCATGCGCTTCGAGTAATTTGATAAGACCCTGCCGGAAAATCGGGTGGTCATCTGCTATGAGTACCCTGGTTTTTTCAGCCATATTCATTCTGCTTTCATGGGTGTAACTGAGCGAGGGATGCTTATGGTTATTTTAGTCCCATGTCCCGGTTTTGAATTGATGTCAAATTTTCCGTTCAGAATCCTGGTTCGTTCGGCAATGCCGTACAATCCGAATCCCCGGTGTCCGCTATGACTGGAAAGCGATACGCCGGGGTCAAATCCTTTGCCATTATCATTGATCAAAATTCTCACGGCTCGATTTGAACCAGTAATTCGAACACATGCTTCAGAGGCATCGGAATGTTTAATGATGTTATTAATAGCTTCCTGTACGATACGATAGAAATTGATTTGGGTTTCTTCAGGAAACAACCGGTCCACGTCACCAATTTGAGCGTCAAATTGTATTTTGGACGATTGTGTGCAACGCTCGACCATCGATTCAATGGCTTTTTTCAAGCCCAGCCTGTCCAGCAGATGCGGGTGCAAATTATACGATATCTGCCGCACTTCGTTGATCGACTGTGCCGCCAACTCGGATAATTCATCGATCTCCTCTCTGTAAGCGTTTTCAGTCGATGGCGAATCACGCAATTGATCGAGCTCATTTTTAATTATCAACAGATTCTGCCCCAGGCTGTCATGGAGTTCGCCGGCAATTCTCTTTCTGCCTTTTTCGACTTCTTCGATGAGTCGTTTTGAAAATGTTTGTTGGACCTGTTTGTCTTTTTTGAGTATCGATACGCGAAATTTATAGATGCCTGCAAAAATACCGAAGAGCATCATACCAATCACCACCCGAAAAAGTGTTGTTTCCCATAAAGGCGGGGTGATGATGATTTTCAGTTCTGCGCCTTCCTGATTCCAGACACCATCGTTATTCGATCCCTTGATCCTGAAAACGTACTCGCCGCCTTTCAGATTCGCATAGCTCACGTAACGCCGGTTTCCGCAATAAATCCAGTCCGGATCAATTCCCTCGAGCATGTAGGCGTATTGGTTTTTCGCGGGATTGGTATAATCCAGCGCGGCAAATTCGAATGAGAAAAAATTCTGGTCGTGGGAAAGCTTGATTTCTCTGAGCGCATGAATCGCTGTCCCTAATGCAACCGGATTGTTGAATATTCTGAAATCTGTTAATACAATTTGCGGCACGTGCGGATTATCCTTGATGCTGTCCGGGAAGAATGAAATGTATCCCCCGTTGCAGCCGAAAAGCAGTTTTCCATCAGGGCTTTTGAAGCAAGAACTGCGGTGGAAAGGGATTCCGACAACGCCATCACCTTTGCTGTAATTTCTGAAAAACACGGTTTTCGGATCGAATTTTGAAATTCCATCCTTCGTCGTCAACCAGAGAGCGCCATCATCGGCTTGAAGGATGCTATAAATTGTTGTGTTGGCAAGCTGATGCTTTTCGGTGAAATGGGTGAAGCGCTCTGTTTCGGTATCAAATTTATCCAGCCCGCCGCCGAATGTGCCAAGCCATAGAATTTTACCATCCCCGTTCGCATCTGCGCAAATCGATTGAATATATTTATGCCCGGGACTGTTTTGGTCGGCAGGATTGTGATTGTAGCGTTTGAATCGCTTTTCCTTCAAAAAAAATTTATTCAGACCGTTATCGGTTCCAACCCATAGAATGCTGTCATTACCTGGTGCTTGAAAAATAGCGGTGACCCATTTGCCGCTGATGCTGGTGGGATCGGCAGGTTTGTGTTCATATCGCGTGAAAGTTTCAGTAACCCGGTCGAATTGATTCAATCCTTCGCACGTTCCCACCCACAGAGTCCCCGAATGATCGATGAAGACTTTGTCGGCACAATCGCTGTTCAGGCTGTGCGGATCATCGGGATCGTGCAGAAAATGGCTGAACTGCGCCGATGACCCGGTTGCATCGAACACGAGCAGATCGAGTCCCCCGCCATAGCAGGCAATCCACAGTGTTCTGGCAGCGGAGAAATGATCCTCACAGATTGCCGTAACATTATTGTGGATCAGGCTGTTGCGATTTTCAGGATCATGTGCGAATTGGATAAACGAATCATCTGCGGGATTATAGCGTAATATCCCCCGGGAGCTCCCCAACCACATCACACCCGCGCTATCCTGATAGATAGCTTTCACATTTCGGCAAAATTCATTGATGGCAAATTGCTTTTTTTCGCTCACAATTTTATTTACACCGCCCCCGATAGTGGCAAGCCAGATTACGCCCGATCGATCTTCACAAATATCGAAAATAAAATCATGGCTCAGGCTTTTCGGATCGGCTGCATCATGACGGTAATGCTGAAAAGCACCAAGCGATTCCCCACCTTGCCTTGTCTCAAGCAATCGGTTCAAGCCGCCCGCAGTCCCAATCCACAATGTACCCTTTTTATCCCGGCAGATCGGAATTGCCAGATTATGACTCAAGCTGCCGGGCTGGTTCGGAACATGTTGAAAAGAAATGAATTGCCGCGTTCGTTTGTCAAATCGATTGATACCGCCATACGTGCCAATCCAGAGAATTTTGCCCTCACCTGCCGGGTCTTCGTAAATATTTCTGATGCGGTTCGAACTGATGCTGTGCGGATCTGCGGAATTACGTTTGAAGTGCGCAAAACGTTCGGCTGCGATATCAAACTCATTCAGACCACCGTCGCTGGTGGCGATCCATAGATGATGCTCGCTATCAGTATATAAATTCCAGATGCTGTCATAAGATAACTGATTTGGATTTGTTGAATCGGCTTTGAAATGCGCTATTTCGGTTGCCTTACGATCATTGTTTAATATGAGTCTGTCAAGTCCGCGCCAGGTGCCAATCCATATTGTACCGGAGCTGTCCTGGCTGATTCCGAAAGCGGTATTGTCGCCAATGGTATTGGAATCGCCGGGATCGTGCGAGAAGCGGGTGAATGTTTCAGTTGCCGGATCGAATCGGTTGACGCCTCCGCGCACGGTACCGATCCAGATATTCCCGGCACGATCTTCGAATAGCCTGGAAGCCCAGTTCGAGGAGATGCTGTTCGAATCATACGGATCATATTTGAATTCTTTGAAGCTATACCCATCGTAGCGGCACAATCCATCTTGCGTGCCAAACCACATAAAGCCGCGGCTGTCCTGGAGGATGTCATACACGACATCAGATGAGAGACCATCAACTGTCGTAATGTGGTGAAACATGATTTCATGATCCAGCGCGTATAGCGTTTGCGAAAAGCAGATGCCGGCAGCTACAGTCGAAATGATTTGCTTCAAGAGACGCTTCATTTATCGATTATCTATGAATTTAGTTGGTTTGCAATTTTAAAAATATTAGTAAAAAATTAATATATACATTTTGTTACATCTTGGCAAATCTAATTTAAAAGTGCTTAAGCGATGGGTGATTGCCTGTTGAATTTCTTCACGCATCGATATTGCTGGTTCCGCGTTTAAAAATCACTTCATCAGGATCATTTTTTTAATCGCCGTGCATGATACCCGCTCGGAATCGATCTCCCGTACTTGTAATCGGTAGAAATACGTGCCCGAAGCAATCGGGCGACCCGATTCATCCCGACCATTCCACAGCACACGATGGCAGCCGGCAGGCGTTATCGCGTCGAGTAATCGGCGCACAACCTGACCCCGCAAATCGAATACAGTCAAGCGGACTTCTGCGGCTAGCGGAAGTTCAAATGCAATCTCAGTTTCCGGATTGAATGGATTGGGATAATTTTGGAACAGCCTGAATTGTAATGGAATGATCGCATCACGCATTTCGCCGACATCCGTTGATAAATCAGCAATTAATTCTGTGAGCACCGCGAACCCATTGGGCTGATAGAGCGCGGACTGGTCGGCTTGAAAGCCCACTCTGGCGGCATATTCGGTGCCGGAGCTCTGCCGCCAGACGCGGAAATGCAAACTATCACCGCCTTTGAAGCCATCGAGCGTATCGGTCTCGGAATCATCTCCCCACATGGTAATCGCGGCATTGGTATTCTCCCACACAATGGCGCCGCAACATAATCCGTTCGGTGTAAATGCACCGATTTCATCGCCAATCGCCAGCGGAGAGTCATCCGAATAACGCGGCAGAATGTCAGCGGGAACCACAACGGTTGCGTTTTCGCCGGTGAATGCCCTGAATTGGAAGTGCTCAACCGGCTTCGAGGTACGCTGCCCGGCGGAAGCGCGTTGTGCGTTAAGGATTCCAGCCGCCGGATAGCGCAGGGTATCCGCATCGCTCAAATAAACCTGATAACCCTGACCCGCTTGCATATTTCCAATCGTATTTATACCAAAATCCGGGATGTAGGCTGCCCCGGCATAATTTTTAGCAATTTTCAACTGGCTTCCAAGACTGGCAAGCGCTATGGCGGCATCGATTGGCATATCCGGTAAATACGCAACCATGCTCCAGCCGCCGGGCAGCGCAATGGGTGTTGTCGGATTCACCGCCTGCCCGGTCACATCCAGATTCGCCGCACCGGTCAGAAAAGCCTGGTATCCGGCTCTGAAATCGACATCGACGATGGTGTTAATCCCGTACGCCGGAATGTAACTTTCGCCCGTGCTATTTTTAAGGAGTACCAGTTTGTCAACCAGCCCGAAAAAGACCTCGGTCACATCAGGATGCGGCGGGATCACATTGAGGGAGACCATATTCCATCCCAGGGCAAAAACAAGCTTTGTTGTCTTCGTTGCCGCATCGACCGTAAGGTGCACTGAAAGTGTATCCATCAGTTCACCATCGGATGCGATGACGATAAACGATGCATCGGGCGCATCATACGGGGGGGTACCTGAAATCATAGAATCTTCGGGTGAAAGCCATCCCGGATAGCTCTCGAAGAAGAAGGCGATCTCGTCGTCATCCGGATCAACGGCTTTTGCTGTATAGGTGAATGGCAATCCTTCGTAAGCGGTTGCGCTTTCCGGGGAAATGATCTCAGGCGGATTATTTGTAGAATTATTATAGTGAAAACTTCCGGAGTGCACTTGATCGTGCATATACATCGACCAGTGGAGTGCGCGCTCCTTGAATGGGTGGGAAAGATTGAACAGGTACATGAAATCTTTTTCGGTGCTCAATAATAAATCCATTTTCCCATCGAGATCGAAATCAGAAATTGCCGGCGCGGCGAGTATTCGGCTATCCACCTCCAGGGGGTACGATTCATCATAGATAACAGGTCGGTCATTAAGTTGAGTATAACAATACATTTTATTATTGAATGCCAGAAAAATCTCGCCGGATCCGTCGGAATCGACATCGACGATCAGAGGGAATTGATTTGCATAATTTTCACCGTAAAGGGGCCAGCCCTTGACAGGCGATCCATCGTGATGGAAGGCGTAAAATTTATTGCTGCCGGCAACGATGATTTCCGGATCAGTATCGCCATCGATATCACCCACCACAGGGGCGCCCCAAAGCATCTGGTCGCAGTACGTGTGCCAGTTTGCCACGACGGAGCCATCATGGTGAAACGCATACAGGCACATATCGAGCGAACTCACAAAGATTTCCAGATCACCATCATCATCAATATCAGCGAACGCGGGGAACATCGTCCAGCTATATGTTTCTTTGGGCCAATTTTGCATGATGGTGCCGTCTGATTCGAAGACATAAATCTTGCCTGTGGCTGCGCTTCCGCTGCCTTTTATCGTCAATGCGACCACTTCATTCGAACCATCGTTATCGACATCGCAGGCAGCCAGAACATGACAGGTAGTTTCGTCATAGAAAATATGGGGCCAGCCGTCAAGTACTTTATTCTCGGAATTCAACGCAAAAATCGCCGATTCATTCCAGACACTGTTCCCCATATATTTTCGGGCATACGGTACAATAATATCCAAATGTCCGTCATCATCCATATCGGCAAGAGAAATAGTTTGCCCGAAAGTGGAGGATCCCACGCTTTCGTAAAAATAAGGAAACGCCGGCAAAGGTTCACCTTTCATATTCAGGGCATATAGATATTTAGTCCCGATCATTGAGATGACTTCGGGCAGGTGATCATTATTCAAATCACCAATTACAGGACCGGAACCGCCGGTAAAGGTTGCATTGGTGAGGAAATGCCATTCGGAGGTATCTGGTTGCGTGCCATCATGCTTCAATAAAATGACACCACAAAATATCGAGTGAACCGCATCATCATACCAGCCCCCGGTCTGGAGTATCTGGTTGCCTTCACCCGCTAAAATGTTCCCCACGTTGGGCGGGCTTTTCGTTGATAATCCCAGATTGATCTGCCAATCTGCACTGTGATTGTTCCAACCGGTTGAAATTTCTTTGCTACAAGGATGCATTTGGTGGTAATACCCCTGGTTCTCAATCTTTGTCACCTGTCCGCGGGCAAGATGAGGTTCGGTACATATCGCCATAATAAGCAGAATCGGAACAAACATCTGATAAACTTTCATCGGAATCCTCCCAGTATGTAAACTCGGTTTAAAATTCAGCAGAAATCAAAAAGTCGTCATTAAAGTGCAGCAAAATGAATGGTTGAGAAAAAAATGTCTCGCAATATAATATCAGTTCATACGTAATTTCTATATTTCTTTTGGAGTGCATCGTCTGCGTCGATGCTGAATTGACGCAGTCAATTCACTCCAAAACATTGAAAAAATCCGAAGCTGCTACCTATACTCGTTAAGGGTTAAAATGTAACATATTCCTGTCATTGCGAGCGACGATAGGAGCGAAGCAATCTCTTATGTTGACGCAATAG
>JAFGMA010000035.1 GCA_016927835.1 Candidatus Zhuqueibacterota bacterium | reverse complement strand
TCCGAGAACTACCTTTGAGCTGTCATTGCGAGGAGCGTTTTTTGCGACGAAGCAATCTCAGCCGTTTTATCAGGGGATTGCTTCGGCTGGGTTCCCCCGGCAAAAAACGCCTCGCAATGACAATTTTTCGAGTTTTCGGACGGACACTAAATAGAGTCCGTCCGAAAAGTATCGATTTTTGAAAATCAACACAAAAACAGACAACACTATCTCAATTCTGGTTCCCCCTTCCCTGTTCATTTTTTTTTAGCCACGGATTGGCATGGATGAAACACGGATTTATTCTACGGCGTTGCTTTTATCCGTGTTAAATCTGTGAAAATCGGTGGCTACATCTTTTTTGTTTGCTTTTTCGTCTGAATACCGCATCCCCGATAATTCTGATGTTCTCAATTTATATGAATAATCCAGGTTAAATAATGCAAGAATTGAGGGGCTGATTTATTTGATGATGAATATCGATACGTTGCCCTGGATTTGAAATTGAATTGATAAAAATAAGCCCGATCGACTTTGCGGTATCCTGATTGGTAGCTTCCCCGGCACACCGGGCTCTAATTCCCTCTGATCGCGATATTCACATTAATTCCGAATTCCTGAATGGATGTTTCGCCCACACGTTTGCTTTTATTTTTCCCGACTTCGAAGTGCATTCCGCCACGGACGCGCTGACTGAAAGAGTATGTCAGGCTCGGCTTAAATGTATAACGCTCGGACTCATCGGTTGGCTCCCATAAATCAGCGATTCGGTTTTGCTCGCTTTTCTGTTTGCTCATGCTGAAATTCAGGGAGAGATCCACATTGTTTTTAAATTCCTTATTTTTAAAGGGCCATATCGGGATTGGGATGCGAAAGCCGGTGCTTTTCGAGTAGTTCGCTGTAAATGTGATATCAGAGCTTGATGAGCGATTTCCGCCGGTTCCCCTGGAAATTGACTTGCTTTCCTGATACGTCGTATTGTATTTGATGGTTGCATTTACCCCATACTTCAGGCTCAGGCTCATTCCGACCAGGGGTCTAAAATTACGCGTAAAGCTTTCATTGGTTTTATTGTCAATTGCATTGGTCCATTTCGTTTTTTTGTCGCCGGAAAATTGATGGTCAAAGCTCATTCGACTCACGAATTTTTTGATACCGGCGAATTTCTCCAATCCGCTCCATCTGACGCTCCACTCGGGAACCGCTGTATTGAATTTATCTGTTTTCAGCCACGATTGAGATTCACCGCCATTTTTCTGTGCGCCATCGGACATATCCATAGAAGCATCATAGCGCAACGTCAGACTCAGATTCTGTAAAATGTTAATTCCGGATTGTAAATTGTACGAGATATTTTCAGAATACCGGGAATCACGTTCTCCCACGTCTTCCACTCGTCCCAGTCCAGGTTCCCGCGTAAATCCGAACTGATAGTCGGTCGAAGGTAATCCATCCTCGAGTCCCTGGTCACTGTTGCTGATGCGTTTTTTATAGCTGCCGCTCATTTTTTGAAATTTGCTGCTGCCGATATCCAGCCACTTTATCAAAAAGAAAGGACCTTCCTTTTCGGGCTTCTTTTTCTCATCTTTGTCTTTATCCTTGTCCTTTTGAGTTTGCGACCGATTCTCGTTCTGCCTTCTGGATGGCGCACGGCTACGCCTTCCTGCTGTTTTGGATTTTTGAGTATTGAAAAGCGATTTCACCATGCGGTTGGGATCAAAATTAACCGTGGCAGAGATATCATTGTTGTTTTGAGCGCTTTTTCCGGTTTTCGCCTGTTGAAGATTGTTACTCCACTTGAAGCCGCTTGAAAACCTCAGATTGGTAGTCAACCAGCTTAAAAATTTCGGATTGAATTGCGCTGAAAAGGATTGATTGATATCCAGATTCGTTCCGAAATTTCCGCTGAAAATTTCTTCGAACGGAGTGATTACCGGATTCCGCATATCGGATGCATAAGAACGGTTATAATCGAAATCCATACTATCGAATGGCTTATATCCGAATTTGAAATTTCGGTTTATCGTAAATTTCTGGATATCGGTTATGATCGCATCTTCACCTTCCCTTCGGGGGCGTGCCATGGAGTATTGGTAACTTTTTTGGGTTGAAAAATTCGTGCTCAGATCAGAAGGGACGTAGAAAAATTTCACCTCGCTCAATTTCTTGATAACCGGTCCTTTTCCCAACCATTGGAAGGGCTGGAAATACTTGTTTTTACCAAAGTCCACACTAAAAGAGACTTTCCCTGACTGGGATTTGCTGGTTTGTTTCAGCATCGTGGAACTGGAGCCTTCTGTTTCGGCTTCGTTGTAAGTCAGACTGAGCTTATCAAGTGTATGCTTGATGAAGAAATTTTTGGACCGTGTGGTTTTGCGAAATGAAATACCATAGCCTTGCTTGCTGTTCTCCGAACGGCTTCGATCCTGGTCATCTTTTCGTGAACGTTCGTACAGAATATCTTTGCCGGGCAAATACTTGGGATAAGATTCCTGCTGGGCGAAATTGAAATTAATTGGCAGAGAGAGCCCCCAGGAATTGGGGAACAATTTATCAATTTGAAATTTTCCGCTATAGCTCAGGCTCTGTTCATTATTTCCTGTACCAAACCGTTGTGAGATAGTATGAAAATCGGCGTCTTTTTGATCCACATCGGCGGTCAGGGAAAGCAAATCCGCCAGCGCCAAATCCACGTGAATTCGTTTTGCCATCCCCCTGTCTTTTTTAACACCCGATAGACGCAATTCGTTGAACCAAACCTCAATCGCATCCTGTTTCAATTCAAGTGTATCGCCTTCCGCAGGACCAATGTCCCTGCCATCCGGATCAATATTTTTTAGTCCCAACGTCAGTTGCCGGATATTGGTGAGGGAAGGATTACCAATGACGCGATAACGAATGGTATCCTTGCCGGCATTGATCAATTTGATACTATCTTTCACAGCCAGTTCGCGTGGCGTTCCCAGGGCACCCGTGCGCGGATCGATAGCCGCAACGCTAATCGTGTCCGAGTCGACCACCTGAACCTTCAGGCTGGCTAAAAAGCCAAGATCGAGCTCCAGATGATTACGCTCATCCCAGCCTGCATATACCGGTGAACGGTATTCGTAATAATTATTGTCGTCAGCACCGAATCTCAGAAAATATTCAAGTTTGCCTTCGGGGAAACTGGTAATCGAGCTGGCTGTTTCACCGCCGCCATGAACGAACATTTTCATTTTATCATAATGGATAAAATCCATCGCCTGGGGTACTGTCTTTTGAACGATGCCTTCGCTTCCCGCTTTCAAAGGTGCCGCTACTTTCAAAACGAGTGATTGCTCTTTGGCGACAACCTTGTAAATCCGATCCTGCACACCTGAAACCCCGGTTGCTTCGGGATTATACCCTGGATTGTCGTGCGTATTCACAACCGATGTAACAACCAATGAATCCTGTTTTTCATCGTAAATCAAGCTGCCATCAGTGTTTCGACTATAGGTTCCTTTTTCAAGCCATTGATTACCAACAATATTTATTTCTGCGAATGTGACGGTTGTTTTTCCAGTGAATCCCTTTAGCCAAATACGGACATATTCAACAAGCGATAAATCGGGTTCTCCCACTTTCTTTATATAATCGTTCAACGGTATCCGATATAAACGCCAGTTGTATTCATTGCCAAAACCACCTTGAATGTATCCTTTGGTATCTTTGGTGGAATCCAGGGGAAATGAATATTCAAAATAATCGTTGCGGGAATCCAGGGATCCGTTTCCATTAATATCTTCAGTATCCGGGATGCGTCCGGCTTGATCGTTACCGTTATTTTCGGTACCGTTGATCTGGTCGTAGTCATAGCTTCCCGCCGTATACGCCCAATCATCCCTGCTGAAGGGTTCCCTTCCCGGATTACGCTCCCCATCTCCGTTGAGATCCCACCAATCCGATGAACCGGTCATCCCATCGAGTCCGACATCTTCATCATCATCAAGAAGCCCATTCCGGATGCCGTTTCGTAATTTATCCTCTGTGTCGAGTTCCGGTGCATAGTTCCAGTTTTCGGTATAATTCGGAAACGCATCTTCGGAAATTTGTCCGATATCAATATAAACGGTTCCTTCCTTGCGAGTAGATTTCACCCAGATTTCGAGGAACTTGCTTTCGGTCTGATTCGCATAACCTGAAGACAGGGCACGCATCACCCCATTCCAGTTTGAACTAACATCGGAGGTGTCAACCGCCTCCTCGGGATCGAATTCCATGGACAGCACATGTACACGTTGAGGTACATTGGCATTCACATCTCGTTCGGGCCAAATTTGTTTGATTGGGATTTGATCCCACGGATTGTACCAGATCATGTGCCCGCATTTCGAAGCCCGGGAAGCTCCAAATTCCAAAGTTGAATCCTCCGGCATCGAGGCAGGCGTCCAAGCCCGACGCATTACGCCCAGCGGTGTGACCCGGTTTGCTGCCTCGAAATCATCGATATATGCCACACCATCATTGTCGCCGGTGCTTTCGTTATTCAGGGTATTGGGATTGGGTAATACCTGGGCAATTTCCGCTTCGATATTAAGTGATGATTGCTGTTTCGTGCGAATAAAGGGCAAAGCATCGACCGCGCGGGTCAGAAAATCCGGTGTAAACTGCAAGCGCGTATTTAAATCCCAGATCATGTTCCGTGTCGGACCTTGCCCCACGCGGACTTTTTGATCCAGGGTGCGTTCGTTCATATAGATGAATGTACCGCCGATGAATGAATTATCCCAAAGCGAATATTCAGCGCGGGTTCCGAGGAGCGTTTTCTTTTCCAGTTGAAACAACTGGTTTTTCTGATAACTGATGTCGAGTGTTGCTGATGGATTACTCGCTTCTTCAGCCAGGATTGTCAAACTTCCGGTCATATAATCAATGATATAATCGGAACCCTTTCTCAATTCCCTTCCATTCAAGCGGACCTCTTCCGAGTTATCGATCACATTGATTCCCAGGTTGAAATTTGTTTGCTGGGCTTTGGATTTCACCTCAATATAAAAACGGCTCGCTCGATTGATGTCGGTTTGAATCGTTGTATTATAAAAATCATATTTATCTTCAGGGAGCGTCAGTTTATAGCCGGTATCGTATGTTGAACCTTCATATTCAGACGTGTCCGGGAAGAATGGCTGATGGAATGGAAACTCAAGTACGCCCTCACCCGGTCTGAAAATGGCTGGATCGTTATCAATTAAATTATCGGGTTTATTTGCACCGTTCAGGTCTTTTACATCGAGACCGAACATATTCAAATAAGAAATTGTTTTCCCGTCCTTGTCCGTGCCATTTTCTTCATCATCGCCGGAAGACGGATTGAAAAGGACTCTTAATTCGAAGCCGTCTGTGGGAATATTGCGGTTTCCGAGATAATAGATATTCCGCATCATCAATTTCCAGGTTTTATTCGAGGGACGGGGCACTTCTGGCTTGATGATCTTGAGAATAATTGCATTTTCAGGGGAAAAATTCAAATCGCCAACGGTCGTCCAACTTTCCGGGGGATCATCTGGAAGTCCATACTGATAGGCAACCGCAAGAACCTCACTCTCTTGCACCGGCGTTCTCAGCTTGATTATGCCCAGATAAGGTTCCAATTCATATTGGCTTTTATCGAGACGCAGGAAGTAGCCCGGATGCAATTCGGAAGATGCGTTGGCTCTGGAGGTATCTTCTGGAGTCAAAGTGCCTTCACGATCTCGCTTTTCAAGCACTTCGTCCAAAACTGCCCAACCGCGTATGGTTTGGGCGCGCTGCTCATAATGCGGTGCGGAGATGTAAACCTCAATATCCTGAATTTCATATCGCGGATCGTATACATGACGTCCGGTTTCAGAATCGCGGGGGAAATATTGCTTTCGATATCTTTGGTCCAGGAAAAAATAGACATTTCTTACATATTCATAATCCCTGATTTTCTTTGTTTCTTCCGAGGCGCCGCCGGTGATACTCATTTTCTGGTTTTCGCCCTTTTCCTGGCTGGCGATAGTCGTTATCGCCAAATTGCCAACCTGGGAGATCATTTTGATACCGAATAGACCGGAATTTTTGCCGCTGAAAGAAACGAATCGGGTCGCCGGCAGGGAGAGTGCAATATTGCCGGCATCGATACTTTGAATAATCTCGTCATCGTAGCCATCATATTTCAGTTTGATGGTATTTTCAAATTCAAAGGGACGTTCACTATCCTGGTCGACGCTGACGGTCACTTTCTCACCCACGCGACCTTCGACCCGGAAGCGTTGTGTCTGATTCATTTTAAAATTATAGTCGGATCCGCGAGTGTATGCTGTCCTGACTTCGCTGCGCTTTTCATGCCTGAAACCACCATCGATGGTGATATCGCCGGTTACTACCAGACTTACATTTTCTCCTCCAAAAATCTGATCGAACATTTTATTTTTGATCCGGACGGGGATATCGATTTCAAGTCCGCGATTTCCCATTTGTTGGCGGGTTGGATCCTTAAAAAGATACGCCGTGGAGTAATCACGCCATTTTTTCTGAATTCTGGCTTCACGGATTGTCTTAACATACTGCGGGAGCGGTAACGAAATGCTGTATCCAAGGTCACTATCCCTGATGGTTTCCTGAAATTGCATATTCGATCCGGTTGAATCCAACGCGACTTTGCGTTTGTAGCTGCGAGGATATAGCGCGCGCCTGCCTAAATATGGATAAGCAAACCCATTCAGAAATGCAGGTTCCTCTTCATCTGCCTCGAACATGGGAACTAGCGGGGTCTGGAATCGTTTATATCTAAAACCAACTTTGATTTCAGTTTCAGCATACGCTGCATTTGGAAGTGTCGGATATAAATTAAAAAAGACCGAAAGCATCGCAAATAAATACAGAGCGAATTTCGATCTGTCCTTTTGATGTAGCGCCATAGTCTCAGAAGGGTATAAAATTAAGCTCGAAAAGAATGCAAATCACTTAAGGATCTGGTTCAAAGAAATTTGCGTGATTAGATTTTAGAACCGGTAACCGAAAAGAATATGTATACTCCTTTTATTCTTATGATAAATCTGATGGTGATAGAAGATTTGAATTACAAAATAATTATTCTAACATATTATTTTTTATTGTCAAACAGGGGATTGATACGCGAGTTTTAAATATCTCTATATTAAAACCCTTGAAAATAAAAATCGTTCCGTAATATTTTAGTCTCAAAAATGCGCATGAGGGGATGAATTCGGGGTGGGGTCGATGAGCCTTTCAGATAAAGAAAGCGATTTCTTCATCAACCGTCGTTCGAAGAACAGCCTTAATTTGTTATGAATAGCCGGGGTTTCCGGGAGAAATGAGGATTTCTGTGCTAATACTACCCAGATATATTATTCGACAACATATCGGACCATTTGTCTTCGGCTGCCTGGTTATTACCCTGCTTTTTTTACTAAATTTAATTTTCAGGGAGCTGGGTCGATTCCTGAGCAAGGGACTCGATATTTTAACGGTGATTGAATTTTTCTTTCTAAATCTGGCATGGATTATCGCCCTTTCTGTGCCGATGGCTGTACTCACTGCGACGTTAATGGCTTTTGGCAGGCTCTCCGCCGATAATGAGATCACAGCAATCAAAGCCAGCGGAATTAGTTTGTATAGAATCATCGCCCCTGTTTTGATTGCGTCAACCGGACTTGCAATTTTTTTGATCTGGTTCAATAATAATGTGTTGCCGGATTTCAATCACCGGGTTCGTGTGTTGACTTCGAATATCACGACCAAAAGACCAACGATTGATATCGAGCCCGGGGTGATGCTCCAGATGGACAATTTCAACCTGATGGTACAGAAAATCCTGGAGGAAAAGGAAGGTTTTTCGCTTGTCCGAAATATCGTGATCTTTGATAAAAGCAATCCCCGCTACAACAAAACGATTGCTGCCGAACGCGCCGAGATTCTCGTTGATGCCGATAACGATCAAGTCTTGCTAACCTTGTACAATGGTGAAATGCATGAGATAGAATGGGCTAAGTTGGAAAACTATCGCAGCTTGAAATTTCCCAGGCACTCTTTGTCGATAATTGTTCCGAATATGAAGTTGAATCGTATAGAATCCGAATATTACGGTGATCGGGAAAAAAGCGCACAAGTGATGCTAAAAGAGGTACGGGGCAACCGCCAACAAATATTGAAAAAGTCGGCACAGCTAAATGCCATCATCCTGCCTGCATTGAATCGATTCCTCGAGCTCGAATTGCCCGATTCCTTGCAGCAAAATGACGGTATTAATTACAGATTGGCGGGCAGTACCAAGCCCTACGCTTATCTCCCAAAATGGAAACAGCCCGAAAGTAACCGGATCGAGCGCCTGATATCTGAACATCGGAAGCTGCTGCAAAAGGTCAAAAATGAAAAGAGCCTTATTGCGAATTATACTCGCAAAAATCACGTGCTCCTGGTTGAAGTTCATAAAAAATATTCGATTCCGGTTGCATGTATTGTTTTCATCATCATCGGTGCGCCACTGGGAATTTTATCACGCCGCGGGAACATGGCTGTCAGCGGAGGAATCGGCTTGTTCTTCTTCATATTATACTGGGCATTTCTCATCGCCGGGGAAGAGCTTGCAGATCGACAATTCATTTCACCGGCAGTGGCGATGTGGGCGCCCAATGTTATCGTGGGACTATTTGGCGTATACCTGGTTGTATCAACGGTTAAAGAGACAAGATTTCTGCATTTTAATTTGAATCCATTGCTTCAATATTTTAAGAATAAATTTAAATTCGTAAATAAAATATGAGAATCCTTGATACATATATCAGCAAAAAATTCCTGGGAGCTTTGATTTTCACACTCGTTGCATTTTTTGCTATTTTTATTATTATCGACCTTATCGATCGACTGGGGGATTTTTTGAGCCATGACGTTCCTAAAATCATAATTTTCGAATACTATTTATATTATTTGCCATTTATTTTGGTGCTCATTTTGCCGGTGGCAATTCTGCTTTCGTGCCTGTTCAGTATCGGAGGTCTGGCGAAAAATAATGAATTGGTTGCAATGAAAGCATCGGGTCAATCGTTACAGCGCATTTTGCTCCCGCTATTCGTTCTGGGTTTGGTGATCAGTCTATTGATGATCTATTTTGGCGAAAGAGTTGTACCGTTCACAAACCAGAAAATGTATAATATCGAACGCGTATATTTGCATAAACACACCCATTTCTCCCAAAGGCGATCGAACATCTTCTATAAAGACAATGTGTATAATGATTGGATTTACATCGGGCATTACGACCACCGCCTTCACAAAGCGCATAACATCAGCATACAGCATGTTCTA
>JAFGMA010000366.1 GCA_016927835.1 Candidatus Zhuqueibacterota bacterium | reverse complement strand
TTGCGTCAACATAAGAGATTGCTTCGCTCCTATCGTCGCTCGCAATGACAGGAATATGTTACATTTTAACCCTTAACGAGTATAAATGAAAGCTCTGCAGACTCGTGGCTCGTTTCCGGATCGCGCCCCGGGCAAATCGAACGGACTTCATTTTACCCACAGCGCAGCAGCTATTTTTACAAGCAATTCAAGAAAAAGTTCGAAGCATTGCTGTTTTTTATTTGGAGGCGGTACGCTTCGGGCAAAGAATCAAATACCTTTCAAATGCGCGGAACCGTCGAGAATTGAAAAATAAAATCCCCAGCCGCCACCCACCTGATCGATTTTAAGCAGGACGGTATTCTCGCCTTTTTTTATCGGCACGGTCACGATTTCCTGATTCGGCAGCGCCAACCGTGTGACGGCTTTGTCCAGGACGAGTTGGTCATTAATCCACAATCGGACACCGTCATTACTGCCCACGCCCATTTGCAGTGTGCCATCTTCAGCGGCTTCCAGTGCAGTCCGGGCATACGCCACGCCGTATTCCGAATGGTTGAAAAATTTGGTAAAATCCATATATCCCGTTGAAATACGCTCATAGATGCGCCAGTCTATATCGGCGCCGTTACACCCGGTATATGTTTTTAAGGTATCAAATTCGCATTCGGGAGCATAAACTTCTTTCAAGCCATTTCCATCCGGATTGTCGAACGGACCAATGACCCACCACTTCGTTAAAAAAATGCCTTTTGTTTTTCTCACATTTTCCGAAAACGCATGAAGATCCCCGCGATTGCTTTCATCCAATTGGGTGATACCGAGCCGATTGGCGATCCCCATAAATTTGTCGAGCACTGCCGGCATCTCAGCGTCATTTAGATAGATTTTCCCGCCCGCGGTATAAAAATAAAGTTTAGTAAACAAAACAGGCATATAGGCTAATTGAACGCGAGCCAGCAGAACCGAATCATTTTCAACGGCTTTTTCAGCGAGGGTGAAAAGCTGGTTGGCTTTTCCCACAATATCCGGTGTCAGATGCCCCACATGGGGATCGGCGTACATATTGAAATGGATGCTATCGGTACGCACTTTATGGTGCAACAGCGTTAGATAATCCAGAAGATAAGGTGCTGCCGAACCGTAAACTTCCCTCACAAACTCCTCAATCAGTGCTTGCCCGTTCTGGTACGGATTCCACAGCATTTGTGCCAACACCCAGCCGCGCAATTCAGCCAATTCGCCGCCGCCATGTTTGGTATAACTGCCCTGGGCAAAGATACCCGCTACACCGTGTTCTTTGTAAAAGCGGATATCATGTGTGACACCATCAAAATTGGGGAATGGCATCAGGTAATGCCTGAAGTCGGTATAATAGTCCCAGATCATAAGTTTGGGCGCAATGGCGTGCCATTGCTCAATCCGTTCGATGAATGGCTTGTTCACCTTGCAGCCTTCAATCGGATGGGCATCACAATATTCGGCGTAACGGCAGAGGCGGATCATGACATTCTTTCGCGGAAGGATCGTCGCCGGGGGCTTTTCTGAGTAATAATATGCCAGCGTTTGTATTGTCACTTCCGGATGGTACCGGGCGATTGTGTCGGCGATCTGATTTACAAAATTGAGAATACTACCCGATTGACTGCCCTGGGCGTCATCCAACGTGCGGCATTGCTCACACTGGCACCAGCCGCCGCCATCATTTTGGTCGATGGTAATCACATTCACCCCCGGATGCTCATCGATCCATTTCAAAGCCTGGCGCGTGGCAATCGCAACGACATCCTGATTGGTTAAACAAAGCTGCGCTTCGTGTCCCTGGCGTTTTCCGTTTACCAGCGAAAAATACGCAGGATTGGATTTAAAATAGATGTCAGGCGGAACCAGCGAATAAAACGTATGAACAAAGGGGTAAATTCCAAATTGTCCCCCCATCGAGTCGGGTATGACTTTCAAACTGCGGTTTGTTCTGTTATGGATGCACCAGGCGGGTTCCATCACATCGGAGAAAAAGACTTCGCGATATTCGAAAGCAGGTTGCCCGGTTTTTTCGAGCGCAGGCAGGATCAATTTTTCGTAGTCCGGGAGTTTTACCGCGTCGGTGGTGTACCATCGGCAGCCCCACTCCTCGGTTAAAAGCGATATAACCCCGTAAAGCACACCGCGCGGTTCTCCACCCAAAATGTAAAGGCTTTTGCCCTCGGTTTTGATCAAAAATTCTTCGTCACCAAAGGGCTCCGGATGCCATGCCTGCAGTTTATCGGATAACCCGGGAGCCGTTCCGATAAAAATTGCCGGCGTCGCTACCGAATCAACCCCTGTTTTAATAGGGAGCGCTACGCCGGTCATTTCAAGGATAGTTTGCCTCAGCTCTCTCGCAGAAAATTGTACAACTTCCGGCGCGCCTTCAGCAATATAAATTCGATAGGGCGATTTCCCCGAATCTACTAGTGTCAGTTTTGATTCGCAGGCAACCAGGCATATTAATGCACCAATTAAAAATAGGCGGGATTGTATTCTCATAATTGCTCCTGTAAGCTGGCAAAATAATTCGTTGACGAAACAGGCTCGATAAAATATGTTGTTTATGCGTATTCTTTTATAGAACAGCAAATAATCCTCACTCCCGAATCGTGCGCCTGTGATGGGATGCCTGCAAATTTCAGGATGAACCCTTATGTTCCTGCATTCCGCAAAAAAGCGAATATCGCTCAATTTCCGCGGCTATCAGGCGGGTTCAATGAAGTGGTTCTGCCGGTATTTATCCATCTTCTTCCTGAATTTCGCTTCATCGATGATAACATGGAATTGAGCACTCGCCTTGTGCATCCGGTGGAGGTATTCTTTGGATTTGAAATAATCCCGAATGATTTTGCGTACGCCCAGGATTTGTTCATCCGTGAACCATTTGACAGGTTTTCGGGTTGATTTGTCCAGCACGCAATTCCACTCGAACGCCCATGCCACTTCCGCGAGTGAGTACACCTGCAAATCCCGAAAAAGTGCGGATAATTTGCCCTGGGTTTCAGGATTGAAATACGTGAATCGCCGTGAATAAATTGCGGCGTTGTGGTATCTTTCGGGGATATTCATGATGCCGTCGCAATGGAGGCGGGCGCACATCACGATGAACAGCTCAAGCGCCTGTTTCGCCATACCGAGTCCGGGATAGATTTGGCTCGGCAGCGGCGGACGATCAGGCGAGAAAGGGATGGTCGGATTTTGCAGCGTAAACCATTCAATATAAAGTAACTTGAAAACTTTCCCTTTTATGTCGGATTCGAATACCGGATTTGCCGCGAACATCTGTTTTCTGATGAATAATTCCACCAGCATGTTTTCCGGTTGCGGCTGATTGAAATAAAGCCGGAATATGTGCTTGAATGGATCGGACGTATCGATTTTGATTACGATAGACTCGAAGCCTTTTTGCTTGAGTGCCTTGACGTAACCATATTTATCCAGCGCAAGTTTCACCCCCTGCTCGGAGTAGAAATCCAGAAATCTATGCGGACGTTCGTGCTGCTCCAGATCGCCCATGATGTCGCTTTCCGTCAAAAAGGCTTCTTCCGAACCGCCGTGTTGAAGCTGGAAATTGGTTAACTTCTTCGAAACATGCCGGTATCTTTTTGATAAAATAGACATAGTCATTCAACTTGAATTGTATGGTAGAGTTCGTGTCGATTTTTGTCGTTCCTGCTGCCGCCCAACAGGGTGCTTCACTCGGGTGATGAATCAGATGTCCCACTGATACCAATCGAAATATTGAATACAAGTCGCATCCTGAGAGCTATTGCCGACCTTGCTTCGGAATAAACAATCGGCTAAATCATGTTACATAATGTTAATTAAAAAAGCAAGGATTTTTTTAAAACCGGTGCAACATCCCTCACCTGCGGACTTCCAAACTCGCATGCCATCCAGAGAAGGGAAAAGCTAGGCCAGATGCCTGCAAATCAATCCGATTCGACAGACATCAAATGAGAGAATTTTGCCACTTTATGAAATTGATCGGCATGCAATTATCGAATCGATGGCATCGAACTACGCTTCATCGGTCAGACTCTAAAAATTTGGCTGTAACAATTCATGCTTTTATTGCGTTCTAAGCAACTATACCTTCATAAATTTGTGCACCAAATCATAACACAAAGGAGCTTCAAATGAGCAATTATCCGAATATGATGCATCGCGCTCTGGTACCCGACCTTGGCTCGTGTTACGGTCATGCCTGGCAAAAGATGCTGGATAAATTTGGTGAACTCATCGTTATTTCAATTATTTCGATTGTGCTGTCGTTGCCAACCATCGGATTATCCCGCCACGAGGAATTACCGTGGATGGTTGCGCTGTACCTGGTATCCTTTTCACTGATTTACTCGGTTTTCTTTTACTCGCCAATTGAATATGGGGTGAGCTTCGCTTTTCTGAGAGCTGCCAGGGATGAAGAGGTCAGAATCAAGGACATTTTCGAGGTGTTCAACAATTACTTTCAGGCAGTCGGGGCAAGCGTCCTGGTGAGCATTATTGTTATTTTTGGGTTTATCTGTTGTATCGTGCCAGGCATCATTTTCGCTTGCAAATTAGTCTTCGTACCATATCTTATTGTTGATCGCAAACTGGATTGCATCGAAGCGATTCAAACAAGCTGGAACATGACGACCGGATATACCGGCACCATTTTTCTGATGGGCTTACTAGCGATTCCGATTTTATTACTCGGCTTGCTGTGTTGCTGTGTGGGTGTTGTGGTCAGCGGAATCTGGATTGAATTGGCATTTGCGTATTTATATATTGCGGTGACGCAAACGGAAAGCGCGCCTGTGCCTGAAAATGGTGACGAAAGCACACTGTAAATCTGCCCTGAACGGATGGCGTATTTCAAGCGGATACGCTTCGCGCAGCCCGGCAAATAGAGTTATCAGCACCAGCCTACGTTTTTTCTTCATCTCCCTCATCACAGCGGATATTTAAAAATCGCACCGGCATTAAAAAGCACGGCTGCGGTTTGGCAAGTGAAAACAGGTTATACTTAAATTTATAAAATGAAAAGCAAATCATACCAGTAATCCATTCATTTCTAAGGTTTTGATATTTCCTACTAAGAACCTATCCGAAAGCCTATTTTAAGAATGAATTGGTTCAGGAAAAAACTGTCATTCCCGCATGTTTTAAGCGGGGTGCTGCCCACGGGAATTCACCAGCCCTCTTTATAAATGGATTCCCGTGGTCGGCATCCCGATCAACGGATTTCGGGAATGACATGGAGGGTTTTCGGATAGGCTCTAAATGCATGAAATACGCGAAAAAGGCTTTCTGTGTCATTTCGTGTGTTTAGTGGGCTTATATCCGATTGCCAGATCGCAGTTTAGACTTCCAGGTTATATTAAAAAGCCAAAAACCCCGCCAAACTCATTTTGACAGGGCTTTTGCGGGAGAGGATAGTTGCAGAATGCGCATGCAAGCGCTGTACCATAAAAATATGACAAACCAGTAATCGTTTAATCGTAATGAATTAAGCAACTAGCGCCAATTACCCGAAATAAAGCTTTCTGATGATTGTAGCTTTTATGCGACATTTTAGTGTTAAAATTGTTGCAGGTTTACAACAGCTTAAAAGCAGGTCGTACCTATTTTGCAATTGATCCACCATTCGCTGTCTTGCTGCGCCGATTCATCCCGGAATTACACAATAATTCACTATCAAATCGAAACGAATTTAAAGCTATCAGGAAGCTAATCACATTGTCTGTGTTTGCTTTGAATATCTCCCCAAAAGAGAGGAAATCCCCATGGAATGAAGCCTGGCAAAGAAGATCGGACAAGCCTTGTTCTATACTGCAAACGGTCATAAATTGAACATTTTTTTGCTGTCATTGCGAGGCGTTTTTTGCCGAAGCAATCTTTTCATTGCTTAACCTCATGGGATTGCTTCGCTGCACTCCGTTTCGCTCGCAATGACATGAAAGTTCAATTTGTGCCCGTGCAACGTATATTTGACTGGCAATTGTCCTTCGGATATCGTATCTTACGCCAGATCATACCAGATTTTCCAAAAGCCATTGAGTGGACGCTATCGATAATATAATTGAATCCCTGAATTTATATGATGCATCGGCACAGTCGAAGCGTTCCATCTGAAATCAGGAGGTAATAACCATGAGTGAGCCAAAAATCAGAAAAGTGACCAATTATCTCTGGGAGCTTCCCAGGGAGGGCAAAATGCGCGTTCCGGGGCGGATTTATGCGGCAGAGAAGATGCTAAATGATATTCGCAAGGACAACGCACCGCAGCAGGTTTCCAACGTGGCGCATCTGCCCGGAATCATCAACTATGCCATGGCAATGCCCGATATTCACTGGGGATATGGCTTTCCCATCGGCGGCGTGGCGGCATTCGATATGAATGACGGTGTAATCTCGCCCGGCGGCGTGGGCTACGACATCAATTGTGGTGTGCGGCTGCTGCGGACCGGATTGAGCAAAGAGGATGTCGAGGATAAGATCAAGGATATTATCACTGCGCTGTATTCGCATATTCCGAGCGGCGTCGGTTCCGCGGGACCGCTCAGGCTTCAGCCCGGTGAAGAGAAAAAAGTGTTGACCCTTGGCGCTGAATGGGCGGTGAAAAAAGGATTTGGTGTTGAAAGCGATTTGGAGAAAATTGAAGAACATGGGAAAATGGCTGGTGCAGATCCGTCCGTCATCAGCGATAAAGCGATTAAACGGGGACGACCGCAATTGGGAACGCTGGGTTCCGGCAATCATTTTTGTGAGATCGGCTTTGTCGAAGAGATTTTCGATGCGGAAGCTGCGCGCAGGATGGGGCTGGAGCTCAACCAGGTTACTGTATTCGTGCACACAGGGTCGCGCGGATTCGGTTACCAGGTTTGCGACGATTACATTCGAAAGATGATCCGGGCGGCGCAAAAATACGGTATCGAACTACCCGACCGGCAGCTCTGTTGTGCACCGATCAATTCGCCCGAGGGCAGGGAGTATTTTGCCGCGATGGCGTGCGCTGTCAATTACGCCTTTGCCAACCGCCAGGTCATCGCCCATTGGGCAGAAGAAGCCCTGGAAAAAGCGCTCCGCATTTCGCCCAAAACATTGAAGCTTGAACTCATCTACGAAATCGCACATAATATTGCAAAATTCGAGACGCACACAGTCGATGGTGTTAAGCGGCAATTATGTGTACATCGAAAGGGCGCGACCCGGGCATTCGGTCCCGGACAAAGCGATGTACCCCAGCAATACCGCGACATCGGGCAACCCGTTCTGATTCCGGGCGATATGGGGCGATACTCGTATGTGCTCGTGGGAACGCAGAAAGCGATGGAAGAAACGTTTGGATCCACCTGCCACGGCGCAGGACGCCTTTTGAGCCGCACCAAGGCAATTCAGGCTGCCAAAGGACGCGCCATCCACCGCGAGATGGAGGACCAGGGCGTATACGTAAAATCCGCCGGCAGGGCAACCCTTGCCGAAGAAATGCCCGAAGCCTACAAAGATGTCTCCGACGTGGTCGATTCGGTGCACGGCGCCGGTATTTCCAAAAAAGTTGCCAAATTGCATCCGCTGGGATGTATCAAAGGGTGATGCGCTGAAATCATCCGAAGTGTATTGCAGGTCGAAGTACTCGGAAAAACATTTTATATTCTTTCTACTAACCTGATATATTCCTGCCAGCACCCTACAGTGACACGCTTTCGTTGCGCTGATTTACACCGTGAGACAGATCAGCTTATAAAGTGAGTCTCATTGCCTTTTTTAATCATCTCACGATGTAGAGGGTGTGAAGCTCACTGAACGGGGACGCCCAGTCAATGTTCCGAAAAAGGTGAAAGTCGTGAGACGGAAATCCATTGTTGCACGCCGCCAGGTGCGGTTTTGAGGGGAAAATGGCTGGCAACAGCCTTTGGCTACCCAAACGGATAGAGATAATTCAAATGTCGGACAACCAAATCAGGAGGAGTTATACTTCGACCGGGCATAATTTGAACATTTCGGAGTGCATTGCCTTTATGCGATGCGAGTGGTGAAATCCATAAAGGGCTTTCAC
>JAFGMA010000365.1 GCA_016927835.1 Candidatus Zhuqueibacterota bacterium | reverse complement strand
TATATCATGCCTAAATAATGAAATTGAAATGGGCGCCTTGTTACATCCCTACCCCTGAAAAGCAATGTGCCAATAAATCAATAGGAAGGATGTCAAGCTATGATTAGCAAAAAATGTACAATGCTTGTACTGCTATATTTATCCGCATTGCCAACATGGTCCCAAAGCACCGATGATAAATCTTTACAAGCAGCTTACACACTCAATCAATCTAATGTATTGAGCAAAAACACGTGGGCTTATGTTTGGCAAACCAGTGATGGTTCGCTTCGTCCCGCAATGACGCAAGATGAAACCGGTCTCCGGTTCTGGCTGGCGCATGAAGCGAACACTCAAAAACTGGCGCTCGATAAGCCGACATCTGTAACGCTTTCGCCGGGCAATGGTTTTTTGGCTGTTTTATATCAAACAGACCATACGCTTTCTTCATCCGAGTTGAAGCATTTCAGCTTTAAAATTTTCGATGTCCAGGGTAATGAACGTTATTCACTGGAGCATTCCGGTATTTCCGATGCACCGCCGCCGGCGTGCTATGTATCGGATAATGGATATGCCGTACTTGCCAATGGTGCCCGGGGGGAACTGGCATTTTATAATGCCAATGGGCATCATATAAAAACCGTTGATTTATTTGAGGACGATATTTACCAATATGAAAAGCCGCTCGCGTGTGCAATTTCACGTGACGGCGATTTCATAGCTGCAATCGCTCAGAAAAAGCCTGCGACGATAAGTGAAATCACAGGACAGATGATAAGCGGTGAACCGCATTTGATCCTGCTAACACTCTCCGGCGACGAGCTTTGGCGCGCGGCTCTGAAGGAAGATGCCTGTTCGGAAGTAGCAATTTCATCGGCGGGCAAATGGATTGCCGTTGCGCAGTATTCGACAGCATTATCCGGGGAAGTTAGCAAGAAAATCTCGGTTTTCAATGGAGCCGGTGAGTTGCAATACGAAATATCCAATCTTTTCAGAAAGGCGAGTTTTTCAACTTCCGGCGAGAAATTTTTCTGGATGAATATCAATGAAATTGGTTGTGTTGATTTGGTGTCGAGAAAGCCGATCTGGCACTGGTCAAATAATAAAAATTCTGATCAGATTCTGGCGGATTTCGCCATTGACGCATCCGGTTCCCGCTGTGCTGTTCTTTCGGGGATCAGCACATTCAAGGAGGATGGATTCGTTTATGATTCTCCCAAATTGATGCTGCTAAATGCGAATGGCAAGTCCATCTGGAAAATGGATTTCTACAGTAATCAATTCCGACAGCCTTCGGTAGTATTAACCGAAAACGGTCGTTCCATTGGAATCGGATTTATAAACACATACAAGATTTATGAAGCTGCAAATGACAATGCATCGAAATTTTAGGAGATGGGATAAAATAAGTTACCCAGTTAAATTTTTTGAATGGCTATTTATGAAAATTATTATTAAGCAAAATGCTCAAGTTAATTTATCCCACCTCCTTAAATTTGGAGTCGCTCTTTTCATTCTGTTAATTTTTACATCGGTCTGCCAAAGCGAGTATCCCTGGCCCGTAGCACCACTGAATGAATCACACGTGATCACCGGGACATTTTGTGAATATCGGGATACCGGCAGCTCGGATCATTTCCATAACGGCATTGATATCCAAAAGCCGGATGGCTCGCCGGTATATCCGGTACAAAACGGCACGGTCAGTTTTATCGAGCGCAGTGGCTCCAACGCTTACGTCCGCGTGGACAGATTTTGCTACATACATATCAATCCCAATCCGGCATTGACCGTTGGCAGTTCGGTAATAAAAGGGCAGACAGTCCTGGGCACAATTCTTCCGGGAGCAGGGCACGTCCACCTTACCGATGGCTATTACGATTCTGAACTGAATCCGCTCCGGATCGGCGGGATCGATCCGTACGATGATCCATGGGAACCCCAAATCAGAGCGCTGCATTTCTATAAAGACGGAACGAATCAGCGCTTCACCGGCAACCGGGTTTCGGGCGCAGTCGATATAATGGTACACGTTGAAGAGCAAAATGGACCTGGTTCATCTTCCAGCAGCGTTCTGAATAACGGAACCTATCTTTTGGGATATCAAATTTTATCCGCGAACAGAGACAGCATCATTTATTCGCCCTCGGAAACGGGCATCGTATTTCAATTCGATAATAAGCCCAATGATATATATGTTCATAACGTATTCTGCGATTGGGAGGCAACCCTTTCGAAACCGGTTTACATTGTGACCAATCAAATCAAGCGCAATGGTTATTGGGATACGCGGTTTCTCGAATCCGGTGATTATACAGTGAAAATTTTCACCGAGGATACCCGGCATAACAAGGCAACCGATTTCGTCACGGTAACGGTGACCGATTCGGATATTGATGCCCCGGCAACGCCTGAATTGAAATATGTGAGGGAAACCGACAACGGATTTGAAATTGCCTGGTATCCCAATTTTGAACCGGATTTAGAACGCTACATTTTGTACTATTCTTATGATGCAATCAGTTGGACGAAACGGATGGATATCCCGGCGGACTGCACGTCGTATTCATTTAAAGCCAATCTTTTGAAAGATATTTATTTCAAATTGAGCGCTTGCGATAATGCTGCGATGGTTAATGAAAGCGAATATTCAGACATTTATGGTTTCAGGAAGCTGTTGGGTGGGGAATCAAAATTATTGATTGTAGACGGATATGATCGGGGCACTCCTGCCTTTACCGGGGGAAATCCCTCCCACGCAGTATGCTTTCACTATGGCAAGGCGCTGGCGGCAAGCGAATCGGCTTTCGATGCCTGCGCGAATAACGCCATCGCCGACGGTTCAATTGACATTGCTCATTATGACGGCGTGATCTGGTTCGTTTGCGATGAAAGCGAAAAAGAGGAAATTCTGACAGCCGATGAGCAGCGAGTAATCGGCGACTATCTGAAAAATGGCGGCAGGCTTTTCATTGATGGACTGAACATTGCCAAAGCGCTCGATCCCGATGCCGATTCTTCGAATGCAACTGAGGACGATGAGCGTTTTCTGCACAATTTTCTCAAGGTTGATTACGCAGGCTCACCCGAAGATGTGAATCGGGTGACCGGGATTGATGGCACAATATTTGAGGATTTCACCGCCGATTTCGGAAGCACAGCTTATTCAATTGTCCAACCGGATGGCTATTTCCCGATTCATGGCAGCCGCGCATGTCTGTTAGATTCGGCTTCGCAAAGCATCCTGGGAATTCAGTACAGCGGAACCTTCGATAACGGCGTATCGGAAGGAAAGCTTGTGTTAGCATCAGTTCCCATCGAAATGATTGCTGATAGTGAATTACAAAATGGGGTGATAAGCCGCATTTTAACTTTCTTTTCGATGATACCGTCACCGGTCAACGATTCAGGGAAGCGAAATCTCCGCATGTTAGACTTTCGTCTATTTGCCAATTATCCGAATCCTTTCAATTCATCGACCGTAATCAGTTACAGCCTGGCGCAAAGCGCTGATGTCAATTTGAAAATATACAACCTGTGCGGGCAGATCGTGCGAACGCTGATTTCAAAAAATCAATCGGCGGGAAATTATAATTTGTTTTGGCATGGCGACTCCGATGATGGGCAGCAACTGCCGAACGGCATTTATTACTATCGTTTGACTGCCGGTTCATTCCGAAAAACCATGAAAGCAGTTTTGCTTAAATAAAATTGGTCGACGACGGAATACCCGATATAATGAAAAAATTCAATTCGTAAACACTTATGAGGGAGAATTTTAATGAGCCAGAACGCTTTTCAAACCCTGAATGAAAGAGGATTTATTTACCAGAGCACCGATGAAGCCGCGATCGAAAAAATGCTGGCAGAGGAAAAAACCACATTTTACATCGGATTTGATCCCACGGCTATTTCACTTCAGGTAGGCAATTTGGTACCGATCATGGCGATGTGTCACATGCAAAGCGCAGGGCACACGCCGATTGTGATTGTGGGCGGCGGAACGGCACTGGTGGGCGATCCAAGCGGCAAAACCGAAATGCGCAAAATGCTAACGTTGAAACAAATAGATCAAAACGCAGCAGCACAGAAAAAGCAGTTTGCAAAATATATCGACTTCAACGAGAACAAAGCATATTTGCTGAATAACGCCGAGTGGCTGACCAAACTAAATTACATCGAACTGCTTCGAGACATTGGACGGCATTTCAGCGTCAATCGAATGCTCACCGCAGAATCGTACAAAATGCGGCTGGAAACCGGGCTTTCCTTTTTGGAATTCAATTATATGATTCTGCAAGCGTACGATTTTTACTTTCTGGCTCAAAAATATGATTGCCGGCTTCAAATGGGCGGTCAGGACCAGTGGGGCAATATTGTCGCCGGTGCAGATTTGACCCGTCGGCTGATTTCCAAGCCCGTTGAAGGAATGACGTTCCCGTTGATTATGAATGCACAGGGGCAAAAATTCGGAAAATCCGTCGCCGGTGCCGTCTGGCTCGATGAAAAACGAACGCCTGTGTTCGACTACTATCAGTTCTGGCGCAACGCCGATGACGCTGATGTTGCCAGGCTTCTGGGATTATTCACCTTTTTGCCGATTGATGAAGTCAAGCGCCTGGGAAGCCTTGAGCCGCCACTGATAAATCGCTCCAAAGAGATTTTAGCTTATGAAGCGACCCGAATCACGCACGGTGCAAAGGCTGCAGAAACCGCGTACCAGGCATCGGTGAAGCAATTTGGCTCCGCCGATCCCAAAGGTGAAATTGCAACGTCTTCTGATATTCGGAAAATTATAGCCGAAACTGCCGAAGCACTGCCGACAACCAGCTTGGAAATCGCCGAATTGGGGGATGGAATAAACTTGATTGAATTATTTGTGAAAAGCGGTTTATGTCCGACCAACAGCGAAGCCAGGAGACTCATAACGCAAGGGGGAGCGTATATTAACAATGAAGCGCATACCGATCCGCACGAGATCATAAACCAGGAGCACCTCGAAAACAATGAATTGCTGCTGCGAGCCGGAAAAAAGCGTTTCAAACGCATCACCTTTGAATAGGAAAGCAAATGACGGATAAATCACCGAAAGCGTTTTCGCGAAAAATGGATAAATTTACCATTCGCGGCATCATATATTCAATCGTAGCAATCAGCGGTTTCGGCTATGAAGTTGTTTTCAATGAAAAAGCAAGGCTAATCGTGCTGGGCGGGTATAGCTTGATCTTCATCGTCGGACTTGCTTGCATTTTATTTCTGAAAGAAAAAAATGAGGACGACAGCGGCAAACCATAGCATTTTTTCCACGAACCGCTGCGCATATTTCGGATATCAGATGACAGCCGAATCCGCTTAGCGCAATACGAATGTGTAAACCTGTGCCCTGCTCTTTCGCCAGCGATAAATGATGCAAGATTGAATTCCCAGGAAATTTTGCCTGGATCAAGGACGATTTAAAAAGGCAACGGAAATGAAATGTCCTCCCTTAAATCAATTATTCCACTATTTAAATGATGACCTCGATTCGTTCACGCATATACTACTGCAAGAGCATATTCAGCAGTGTTCCGGGTGCAAGGAGCGTGTGCATTTTCTCGAAAATATAATTCAGCAAAAAGCGCTCGCATCTACCCGCACGATGTCGCCTGTGGGGGAATGCATCACCGAAAATCGGATGATCGCGCTTATGGAAAACCGGATGTCACCTGCTAGTGAAATTCAACTGCTGGAGCATTTATTTTCTTGCAACGTCTGCTTCAACCGGTTGATGAGCCTCTCACCGGACTCAATCGCTTCACATATTCAGGAAATCGAAATTCCGGAGACACTTTTGCGCAAAGCAGAGGGGCACCGGTTTGAAAGCAGGGCGCCATCAAAATTTTCATCCGTTCGGTTTTTAATAAATCACTCGTTCAATCGGATGTTGGAAAAAATGAGGATTGCTGCGCGGGATTTCTTATTTCGCATTCGGGAAAACTACATTTTGCTGATCGGCTTTTGCCTTATCCTGCTGCTGCTGGGAATACTCTTTTTCATGCGCTGAGCGAATCGCAGATGAGGTAGTTTTTTTGTATGCTGAAAATTGATAAAGCGGTTTTATGCAATCGGCGGGACTTAAAGAGATTGGCTGTTACGAACCTTGTTGACTTTATCTAATGATTTTTATGCGCCCGTCTGTTGTGCTCTGAATCGTTTTTTCAGCTTTCACTTTTTCAACTAGAATTTCTCGAATCGTTTGTTCGCTATATTCAAAAGTTCTGCCTGCTCTTGACAGCCCAAATGCATCGGAGAATTTATTGGGATTGACAAGGTAATCATTCGTACATATTGTATATGATGTATTCACTTGCAAGGGGCGTCCCGATATAGAGATATTTTGAATGCGTTCGCCAGGTTTTGCACGCGTATTCCATTCATAGCGCAATCCTGAGAATAGCATAAAATCCGTTCCTGCGGCTACATTTTTCTCCAGCATGGCTTTTATTTCGCTGCCGGTCAACTCAAAAGATACTAATTTATTTGCAAATGGCATAATCTCCCAAATATCCTTCACTGCGATATCACCGCCAGCCTGGTCTTTTCTTATGCCATTCCTATTTTGAATACTGACATCGGTGCCTTCATATTCGCGTATGGCGTCCGCAATCCAATTGCCAATATTGCTTTCCTCGCGTCTTCCCCGCACCCACGGCGTTTCCAGATGCCCTATGACGGTTGTGAATTTGTCGCCGATAGAATTTTCCAGTGAGTCCACAATGTGCTTCACCAGAGGATTTGGTTGAACATTGTCCACAAAAGTATCTTCCAGCCAGGTTTGATATTTAGTGATTTTCTTGCTTTCGACATCCACCAAAATATCTAAAATACCGACATATTTTCCTTTATAGCCAGCCTGACAGATGATTGTATTATTTTTTATCAATGGCTTAAATAGTGTCTTGTGCGAGTGTCCGCCAATAATGATATCGATATCTTCAACTTTCCGGGCGAGAGATATATCGGCAACATCACCGCAATGACTGACCACCACAATGAGATCGACCTGGTCACGAATTTCTTCGATAGTCGCCCGGGCAGCCAGGTGAGTATTTAAAAAGGTATAGCCCTCCAAATTTTCCTCTTGCGTAAGTTTTGGCATCGAATTCGAAATCAGGCCTATGAATCCGATACGTATATTTCCGAACTTACGAATGAGATGCTTTTCACCGACATACGTTTCCCTGATTTTATCCAGGATATTCGTTGTGACAATCGGAAATTTGGCATTTTCAATGAGAATATTTATGCCATCTCTGCCATAATCGAATTCATGATTGCCGATGGTCATTATATCCGGCATAATTACGTTTAAAATTTTAACTTGTGAGAATCCTTTCGTGATTTCGCAGATTGGCGATCCCTGGTAATCATCTCCGGCGTCGATAACGAAAACATGGCTATCAAAATTCTGTTTAAACAAATCGATATAAGCCGCCAGTGTTGCTGCTCCTCCCACCAGAGGTGAGCTTGACGCCACTTCGTCTTGCTTGAGGGGCAAATTTTGCGAATGAAAATCATTGAAATAAATGAACCGGATTCGTTCTGAATGCGAGTCAGCAGCGACAATTGCGCTGCAATGCAGAATTAAAAGGAAGGCAGCAACGAAATTAAGCATTTTTTTCATTGAACTAAGCTTTCGATTTTGGGCAATTAAATAATGAATGGCATTCCCGATGAGGTAGTTCTTCAGGACGAATAAATTTATAGGTCAATTAAGCTATCTTAAAAAAGGGGGCACAAGCGGCGGGATAAAATAGGCTACAACAGTAATTGTATATTTCGCTGTTACAGGTTGCTGCTGCTAATCAAATCTGCAACCTATTTAATCCAGCCTCCAGTATTGTAATATATCAGTCATCTATTTTATCGACTCGGATATAAATATCTTCCTTCAGTTCTTCGACCCAGGCTAAGAATTCCTTTTGTTGCTTCAAATTCAACGCCCAACGTTCGATTTGTTCCCAGTCTTCATCAAGCGATAGCTCGCGCGGTTGCTGTCGGTCCAACAATTTCAGAATATGATATCCGTATTTCGTTTTAAATGGGTAAGATATTTCACCAGGCTTCAAATCTTTCAGTGCGGTCTGGAATTCTTTTATTTGCAGGTCATCTTCCGGGAACCAACCGAGGTCGCCGGCTTTGTCTTTAGATTCGATGTCGTCCGAATATTTTTCTACCATCGTTTCGAAGCTGACACTATCGCTCGCAATTTTATCATAAATTTGTTTGATTAATTCAACGGTTTGTTTCTCATCTTCTTCAGTGGGAACTAAAGAGACGAGAATATGGCGGCAATTTATTTTTTCTCCTCTACGTTCAATGGGCTGAATAATGTGGAATCCAAACGGTGATTCCACAATATCGGAAGTCTCCCCAGGCTTTAGCCCAAACGCAACTTCTTCGAATTCCTTTACAAGCTGCCCTCGATTAAAAAAGCCTAATTCTCCGCCCGCGGCTGCCGAACCCGGATCGTCCGAAACCTGGGATGCGAGTTCCTTGAAATCCGCGCTATCCTGAAGCGTTTTCTGGATCGCAGTAATGCGGCGCAATGCAACTTGCCTGGCTTCTTCGCCGGGTTTTACCTTTACCATCAAATTGGCGATATGTACTTGCTCTTTGATGGTTGGCAGGCTGTCACCCATGGAACGATAAAGCTCGAGGACTTCGCGTCGGGAAATCTTGATATCCCGTATTTTTTGATCCCGGACTTGCTGAGCCATCAATCCCTGGCGAATTTCTTCCCTCAACGTTCTTTTGATTTTGGAAATTGGGGATCCGAAATATTCTTCCACTTTTTCAGGGCTGCCCAATTCCCTGGTGAAGTAATTAATGCGAGATTCGATTTCGCTCTCGACATGGTTATCATCGGCAACGATAGTATCTTCTTTGGCTTTGACAAAAAGGATTTTCTGAATGATTAGATTATCCAGCACTTGTTTCATCAATTCGTTGAATTTTTCAGGATCGCGCTGAACGTCTACTTTGAATTCAAACGCCAATTTGTAAGCCTGTTGCTGCAATTCGGAAAGTAGTATGATATCATCATCTACAACAGCAACAATTCTGTCCAGCACTTGCTTTTCCTGAGCTAAACAATGAAAATTTATCGCTCCCATCATTGCCCAAAACAGCACCGCGCTCCATATCAATCTTCTTTTCATATTGTTTGCTTTCAAAAATGTATTATTGGGAACCACTTTCTGTGGTATCTGGTGAAAACGCCTTTAACAGCTTCAAATTAAGAGATAGCTTTTTTTGCTCAACCGCATGCGCCCGCAGCTTTGCCAGGAAACTGGCATAATCCTCTTTTCGCTTTTCAACCTTGAGAATTTCAGTAATTTTTGCCCGAACCTCATCGAGAGTTCGGACGCTGCCCTTGGGCTGCTTATCGATCAATTTAAAAATATGATATCCGAAATCGGTTTTAATTGGCGAAGAGAATGAGCCTTTTTTCAGCTTAAAAAGATCACTAGCCAGGGATGCAGGGAGAGCGTCTCTTCCCACATACCCTAAATCACCATCGTTACTAAGAAGCCTCTTGCTATTTATTGCTCGTTGGCGACATAATTCTTCGAAGCTTTCACCGCTGCGCAATCGTTTCAGAAAATCATCTGCTTCCTCTTTATCTGCAGCCAGAATGTGATATGCCCAGACTTCTTCATTTTCGCGGATGAAGGAGTCCTTGTTCTCTTCATAAAATGACTGCAATTTATCTTCCTGAATATCGATATTTGCGTTTATTTGATCTTCAATGAGTTTATACGCCAGATATTCGATTTCGACTTTTTTAAGTTCCCTGTGCAATTCTTCTTTATACAAATTATGCAATCCGAGTTTGACCGCTTCTTCGTAAATCAGGCGGGTATCAATCCATTGATCGATATAAACCTTAATTTGATCCAGGGAAATTTTCGAATGATAGTCTTCGGGAATCAGGTTTTCAATATCTGCGATTGTCAGATATTCATTTCCCACACTGGCTACAATTTTCTGAGGTTCTTCATGTTGACCACAATTCGAAAACAGGACAAACAAAGCAAGAATACTTAGTAAACGAGCGCGTTTCATGATCATCTCAATTTATTAAAGCAGGGTGAGATGAAATAGCGTTGAGATTAGGGAAATTTTTATGCTATTTCATCTCACCTCTGATACACAACGTCCTGGTTATTTTATAATCATTTTTTTTCAATTAGTTCCTGTAATCATCTAATTCGATAGTGAACATAATCGAGAAGCATTCCATCATGTCGCATCAAATATTTTATCCGTTTCGGCTGGGTTCAGAGTCAGGCAACCGACCAGACTCGCTATCATTCCTCGTTCTTGCAGGCTTCTTTCAGAAGGTTATCGTAAACAATAACTTTATATTTTTTCTTCAGTTCTGCCATCCACTCATTTTCTTTTTGAGTTCTAATCTGCTTCAATACCTCATTCCGAACCTGATATTTCACCTCATCGTAGGTTTTCATTTGCGGTTCAATGATTTCCAATAACTTGATAATCGAATAATTATTGCCCATGGGGACGATATCAGAAATCTCATTCGCTTTCATTTTGAAAGCTTCTTTGCCAACCGCACCATATTGATTATCCCGAATAAGTCCGAGTCTGCCATCCTTTTTCTTCGTGAAAGCTCTTTCGTTATATTTTCTCGCCACAGAACTGAAATCTTTTTTCAACACTTTTACGTCTCTTAGTACCGCTTCTGCTTTTTTGCGGTCACCCTTGATCCAGATTTCCTGGACATCCCGACGCTCAGGGTGCATATATTTTTGTTTATTGACTTCGTAATAAGCCATCAATGCATCATCAGCGGGATTTGCAACATTCAGTACATTCTGTTGATAAATTACACGTTTAATTGAACTTTCGATCTGCTCGCGGAACTGCTTCTCGACTTCTTCTTCTTGATCGTACCCTCGCTGATACCCTTCATGCACATAGAGTTCAACCAGAATGACGCGTTTCAAATATTCAGCAAAGCTTACGGCATCGCCTAAATTGGGTTGTCTTCCCGGTGGATACCCTTTAACCTCATTAATAATCCTGCCAACGCTAATCTCTCCGCCATCGTATTTGAATAAAGGCAATTCCAAATCATCCGGGGACAACACGGAGAAATCGTTCGCTGGAGAGGGGCGAATCGGTTGCTTCGCCATATTGGGCGGCTCTTCTTCCGTAGTATCTGACGCTGCCTTCGCTTCTTTGAGCTTTGCAGCAATGGCTTTTATATTATCTTCGAAAAGCTTCCCGTCATATTTTTTCTTCAGGACTTCAGTAAATTTATCCATACCTTCCTGGATCTCTTTGCTTCGAGAACCCATAAACTGCCTGCGGATTTTATCTTTTTCCTTCTCATACGGACCCATCTGTGTTTCTAAAGGCTTCACTTCTTCAACTTTTATAATATGAAAACCGTTGCTCATTCTAAATGGTTTCGAAAGCTCACCTTCATTCAACTCGAAAGCGACACGATACAATTCGTTATCGCTCATGTTCGGTATCCATTTCAGGAATCCCCGGTCACCGCCCTTTGGTGCTGTACCTCTATCCTGGGAATATCTCCTGGCTAATGAGTCGAATTTTGCACCGCTTTTCAGATCATCGTAAATTTTATTAATTTGATCTTCAACTCGCTTGATGACCTCGGCACTATCTTTATCTGTTGCTCGGAGAAGGATATCGCGAGCATGCACTTCTTTTTGAGAATTTACATAAAATTCTCGAACTTCAGAATCCGGAATTACCTTTTCCAACACTTCTTTTTCCCAGACCCTGCGACCAACTTCATTTTTTTCGCGGTTTTTAATTTCCGTCACCAAAACGCTATCTTCATCGAGCTTTTGGGCATAAGCTTCCAGAATCTTGAGTTCATCTTCGATCATGGTATTCAAATGCGCCAGCTTCACCGAATCCTTTGCAGATGCTACTACATTCGGGGCTTTGCCCCGCATGAATTCCGTTTCAAATTTGCCAAGCGTAATAACCCGATCACCAACCTTTGCAACCGGTTTATCTTCCCGATTGCCGCAGACACATAGAACGACCAAGAGCACTAATAAACCAATTCCTCCAATTCGATACAAATTTTGCTTCATTTTTCCCTCCAGATTTTCAGTGGTTAATTTTCACAGGCGCATGAATTTAGTGAATTATACCAAACTTTGCAAGAATTTTTTTGCGTATTTCAATCGGTTCCTCGTCGAAGTATTCAACCTCAAATGAATTTGCAGTAATTCAGAATCCTGTACAAATTTGAACGGCAGATTTGCGCGTTCAATCAAGCTTGAGATCCATTCCTGAAAACGCGGTGCCTGTTCTGCATATATTTCGGGGCTGAAAGATGCAATGAATTTTTTCTCCTTGATATAGACCCGGCTCAATCCAATCATTTTGCCGAGAAGCTTCATTCGCAGAAGTTCAAATAAATTATTTGCGGCTTCGGGAAGCTTACCGAATCGATCAATCATTTCCTCCTGAATATCATCTATTTGCTTTAAATGAATTGAGTCAACCAACCGTCGATAGAAATCCAGGCGGATATGATTGTGAGAGATAAACTCAACCGGTATGTGGATATTAAGATCAACATCTATGATTGTTTCAATAGCTGGCGGTTTCGCTGCTTCAGTGTGTATCTTCTCATCGATCTGCAATTCTTTTACTGCTTCATCCAATATTTTGCAATACAAATTAAAGCCCAGGGCATCGATGAATCCGCTTTGCTCTGCACCGAGCACACTACCTGCGCCTCGTATTTCCAAATCGCGCATGGCAATCTTGAATCCGGCGCCCAATTCTGTAAATTCTTCAATTGTCTGAAGTCGCTTCAGTGCAATATTTGTAATTCGCCGAATCGGGGGGATCAGCAGATATGCATACGCGCGTTGAGACGAACGCCCTACGCGTCCTCGAAGCTGATACAATTGAGCCAAACCAAAACGATCCGCGCGGTGGATGATGATGGTATTGACATTTGGAATATCCAGCCCATTTTCAATAATCATCGTTGCAACCAGCACATGATACTTTTTGTGCATGAAATCAAGCATGATTTTTTCGAGCCGCTTTTCATACATTTGACCGTGACCGGTTGCGACTTTCACTTCCGGCACCAGCCGCCGAATCATATCAGCAACGGCATCGATGGTTTGAACCCGATTGTGGACGAAGAACACCTGTCCACCTCTTTCAACTTCCCGAAGAATTGCTTCTTTTATAAACTCCTTGTCGAACTCCAATACCTCAGTAAAGACCGGTAGCCGGTTTCGGGGTGCCGTATCGATATTCGACATGTCACGCGCACCGATTAATGACATGTGAAGTGTTCGAGGTATGGGGGTAGCGGTTAGCGTCAATACATCGATATTTTTCTTCAGGTGCTTGATTTGCTCTTTGTGACGGACGCCAAATCGTTGTTCTTCATCGACTATTAATAATCCTAAATTCTTAAATTTTATATCATTAGAAAGTATTCTATGAGTACCAATGATAATATCTATTTTTCCTTCGCTAAGTCTTTTAATTATAATAGCCTGCTCCTGTTTGGTGCGAAATCTTGAAAGCATCTCCACTTTCACCGGGAACGAGGCAAGCCGTTCGTTGAAAGTCGCATAATGCTGTTGAGCCAGAATTGTCGTGGGAACCAGCATTGCAGCTTGACGATTATCGTTAATTGCTTTGAAGGCAGCCCGAATTGCGACCTCGGTTTTTCCGAAACCGACATCACCGCATACCAGCCGATCCATCGGTTGATCCGATTCCATATCGCGCTTGACTTCAGTAATCGCTCGTTCCTGATCCGGTGTTTCATCATATACGAAGGAAGCTTCGAGTTCTTTCAGCCAGTGGGAATCAGGAGAAAAAGCAAATCCCTTGCTGGCTCGCCTTGCAGCATAAAGAGCGATAAGCTCGCGGGCGATATCCTTTATTCTACGTTTCGTTCTCTTCTTTAATTTCTGCCATTCACTTCCCCCGAGGCGATTAAGTACAGGTACTGCCCCTTCTTTCGCGGAGTATTTTTGTACTCGATTCATGCGATCAAGGGGCACATAAAGAGAATCTTTCTCTTTATAGATGATGTGAATGCACTCTCTTTCGCTACCGCTTACTGTAATTTTTTTGAGACCTACAAACTTTCCGATTCCATGATCTTCATGAACCACATAGTCCCCGGATGATAGCGCTTCAAGTTGTGCTCGTGTCAAGCCAGCATGTGCTTTTTTGCGGGATTTCATTCGGCGAAAGCGACCATAAAATTGATGGTGGGTGATGAGCATTAAACCTGCTTCCGGGAAAACGAATCCTCCGGAAAGCCCGCAGTGTTTCACAGCGAGTATATTCGGCGAAATCTCCACTTCATCGAACAGGTTTTTCATGCGTTGAACTTGCTCAGGATATTCACATAGAAAATATGCCGGCGTATCTCCGCCGTCTAGGCGTGAATCAGATTTAGAGTACTCATCGATTTTGCTTTGCAGGAGTTTCAAATTGCCTGAGAATTCACCGGCTAAATGCGAATTGAAGTCAATATAATCATCAATCCCTACAAGTTTGAAAGCGATCAGATTTAGTTTGGAATATTCTCGCATAATCGCCTGCAAACCTTTCCAGTCAAAATATGGGGCGTTTCTCTGGCTGGAGAGATCGATAGCATGCTCGCCAAGATGATACAGCTTTTCCATCTCAAAACGGATGGAATCAATTTCGGCACCGATGCGCTCTGGTTCTTCCAGGATCAACAAGGCATTTTTAGGCAGGTATTCCACAAGGCATGTATCCGCCAGATTTCCGGAATTTGACACGAGCGGATCGCGTATGACTCCTTCAGCAGAATCATGTTCCTTGGGATAAATTGTGAGTGCTGAAATCGGCGAAACCGAGCGCTGGGTAGCGATATCAAAGGTTCGAATCGACTCAATTTGATCCCCAAAAAATTCCACGCGCACCGGCTCGTCTTTCGAGAATGGAAAAATATCAATAATTCCGCCTCTGACACTTAGATCTCCCTGGTACTCGACCAAAGGCTGTCGTCGATAGCCCATATCATCCAGTTGCTGTATGAAGCTGTCGAAACTAATGTTTTTTCCATGGCTCAGTTCGATCCGTTGCTTTCGGAAATTTGAAAGTGGAGCAACTTTTCGTGCGATGCATCTCGCGGAAGCAACTACTATCGTTTTTTTGTTGTTGATCAGTTTTTCAATTGAAGCCATTCGTTGGCTTTGAATCCCGGCATCTGTTGTCACCTTGCGATGCGCGAATAATTCCTTTGCCGGGAAGAATGCGACTTGATCAGGATCAATTAAAAGCTCCAGATCTTGCTTCACCATTTCCGCTTGCAGTTCGTCAACACAGACATAAAAAATAGAGTGCGAAGTTCGCTCAAAGATATGCGCCATAACAAGTGATAAAAGCGAACCAGAAATGCCTTTTACATATCTATTTGCTGGAAGATCGCCTATCTGGTTTAAAAGATGAGCAAGAGTACCCGATGTACTTATTTTTTGTTTTATTTCACGGATAAACATGTTGATATCATTTTTCATTCTTTATCAGCTCTAATGCGTTTCGTACAAATCCTTTGCTTTCTGCCAAATATTTTAACGCACGATCTTTAGCGACTCCCCCCAAAATCATGACCAGGGCGGTTTTCACATGACCATCAGCATCTTTCAGGGTAGTTGCTGCGGTCTCGTAATCCACCCCTGTAATAATCATCACAGTACGTTTAGATCGCTCCTCCAATTTTTTGGATGTCATCTGCAAATCGACCATCATATTTTCGTAAACCTTGCCCAACCGAATCATCGAAGTTGTAGTGAGCATATTCACGACGAGTTTTTGAGCTGTGCCTGATTTCATCCGGGTTGATCCCATAATAACCTCGGGTCCGACAACCGGGCAAATTGCGACATCGACCGGCACATTCATTTCGCTTCTTGGAGTACAAGTTATATAAATCGTTTTAGCGCCGATTTCTCTGGCTTTCTCTATTGCGCCAATCACATAAGGCGTGCGACGGCTTGCTGCAAGTCCGCAGGCGACATCATTGGCGTTGAATCCTCGCGCTAATAAATCATCCGCGCCCTTTTCTTTTTTATCTTCTGCACCTTCCTGTGCTCTAACCAAAGCCTCATATCCACCGGCGATAATTCCCTGAACCATATCGTACGGCACACCAAATGTAGGTGGGCATTCCGAAGCATCCAATACTCCCAAACGACCGCTCGTTCCGGCACCGATGTAAAATAATCGGCCATTGTTATTGAAAGCTTGCACGATTATTTCGACAGCTTGTGCAATATAGGGAATCTCCTTTTCAACTATAAAGGGAATTTGTTTATCTTCATTATTAATCAGTTTTAAAATATCAACTGCCGGCAAGGTATCGATTTTGTTTGTTGCGGGATTTCGTTTTTCCGTTGCCAGATTTTGTATTTCTTCGAAAAGCCGCTTGCTGGTGTTCGAGCCCATTTCAAATCGTTTCCTCAATAATAATTATTTGTTGGTTTGGTCTCGCGTTATAATAACAACTTTTCTATCTAAAGCAGGATCGACAAATTGTGAAGGCAATTTTAAAATTTTTGTTTTCACGTCCGGATAAGCTCCAAGCAACGCATCGATTTCACCTATCAGTTCGCCGCCTTTCCATGCGAGTAATTTTCCACCTTGACTCAACAGAGTCTGCCCCCATTGCCATAATTGAGACAGCACAGCAACGCCCCGCGCAAAAATGAAATCGAATTTTTTACTATTTTCTTGTGCAAACGCTTCGACTCGTTGGCAAATTACATTTGCACCGTTCAATCCGAGTTCATCACATACCTTTTTCAGGAACAGGCATTTCATTCTTTTTGAATCCAGGAAAGATATTTCAAGATCGGATCGTACAATTTTAATTGGCATCCCGGGAAATCCTCCACCGGAACCTAAATCGAGACAAAGAGAACGCGGTGGAATCTCGACCCCATCCAAAACCGCAATCGATTCCAAAACATGCCGTTCGACAATTCGCTTCTCGTCATTTTTAGAAATCAGGTTGATTCGCAGGTTCCATTCGCGTATTAATTTGATATAGATTATAAACTGCGACAAGTTAAAATCGCTTTTTATATACGAATTCATGAGTTTCGAACGCAAGGCTTGTATTTCATTTTCCATATTAGTCTTTGATATTTTAGTAGATACAAGCTTGTTTCACGTGGAACATCTAGCGTACGCGTTGTTTCTTTTCTAGATTGATCAGCAATACTGAAATATCCGCTGGCGAAATTCCTGAAATTCTGGATGCCTGAGCAATCGTTCTTGGTCTAATTTTGTTTAGTTTTTCTTTGGCTTCAGCCGATAGCGCGCGGATTGAGTCATATTCAAATCGTTCGGGAATTAGCTTTTCCTCCAGTCGCCTCATTCGAACAATATGCTCGCTTTGCCGGTTAAAAAAGCCTTCGTATTTCACCTCAATTTCGACTTGTTCGATGACATCTCGCCAAATAGTGTTTGACTGGCTTTTAAAGAGCGGGTGACTTGTTATCCCCTTCAGGTCAGCCACAGTGAGTTCGGGGCGCTTCAATAGTTGAAAAATGCTCTCGCTGAATTTAATAGGCGCTGATTTGACGCGCTCAAGAATCGGATTTATTTCCTCCGGCTTAATTTTGAATGTTTTCAAATACGCCAGCGATTCCTGTATCAAATGCTGTTTTTCCTCTTTATACGAAAATACCGATTCAGGTATCAGCCCCAGTTTGTAACCATAGTCCATTAACCTGAGGTCTGCATTGTCCTGCCGGAGCAAAAGTCGGTATTCCGCTAAAGATGTGAACATACGATATGGCTCCTGCGTCCCCTTGGTTACTAAATCATCAATAAGTACGCCAATATATGCCTGGTCTCGACTGATAATCAGCGGCTCTTCGTTTCGTAATTTGAGAACCGCGTTGATACCGGCTATGATTCCCTGGGCAGCCGCTTCTTCATAACCTGAAGTGCCGTTTATTTGTCCTGCAAAATATAAATGATTGACGCGTTTTGTTTCGAGCGTGTGCTTCAGTTGAGTTGGTGGAAAATAGTCATATTCAATCGCATAACCCAGCCGCGTGATTTCTGCTTTCTCAAGACCCTTTATGCTCCGCAGTCCTTTTAGTTGAATATCTTCCGGCAGGCTTGTGGCGAATCCGTTCACATAAAACTCCGTTGTATATCTTCCTTCGGGCTCCAGAAATATTTGGTGGCTCGGTTTATCTGCGAAGCGATCAATTTTGGTTTCGATTGATGGACAATATCTTGGACCGATGCCTACAATTATGCCTGTAAACAATGGTGATCGATCGAATCCGCTTTTCAATATTTCATGCGTTTTCTCATTGGTGTTTGTAAGGTAACAAGGCAGTTGTTCATTCTCGATCGACCGGTTGCGAAATGAGAAGGGAATCGGATTTTCATCGCCAGGTTGTTCTAATGTTTTTGAAAAATCGATGGATTTACCATCAATTCGTGGTGGCGTTCCGGTTTTCAATCTACCGTATTCAAATCCCATTTTCACCAGGCTTTCAGTTATCCCTGTGGAATGAAATTCACCAGCGCGACCTGACGAATAGCTCTTCATTCCGATATGAATGAGTCCATTGAGAAAAGTACCATTCGTTAAAATAACGCTTTTTGATGCGATTCTAAATCCGGTCATGGTTTCGACACCAATTATATCATTCCCATCCACCATGACGCCTGTCACCATCACCTGTTTGAGGAACAGATTTTTTTGCTGTTCAATTGCCAGGCGCATACGTTTTCCATATTCCTGTCGATCAACTTGCGCGCGAGGCGACCATACTGCGGGTCCCTTCGAGCGATTAAGCATCCGGAATTGAATACCTGTTTCATCGGTTGCCCTAGCAATCTCTCCTCCGAGCGCATCGACTTCCTTCACCAAATGCCCTTTTGCCAAGCCACCAATTGCCGGATTGCATGACATCTGGGCAATCGTACCAATATTCATCGTCAATAGCAAGGTTTTGGCGCCCATTTTTGCAGCAACTAGTGCGGCTTCACAGCCGGCATGCCCAGCTCCCACTACGACAACATCGAATATTTCTTTTTCATCTATCATATTTTATTTAAATTAGACCGTTGTTTCACGTGAAACAATTTCACTTCCCTATACAAAATTTTGAAAATATTTCATTCAAGATATCTTCAGACGTTGTCAAGCCGATAATTTCGCCGAGATAATCGAGTGCTGCCCTTAGATCGACTACAATTAATTCCTGACTCAAATTCAGATTGACTGACGCGATTGCATGCTTTAAACTCTCCAAAGCCTTCTTCAGTGCAATTTCATGCCTATTGTTTGTTAGCACTATATCGCCGTCACAAGTTGATATTTCACGATTTGCGGCAAGCAGGAGTTCCCTCTCCAATTGGACAAATCCTTGCAGATGCTTCACCGACATTTCTATAAAAGGCACGTTCTCTTCTTTTTTTAGCGATGCAAAATCGATTTCAGAATCAATCGCATCTATTTTATTCAATATTATTATTATCCTCTTACCAGATGCTTTGGTATCCAGACGCGCTAATAGTGCTTCGTCCCATTGGTCGACTTTTCTGGATGCATCAAACATGGCAAGTACAATATCAGCTTTTTCGAGCATTCGCTCGCTCCTGCGTATCCCCTCTTTTTCAACAATATCATTCGAATCGATCATCCCGGCGGTATCTGCTATGCGAAATAAATTGCCCTGGAGTTCTATTAATTCCTCCAATACATCACGCGTTGTACCTGGAATATCTGTTACAATCGCCCGATCTTCCCTTAGCAAAGCGTTCAGCAAACTTGATTTTCCAACATTCGGTTTGCCAACAATAACAACTTTTAGACCTTCTTTTATCAGTTTTCCTCTTCGATATGAAAGAACCAGTCTTTCCAGCGTTTCAGATATCTTTTGCAGCCTAACCGCGAATTCCTTTCTGCTAACAAATTCCACTTCTTCTTCCGAAAAGTCTAATTCTAATTCAAGCAATGATATTGCCGATACGAGTTCATTGTTGATATTTTGGATGTGATTCGATAAGGAACCTTCT
>JAFGMA010000364.1 GCA_016927835.1 Candidatus Zhuqueibacterota bacterium | reverse complement strand
TTTTTAAACTATCGCTTAAAACAAACAAAATCGTCCTGAAAAAATATTTTGAAAAAGCGATTTCAGTTACACGGTTTAGCAATTAAGGATGTGGGATTAAATAACCTGGACATTTTGCTTAAAAATAATTTTGATAAATAGCAACTTCAGAAATTTTACTGGGTAATTTGTTTTATTCCACCTCCTAAATTTAACGCAGAGGCGCCGAGGACGCTGAGAACCGCAGAGAAACGATCTTTATTTTTGTTTTTCCTTTGCCAACTCAGTGGTCTCTGCGTTTCAAGAAGCTTTTGAAGATTCACTCATTCGACTAAGCTTTTTTAAATGCCTAAAGTCGAAAATGCGCGACTCAAAAATTGAATCGCAATTCACTCGAATTTGAAAAGTGTACAAGCTTTGTTTTGTTATTATTTGCTGTACCAACAGAAATTGCTCTATCCCTAAAAAAAATAAAAAAAAATGAAAATTTAGATTGACAATTAAAAAAAAAATTTGTATAATCTAAGTCAACTGTAATATTCAACTTAATAATAGAAATTAGCATTTTGCCAATACGTAAAATATGCTACCCATTTTTTATTGATTCGACCTGATTTTAGAGCAGAAAAAAGACCATGATATTGAGTATGACGGGATATGGACGCGGGGAGGCTAAGGCTGAAACAGTTGAAGCGAGTGTTGAAATCCGTTCATTGAATAACCGCTTCCTGGATATCTCTGTTAAGCTGCCAAAAGCATGTAGTCAACAGGAGCAGGCGGTGAAGGATATTGCAAAAAAATATGTTGAGCGCGGACGTTTGAATATTTCTGTTATGCTGAAAACGACGAATGACAATCAATTTCAAGGGTTGATTTTCAATATAGAAAATGCGCAAAATATTTGGAACCGATTGACTCTTCTGAAAAAAAGTCTGAAATTCAGGCAAAAACTCAAACTGTCAGATTTGCTGCAATTTCAAAGCTATTTCATTGAAGAAGAAGACAATGCAGATGAAACGGAAACTTGGGAACACGTGAAGCAAGCACTCGAGCGTGCGCTTGACGATCTCGTATCGATGCGGAAGAAAGAAGGCGAGCAGCTTTGCAAGGACTTGAAAACGCGCATCGCTCTGATGGGTGAGGCAATTGTTAAAATCGAGCACCTGTCAAAATCCCGCAGTCAAATTGAATTTGATAAATTAACTGAACGTCTTGCGAAATTGGCCGATGTTGAAAATCTGGACGCGGGTCGACTGGAAATGGAAATAGCGATATTGGCTGATCGAGTGGATGTGTCAGAAGAATGTACCCGATTTAAAAGCCATAACAATTTGTTTTTGGAGACTATCAGCGGTCCGAACTCTGGCGGCAGACGACTCAATTTTTTGCTTCAGGAAATGAATCGTGAAGCAAATACTATCGGGGCAAAAGCAAATGATGCTGAGATTGCCCATCTGGTCGTAGGTCTAAAGGAGGAAATAGAGAGAATACGCGAACAAGTTCAAAACATTGAATGATATGCAGGGCATCGCCCGCAGAACAAAAACGCGCATTAAGGCAATTCGCGGAATTCGATAAAAACAATTACATCTGATATTGAAAAGAAAGCACTAAAATGATAAGTGTAGGCTATAAGAATTATATTGCATTGGAGCGTATTATCGCCGTCATATCGCCGGATTCTCGACCGATCAAAATGCTCATTGGCAATGCCAAAGAAAATGGCAAGCTCATCGATGCGACAATGGGGAAGAAAACCAAAGCAGTCGTTGTGACTGATACGAATCAGGTAATTCTTTCAGCCAATTCTACTGAAACGATTATTCATCGAATCCAAAACTATCGAAAAAACTGATTTTTTGATTGCAATCCACTTTGCAATAAATCGCTGATTATTATTACCGGACCTGATGTTTGCGTTGAAGCGATTTGTGAACAGCCAGTTGCAAGGATTATGATATGAGTGGTTTGCTTGTAGTTGTTTCAGCTCCCTCAGGGGCGGGAAAAAGCTCGATAATCGCCGGAATCCTGAAAAATAACCGCCTGAAATATCATTATTCGGTTTCGGCGACTACCCGAGTTCCTCGAAAAGGTGAGGTAGATGGGATCGATTATTGCTTTCTCTCGGAAGCCGAATTCAGACAAAAAATTGATGCTAATGAGTTTATCGAGTGGGCTGAAGTGCATGGCTATTATTACGGAACGCTGCGGGAAAAGGTTGAAAGGCGACTGAGCGAGCAATATATCGTCGTCCTCGACCTTGATGTAATAGGTGCCAGAGCGGTCAAAACGCAATATCCGGAATCATCTCTGCTGATTTTCATTGTTCCGCCTTCGAAAGAAGTATTGCTAAAAAGATTGAGAGATCGCGCTACAGACTGCGAGGCTGAAATCAGAAAAAGAATGGGCAGATACGATCGCGAAATGAGCCAGGCAAAATTTTATGACTACACGGTGATCAATGAAGACCTGGAAAGGACGATTCTCGAAGTTGAAAACCTGATCATCGCTGCATGCTGCCGAAAATAAATTCACTTAACAATAGAATTACGATTTTAAATAAATCACGAATTAATCATTGGAGGGTCCCCGCAAATGGCAAGTACTCTTGCTTTGGATCAATTAGAAAAACATGCAGATAACTTATACGAAGCCATTGTTATCATTGCTAAACGCGCAAGACAGATCAATGAGGAGCAACGCGTGGCAAGGATGGATGAGAATGATACCGACATGGATGTGGAAGATTATGAGTTGGATGAAATTGAAAAAGATGGTATCCTTCAAAAATATACAAAGCTGCCGAAGCCGACAACTATTGCAATAAATGAAATGCTTGATGGCAAGCTAAAATATGAATATGAAAAATAGCTCAATTCTCTGATACTCCATGTTTGAAGGCAGCAAAATTCTGATTGGGGTTACGGGAGGAATTTCAGCTTACAAAACCTGCGATATCATTCGGACTTTGAAAAAAAACGGCGCTGACTGCCGAATTATAATGACCCGGTCCGCACAACAATTTATCGCACCCTTAACCTTTGAAACGCTATCCGAAAATAGTGTTCTTTGCAATCTCTTTCCCGAACAGCGTTTAGCCAGAACAATTCACATTGAAAACGCGCGCTGGGCGGATGTGGTACTCATTTGCCCGGCAACTGCAAATTGCATCGGCAAAATTGCCAATGGTCTTGCAGATGATCTACTGTCTACCTCTGTGATGGCTACAACCGCACCTGTGGTGTTGTGCCCGGCGATGAATAAGCAGATGTACCTGAATCCGATTGTTCAGGGCAATATTCGAAAGCTGAGTCAACTGGGTTATCGGTTTGTTGTACCTGGCGAAGGTAGCCTCGCTTGCGGTGAAGAGGGAATCGGTCGGCTCGCGGAAAAAAACAGAATCATTGATTCTCTCAAAATCGCCTTGTTTGGCACGGACAAGCTCAAGGGAAAGTGCGTCCTGATCACTGCCGGGCGGACTGAAGAAGCGCTGGATCCGGTTCGTTTTTTAACAAATCGGTCTTCCGGAAAAATGGGTTTCGCTTTGGCTGAGATCGCTGCCTTGCACGGTGCGGAAGTCAAATTGATTTGCGGTCCGAATACGCTCGAACCATTTGCCGGAGTGGCAATTCACCGCATTCGTTCTGCGGAAGAAATGGCACAAGCTGTTTTCGATGAATTTGAAGCGTATGATATCATTATCATGGCTGCGGCAGTTGCTGATTTCAAACCCTGCGAAGTCTCGAAAAATAAAATCAAAAAAAAGGATGCAAAATTAAGTATCCGGCTCGAGCCCACCACCGATATTTTGCATGAACTGGGTACACGAAAAGGAAATCGAATTTTAGTTGGATTTGCCGTCGAGACTACCGATGAAATAGCAAATGCGCGCCGGAAGCTGGTTGAAAAAAAATTGGATCTCATTGCAATTAATAATCCGTTGACGCCGGGCGCCGCGTTTGAAGCTGATACGAACGCGGTCACGCTATTAAACAGCGCAGATGAATTGGTTCAGTTGCCGCTCGATACGAAACGGAATATTGCAGCTCAAATTTTTGAGCGCATCATTCCGTTAGCAAACGAGCGATAATCCGGCGAAGAGAAATGCATGAGCGTCCGGATGCAGGTTTTTCATTACCATACTTTTTGATAATTTAAAGGTTAGCGATGGCAACAGCAGGCAAAGTTGAAGTCGATTCCGTTTTGGAAGCTGCCAAAAATTACCTGGTTCTGCAATCGCAACTGAGCGGGGGAGATTTTTATATCCCGCAGAATGTGCATAAACTGCTGATGTCGCTGGATGAACCGCCGATAATTTCATTGCGCGAAATAGAGCGTTCGGCAAGCGCATGCAAAAAGTGCAGATTATCAACGACGCGAAAGCATGTAGTGTTTGGCGCTGGCAACGAGCAAGCTGATGTGATGTTAATCGGCGAAGCACCGGGATACGAGGAAGACCAACAGGGTGCGCCGTTTGTGGGCGCAGCGGGCAAATTGTTGGACAAAATCCTGCAAGCCATCCAGTTTGAGCGCAAGCAAGTCTATATTACAAATGTGCTCAAATGCCGTCCGCCTGATAATCGCGATCCGATGCCAGATGAAATTCAGATGTGCGATTTTTATCTGCAAAGCCAGCTAAAACAAATCCAGCCGAGAATCATTCTGGCTTTGGGACGTTTTGCAGGACAGGCATTATTGAAAACCCAGGCGCCTTTGAATCAAATACGCGGGAAAGTGCACCAATATCTTGCCAGCAAATTAATCGTAACGTACCATCCGGCGGCGCTGTTGCGACATGCCGAGTGGAAACGCCCGACCTGGGAAGATGTCAAGTTGCTGCGAAAAGTGTACGATGAACTTTAGCGCTTAATTTTGCCTCTTCTTTAGAATTATTTAATTTTATGAATACTGATGCGAAAAAGACACCGCAAATACAAGCAGCTCAACGTGTTCCGCCACAGGCTCTGGATGCCGAGATGTCTGTTTTGGGTGCCATGTTGATCGATAACGATGTGTTTCCCAGGATTCTAGAAATTCTGGACGAATCGTGTTTCTATAAAGCAGCGCATCAAAAAATTTTTAACGCAGCAATCAGGCTCTTTGAAAAAAACGAACCCATTGATGTTATCACCATCGCCAACCAATTGCAGCAAGCAGGTGAATTGGACGCACTTGGCGGAAGCTACTACTTGACACAATTGGCTGAAAATATTCCGTCCGCTGCAAATGCAGAATATTACGCCAAAATTGTGCTGGACAAAGCGTTATTAAGAAAGCTCATCGGTACGTGTACAGAAGTTGCCAACGAAAGCTATGAAGGGCAGAGCGAGGCGTATGATCTAATCGACAAAGCCGAACAAAAAATATTTACGCTCCGCCAAAATCGGGCAAGAAGCGGTTTTATATCCATCAGCCCGATTTTGCATCAAACCTTCGATGCTATCGATAAATATAGCCATAGCAAATCGGGCTTGATAGGCGTGCCCACAGGCTTCCGTAAACTCGATGACATGCTATCCGGTTTTCAACGTTCGGATCTCATTATTATCGCTGGTCGACCTTCGATGGGCAAAACCGCATTAGCGCTGAATGTTGCACGCAATGCGGCAGTCATGCATCGCATACCGGTGGGCATCTTCAGCCTCGAAATGGCGAATCACCAACTGGCGATGCGCATGCTCTGCAGCGAAGCCAAAGTCGATTCCCACAAATTGCGAACCGGACGCCTTTCGGAAGATGAGTGGCCTAATTTGAGCATGAAAGTGGGTGTGCTTGCGGAAGCACCTATTTTTATAGATGATACACCGGCTATCAATGTTTTGGAAATTCGAGCCAAGTCGAGAAGATTGAAAGTCGAACACGATGTCGGTCTCCTGATTGTCGATTACCTTCAATTAGCGCATGGCACGGGACGGTTTGAAAGCCGGCAAATTGAAATTTCCCAGATATCGCAATCGCTAAAAGCATTGGCGAAGGAGATAGATGTTCCGGTTGTGGCATTGTCTCAGCTTTCCCGGGCGGTTGAATCGCGCCCGGATAAGCGTCCGCAATTATCCGATTTGAGGGAATCGGGGGCAATCGAACAGGACGCCGATGTGGTTATGTTTATTTATCGCCCGGAAGTTTATGGTTTGTCTGAAGAGCCGGGAATCGCCGAAATTATTGTCGGAAAGCAGCGCAACGGACCTACCGGCGCCGTGAAAGTTGCATTCAAACACGAATATCTGTTATTTACGGATTTGGCACCGGAATATTATGATGAGGAGGAAGCAATCCCTTCCGACTCCTCGGCAGATGTATTCTAGCGAGAATGAATTAGGATTGGAAATAATTTTTCAAAAGATTGAGCTGGCATTGAATAGTATCGATGTGATAAATGATTTAATCTGGGCAATCTCAAATGATAGCACAGCGTGGAATGGACATGGAAGAGCATTATGTAAAAGCTTTAGAGCGACTTATTCGACGAGTGAAGCGCTATAGCCAGGCAGTTGATTTCAAAATGATCAAAGATGCATTTGTTTTTAGTTATGAAGCACATCAAGAGCAGTTACGAAAGTCAGGGGAACCATATTTTGAGCATCCTGTTGAAGTCGCTAATTTGTTGACTGAACTCAAAATGGATTACATAACCATTGTGGCGGCTTTGTTGCACGATGTTGCTGAAGACACGGGTGTAACGATTGATGAAGTCGAGGAGCATTTCGGTAATGAAGTTGCCAACCTGGTCAATGGAGTTACAAAAATCAGCGGACTGAAATTTGAGAGCACCGAGCAACGGCAGGCAGAAAACTTTCGCAAGATGCTCATCTCGATGGTCAATGATATGCGCGTTATTCTGATTAAATTCGCCGATCGTTTACATAATATGCGCACGATTGAGTACCTGCCAGAAGTAAAGCGCGAAAGGATCGCGCTCGAAACACTCGATGTATATGCACCACTCGCTCATCGATTGGGGATCGGCAAAATTCGATGGGAACTTGAAGACCTGGCATTCAAGGTTTTGCATCCCGGTGAGTATCGAAGCATCGTAAACAAGATTGCCGAAAAGCGCGAAGAACGGGAACGATACATCAAGAAGATTTCGAAACCAATCCGCGATGAGCTTAAGAAAGCTAATATCGTGGCAAAAATACAGGGAAGACCCAAGCACTTCTATAGTATCTATCGCAAAATTAAGCAGCGCGGTGTACCGTTCGAAGAAATTTACGACCTGCTTGCTATCCGAATCATTGTCAAAAAGGTCGAAGAATGCTATTTTACGCTGGGCATTTTACACAATATTTTTACACCGGTTCATGAGCGGTTCAAAGATTATATAGCGACGCCCAAATCGAACATGTATCAATCACTCCATACCACCGTAATTGGTCCGAATGGCAAAATGGTGGAGATTCAAATTCGAACCCAGGGGATGCACCGGACATCCGAAGAAGGCATCGCCGCGCATTTCAGATACAAAGAAGGGAAGGTTGTCGAGGACGATTTGGACCGCTATCTGGTCTCCTTGCGCCAGATATTGGATGAGGCAAAAGATCCGAATGAATTCATGGAAAATTTGAAAATCGACTTGTTTCATGAAGAAGTATTCGTGTTCACTCCAAAGGGTCATTTGCTAAAGCTTCCAATCGGAGCAACACCAATTGATTTCGCATTTTCAGTTCACACCGATATCGGCTACCATTGTATCGGCGCCAAAGTTAACGGCAGAATTGTACCGTTGAATTATCGGCTGAGAAGCGGTGATTCGGTGGAAATTATTACTTCAGCCAGCCAAAAGCCGAATCCGGATTGGATTAAAATTGCGAAAACTTCAAGAGCACGGAGCCGCATCAAAAAATGGATTAAGGAATCGCTGTTCGAGCAGAGCCTGAAACTGGGTGAAGAGATCGTCACCAGGCAATTCAAGCGCTTCAATATCAAGCCCGATGACTCGGTGCTTGAAGAGATCGCTCAATCGTATGGCTTTTCCGATCCAACGCGCTTGTTTGCTGCCATCGGACGGGGTGATATTCCGGTTCAGGGAGTGATTCGCAAAATTGCCCCCGAAAAGCTCGAATCAGAGGAAGAAGATTCGCTTTTTAAGAAATTCATCAGTCGTGCGCGCGGTACAGCAAAAGGCGTTCGGGTCCAGGGGTTAGATAATTTATTGGTAAATTTTGCCAAATGCTGCCAGCCGGTTCCAGGCGATAGCATTTTGGGATTTATCACTAAAGGTCGAGGGGTGGTCATTCATCGGAGTGATTGCAAAAATATTCTCAAATTGATGTTGGATCCGGAACGAAAAATTGATGTCGAATGGGATGTCGAGCGTGATCGTCAGTTTCTGGCTAGACTGAAATTACTCGGTGAAGATCGAAAGCATTTTCTCCGGGATATCACCGAAAGCATCTCCTCGACGGATACGAATATTGTCAGTATTGTTATGAATGCGCAGGATTCGCTGGTTCATAGCATTGTCATCATCGAAGTAAGAAATCTAAATCACCTCATTAGAGTCATGAGCAAAATCAGCAAGGTTGAGGGAGTTATCAGTGTTGAACGGTTGAATGGCGCCTCGAAAGATATTATCAATATTTCTACTATTGCTCGTTAAGTGTAGTCGTGTGCGGGAAAATGAAATTGCATTTCCCCAAGTATTAAATCCGGTTTTTGTGCAAAATATCTTCCATTTTGCCCTGTAAGTTGATGATATTTAAACAAATTGATCTAAAATAAAGGAGCAGTTTCGATGAAAAAAACTATCACAAAGAAAGATGTTTCAAAGCGAACAGCTAAACTGGTAGGGGAGAAAATTTATTTAACTGAAAAAATCGTTGATGGCGTATTCACAACGCTCCGGGAGTTTATGGCTGAGGCTGATCCCGATATCCGCATTGAAATCAGAGATTTCGGCGTTTTTGAAGTTAAAACGACCAAACCCAAACCTAAAGCTCGAAATCCCAAAACCGGTGAAATTATTTATGTCCCCGCCAGACGCAAAACGCATTTCAAAGCCGGAAAGCTCTTAAAAGAAGTCTTGAAGCAACCCCTGGAAATCCAACCTGAATAATAACGTTATAATTCAATATACTCTGCCGCCGGGAATCCAAAATCCGGCGGCATTGTTCCATTCGTACACGAGCAACGGTGGAAATAGCTTTATTGAAGGTATGCGTTTCATCTCGAATCCGGAGTTGCATCAGCTCCCAACTGAAAAATCGGGATGCCCATTCGGGCGGGAAATAGTGTGGTTCATCCTTGTAACCGAAATGCAAATCAATGTTCATTCAATCGTAAACCTATTTCAGTTATTTATAGCAACATTTAAAATAGCCGGGCGCTATTTTCAAAATTATTCTGCTGGCAATGACGCTTTTGCCTCGAAGCACCTGCTCGGGAAATCGGGAACGAAACCGTATCAAAAATGAAAAAAAAAGTTATTCTTGTTCTTCTCATGGGAGTGCTGCTGACGCTGGCATTCCCTCCTTTCAAATTTGGCTTTTTAGCTTACATCGCAATTCTTCCGCTTTTTTATCTCCTCGAAAATCAGTCGCTGCGCCATGCTTTCCTGTGGGGCTATATTGCAGGATTGTACATTAACCTGAATATTCTCCATTGGATCGGCTGGGCAACATTGGCGGGAGCATTCGGCGCCATTCTGGTGCTGCCGTTATATATCTCGCTGTTTGCCGTCGCATTAGTCATTTTGAAACGACGTCTTGGACCCTGGGCGATATATTTTGCACCGCTGCTATGGACCGGGATCGAATGGCTCAAATCGCTCGGGCAAATCGGATTCCCCTGGTTCTCGCTCGGATATTCACAGTCCTATTATCTGCATCTTATACAATACGCTTCATATACCAGCATTTATGGCGTCTCATTCTGGCTGATTTTGATCAACGTATTATTTTATCAAATGCTTAAAAATTTGAATAATGCCAGATTGATCATAATCCATGCGTTGATTTTAATCTTGCTGTTTCTTGTTCCGTATATCTATGGTCTGATAATCATTCCGGAAAATGATCATTTCGATGAACACATCGAAGTTGCTTTGATTCAGGGAAATATTGATCCTTATTTGAAATGGATACCGGAATACCGCGACTCGAGTTTCGCGATTTACGAACGATTAACCGAAGAAGCCGCCGCTGCTGATCATCCTGAATTAATTGTTTGGCCCGAAACTGCGACTCCTTGCTATTTAAAAAAAGATATTACATACCTTTCAAGGGTGCGTAGTCTTGCGAATCGTTTGAATACACCCATCTTTACGGGCACACCGGATTACGAATACATTTCTGATTATGAATATCGAACTTTTAATTCCGCAATCCTAATCAAACCACATACGAATGACATTCCGACGTATCAAAAACTGAGGCTGGTTCCCTTTGGCGAGCGGATTCCGTATGAGGATTCATTTCCGTTTACGCTCATAAAATCGCTGCTAAACGAACTGGAAATGGGACAGGGCAATTTTTCCCCCGGAGAAGCGCCGGTAATTTTCAAATTACCACGAAGAGCGCAACGCGGTTTCCCGGATACGAGTAGTGCGGATCTGTCTGTCCCGGTTGCTGAAAGTCCGCCGGACACAACGAAATTTGCGGTTGCTATTTGTTATGAATCGGTTTTTCCTCAACTGGTTAAGCTCTTTGTGCAGAAAGGCGCACAATTTTTGACCGTCATTACCAATGATGCCTGGTTCGGCAGGACGTCCATGCCAGAGCAACATGTGCGGATTGCTGTTTTTCGCGCCATTGAAAACCGTGTGAGTATTGCCAGATGTGCCAATACAGGAATCTCCACTTTTATTGATCCTTACGGGCGAATTCTTGGATCAACCAAAACTTTTACCGAAGCAATGCTTCACGATTCGATTCCCATTTTAAATGAAACAACCTTTTTCACCAGATATGGCAATGTTTTTTCGGGTTCCGCATTCATCACGAGCATTCTGGCGGTGCTGCTCTCTTTTTTCTTTAAGGGGCATGCCAAATAGCCATTTCTGCCAGGCAAATGGTTGCTTGTCTGCCGAATTGGGCTGAAAATTGAAAAAGCGTAATCTGGCACGAACTGCTCCGCTCGGGGTTGCCTGCAAAAGTCCCATTCACCTAATTGAATAAAAATCTGAATACTAAATCGTCCTTGCTTATTTGAATCATTCGCAAAACATCGAATTCAGTTGAAGAAGCAGACAAAATGGAAACACACCCGGAGCAGAAAATTGATAAGCAGTACTGGGAAAAGCGGCTCGTTCAAATTGTCGAAAACCACTTCAGAGCAGCCGAGGAGCGCCTGCCCTTGTTTCGAGCGGAGGAATTGCGACGTGCAAATCGCATTTTTTTGAGGAATATCAAATACACGGGACTTGACTTCATCTTATTGATTTTAAACATCTTCAATTTAATTGCAAAATTGTTTTTCAAAAAGCAGCTTTTTGAAAAACAGCAGACGTTTACCGAAAAATATATGCGGCGCCGGTTTGATGAATTGGTTTTTCATTCGAAGGAATTGGAAGAGGAACTGGTCGAATATTTTGAGGCGCTTGATGAAAATATCAACTCATTGATCGAAGACGAGATACGGATTCTGAAAGCCCAAAAAATACCGCGCTCCAAATATGAAAAGATTATTGCGGATGCGGTTGAGAAAAGCATGCTCCTGCCTGATATTACCAAACTGGTGATTGTTGAAACGGTGATACCGATCTTTACTTCCTATTATTTTGCCAATAAAATGACGAAAGGCTTTGGTCCGGTTGGTGTGGCGGTGGCGCAATCCTATTACTGGAACCAATTGGCATGGTACCAGCGGACCTGGTACAAGCTTCCCGAATGGTTCGCGGGCAGTCCTTATCCGTTCTGGGTACCGGTGATAGGCAGCATTGTGGGTTTTTTGGTGGGACTCTTTATCGCGGCGCCGATCTTGAATGCGCTCATCGATTGGCTGCTGAATCTGGTAATTTCGCCTGAAAAGCGATTGAAGAAGCAATTGATGAAATCCAAAAAGCAACTGCTCTACGCAGATAAATCCAAAAAAGAACGTGGGATGATCAAAATCGTTTTCGAAAAAATGAACCTTGCCGGCGAAGTGCTGGATTATCTGAAAGATTTGTATTTTGTAGTGCGATGAAAACCGGCACTTGCCCGGATGTGTTGGCTGCATGTGCAACGCGATGAAAACGAAAATACCCGACTTCGACGAGAATTCCGGTTCGAAGAAAGCTGAGAATCACCCAGTTATACTTTGCACGGGCACAAATTGAACTTTCATGTCATTGCGAGCGAAACGGAGTGCAGCGAAGCAATCCCCTGAGGTTAAGCACTGAAAAGATTGCTTCGGCAAAAAACGCCTCGCAATGACAGTAAAAAAATGTTCAATTTATGACCGTTTGCAGTA
>JAFGMA010000363.1 GCA_016927835.1 Candidatus Zhuqueibacterota bacterium | reverse complement strand
TATATCCAAAACACTAAGTGGGGATAACTCCCCGCAAGTCAGCCTTGATGTTTTGAGGTACGAACTGCATCGAATTAGAAGATTTCGCGTGCAACATACGTGCAAACTCAAAAGTGAAAACTTGTTAAAATCGGTTAACAGGAGAGAAACTGGTGAGAGATGATGATTTGGGAATATAGATAATATAAAAATAACTGTGTCACTTTTTGTGTCACCTTCACATGGGAAAAATGTGAAAAGAAATGAAATTGATTATAAAATAAAAAGGCTTAAGTTGTTATCTTAAGCCTTTGTTTTTATATGTTTATATATTTGTGCCGGGGGCGGGAATCGAACCCGCATGGACCGAAGTCCGCTGGATTTTGAGTCCAGTGCGTCTACCAATTTCACCACCCCGGCTTGTTTCTCTGTTGGGGCTCAAATTGATTCAGCGATTTTTTGAGGTTCTATAATATAAAAATTTTTTCTTCAAAGTCAAGTAAAAAGTGTAACTATTCGGAAAACCTCAGTTTTCGAAGCGCTGCATTTCCTCGATTCCAGGCTGTTCAACATCAGCACTGCCCAATTTTGTTCTCAAAACAATTTTTGTATTTGACATTCCTCAAAAAAATTTTATATTACATCCCTGCGCAATCTAATTCGATAAATATTGTACTGATCTTTCGGGAGAAGCGTTTTAACAAGCTGTTCGCATTGCCGCGGACCTTCGATCTCCCTGCTGATCAATACTAAAAATCTGGCGTTCCAATAGGGGCTATCAATCTTAATCAATATCTGAACGAGGAGACATCTGATGAAACAAATTCACTTGCGAGAAGCCTGGTACATGGCACCTGAACGAGACCTGCTGGGCTTGGATCCGACCGGAACCGAATCCCGCCCCGGCTGCTGGCTCACCGTTAACGTGCCGACAACGGTACAAGCCGCCCTTGTCGCTCATGGCAGGGCGCCTTCTCCCTGGCGGGATTACAACGCCAGGGCATTCAAGGCGTATGAGCAGGAAACGTGGTGGTTCCGGCATGAATTTGAGCTAACTGATGATGCGGCAGACTACGATGCATTTGAACTGTGCTTCGAAGGCATTAGCTTGTTCGGCATGGTATGGCTGAATGGTGAGCCAGTTGGTTATACGCAGAACGCACATCATGAGTACGTGGTTGACGTAACGTCTCAAATCAATCCATCAGGTTCCAATGTGCTTGCGGTAACGTGCGGGCTTCGACTGGACGATATCAAGCGTCGGCTGCGTCCCGAGATTCGATCTGCCCACGATGCACCTCGTTCCATCATGCGCATGCCGCAGATGAGTTCAGGCTGGGATTTCGCCCCCCACCTGTGGCTAACAGGATTGTGGCGTCCGGTTACTTTACTGTGCCATCGCCGTGCCAGTATCTCTGATGTGTTCGTACGTACTGTCGAGATTTCCGGAGACATTGCAACGCTGCAAGCTAATGTACAGGTGCGTCAGTTCGGTCGGCACACAGAAGCCCCAAAACTGCACATTTCGATTCACGAGGCACCGGAGACGGATGCGATCTGGTCCGGAACATTCGAGGTTTACGGAGACGGCACAATAAATATACCGGTCACGCTGCCCTCTGCACGCCTGTGGTACCCGCAGCCCCTGGGTGAACCATTTCTATATACACTGAACATCCGCGTATCGTGCGACGGTGAAGAATTGGATCGACACACCAGCACCTTTGGCGTTCGCACGATTGAACTTAAGCAGGATGGTCAGTTTACATTTGTGGTTAACGGCAGGGAGGTTTTTGCCAAAGGCGCAAACTGGGTTCCGCCGAACAGTCTCACCTGGGACGCTAGCCCGGAAACGTATCGGCACCTGATCGAATTAGCCGCCAACGCGAATTTCAACATGTTTCGCATTTGGGGCGGCGGCATTTACGAATCGGAAACGTTCTATGAGCTTTGCGATCACCACGGTATTATGATCTGGCAGGATTTCATGTTCGCCAACACGCGCCTTCCCGATGACGATCCCGGATTCATGGAAAACATCACGCGCGAGGTGCGCACAGCCGTCACGCGCTTGCGCTGGCATCCGTGCATCGCGCTGTGGTGCGGCAACAACGAATGCCTGGAAGCCTGGGCATCCGGACCGTGGCCCGAAGAGGCTGACAGGCACTTTGGCGAACGGGTGTACTTTTCCATCCTCCCTCGGGTGGTGAATCAGCTTGCACCGGATATCCCCTACGTGCCCGGCAGTCCTCACGGCGGCGCTTCAACACGCTCACTCACGATCGGCGATTATCATGATTGGTACAGCCTGCCTAATTGGCGAACTTATGATGACAATGCCCCGCTCTTCAGTAGTGAATACGGCTGCCGCGCTGTTCCGCAAAGAGAAACCGTGGACGCAATGATTTCACCGGAATTCCAGTGGGACCGCTATGGATTTCAAAACGCAGTGTGGCAATATCATCACGGGAACTGCGGCGCGCTCAAGCAGATGTTGCCCGAATTTGGCGAACCAACTACACTCGACGACTACATTGCATGCACGCAGGAACTCCAGGCAACTATGATGCGCTATGCCGTCGAAGTGTACCGACGGCGAATGTTCCGCACGAGCGGTTCACTCATCTGGCAGTATAACGAACCGTGGCCTGGCGTCACCTTTGCTATGGTGGATTTCTTCGGGAGGGCAAAAGCCTCCTATTATTGGGTACGCCACGCCTGTGCACCCATCATGGGCATGTTCTATAACAAGGATGGCAGCCTGTCTTTCTGGGGCATCAACGATCTCCCGGCAGCGAAAGAATGCACGGTTCGCATCCGGCGATTCAACCATTCCGGATCGCTACTCGGTGAAGCAGCATTCAACGGAACGTTAGCTGCGAGTACGGCAACGCGCATTGTCCCTGAATTGCCCGAATCTGTACGGATTCAGGATCCGGCTCAGGAGTTTCTGCACGGTGAATTGAGGTGCGGTGACAAATTGAGCGAACACTTCTACCACAACTCAAAACGTATCGATTGGTGTCTGCCGAAAACCGAATTGACCGCCAGGTACACACACGGAAACGACGATATCCTGCACGTCACTCTCGTATCTTCGGGTTACGTTCATTTTGTCGCGCTATCGGTGGAAGATGCTCTGGCGCGATTTTCGGACAACTACATTGACCTGCTGCCCAATGAGCCCAGGACAATCGTGATCAGAAGCTGCCGTACGAAAACGGTGACTATCCGGGCGGCAAATGCAGAACCATTGCGGGTCTCTGTGTCATCCTGATAGAATAAATTTTTCAAAACAATTCGCTTCAGCCGCAATTATTTTTATGATTCGAGATGAATAATATGGATGAATTGGAAAAAGCGCTGAGCATTGCATTAACAGGCGAAGCAAGAGCGCATGCGCTCCAGCGTTTCCAGAAGCAGATGGCGAAATGGGGCATCGCTCTCCCAAAAGCAGAACCGTTTGCACTGGATTTCGGTTTGGGAAAATTCGAGTCTATCGGATTGGTGGAATCGTGGATTGCCAACGAAGTTGATGCCGGCTATTGCGGAAAGTACCTGTTCGTCATCGATGGCCAAACCTGTCCCGCGCACCATCACCTGAGCAAACACGAATCATTTTTCATTGTGCAAGGTCGGGTGCGCATGGTGCTGGACGGCAAGGAATTCGAAATGAAGCCAGGCGATATTTTAGCCATACCACCGCAGAGCAAGCACTGCTTCACCGGTATCGGACCAGCATTGCTGCTGGAACTGTCCCAGCCCTGCGTAATCGAGGATAATTATTTTGAAGATAATCGGATTCCGATTGGGGGGAACTATCGCAAACGGGATTGCTCTCGTTAATTGACGGGATGGCAGAAGTCATGGAGAAAGGAGATTGTATTGTTGCGTGCCGGATGTGCTTTCGGCTTGAATTCGCTGGAAATTTTCATTCCCGCATGTTATAAGCGATGCACCCCGGTTTCTGGCGGGGGAACGGCTGATGAAAACCTCCAATACTATCGAATGGCTCAGGGGTTTTTTAGATAGCAGAATTCTGAAGGGTGACGACTTGGACGGATGCAATTTTCGTTGCTCCTGTACGGCGGATATTGCATAACTGGTTTGGATATCTTTGAATATAACCAATTATTTTTTATTGTCAAGGAAAAAATTGTGGAATAGATTTGAATTTTTGATGAACTTGTGCATTTCATACGTGTGTGGGTGGTGTTCCAGGGTGGCGTCTTGTCGGGCGGCGCGTGCTTAAACATGCGGGAATTACGGATGCCCCTCCGCTGGATTCCCGATTAAAGCATTTGGGAATGACACGGCTTCAGTCCCCTGGATTCCAGATTGAGGCGTTCGGGAATAACAGGCACTCTTCATTACCCCGTCCCTGGATTACCATCGGAAGTACCGCGATCAACGGATATCGTGAATGACTCAGAGGATTTTCGGATAGTCTCTTAATAAAAACGCACCACGCGTCCATTCGCCAACAAACAAGGTTCATGCGTAATTTATCCCACCACCCAAATCGGCGAGGACATTGCCCAGTGACGGTCGCGCTGCGTGACGCGCAGATAATAAAATGCGAATCGTCCCGGCTCAGGGACTTGCGGATTCAAAGCGATTTCGCCGAATGGTTCCGGATCGTCAAATTCAAACGCTACCGACTCATCTCCGGCAACGGGTATCGACTGCCAGAGGCGATTATTCCTGATGATTTCTACCTGCTCCAGTTCCGTGGTGCCAATCACCATGCCGATGAGTTTACGCTGCCCGGTCGCCGCAAGCTGGCTGCCCATAAGTTGACCATTCATTCGAAAATCCAGCAAAATGCGTTCGCCGGTGGTGGCATAGCAGCGACGGGCATGCAACGCGTCCCAGAGGGTGCAGCGTTCGAGCTTGGGTGCAATGATCGCGGTGATCCCGCCCAGATCGAACGGACCGTCAACCGGGCGTCCGGGCTGAGAAAAATGCGTGTCGGTTCCGCCTACCACACCCAATCGATGTCCCATTGCCAATCCCGCCTGAAGACTATGCGCACTATCTTTTTCAGAATTGCCCCAAATTGAACACACCTCTGCCAGACGCTGGTAGGTTGCGTTGTATTCGAGCCACTTCATGCGCCCGCCGATAAATTTTAAATGGTGCGGAATCGTCAGTGCCGGCAGCTTCTGTTCGTCCAGCAAGCGCCATAAATCATGGATATCATCGGTATACCCGCCATGTCGGCAAAATGCCATTCCGGGCGTGTCACGATAATAAATATTCCGGTGCTGGTTGACAGCGCTGCCCCATTCATAGGAATAAAAAGTAACAAATCGTCCTTCTTCATTAAATTCATCGCACAGTGCAACGGTATCGCGCCAGAGAGCCTGAGAAAAGCGCTCGCGTCCGCCGTAATGATTCGCCGGTGCGGTGAAATCCAGCAGTTCCGCATCGCGCGCCCATGAAAAATACTCCTCTTCAGTTCCGAAACCAATGGAACGGTCGCTCTGCCCGTGAATATCGCCGAAATAGACCTGGTAATTTTCAAACAGCTCCGGTTCAACCGGATTGCTGCGTCCGTAAAGCCCCCGCTCGCGGTTCAGGCATTCAATTCGCGGGGCATGTTTTTTCGAAAGCCGGGCGATTCCGCGCCAAACAGGCGCGCCGTGATAGCCGTTGGTTCGTTCCAGTCCCTCGATTTGCCAGCCATCGCATGGCAATATATTTGGCTGCAAGGCGACTTCGGTTGGATTCAGATTTTCGATATCTGCTGCAATAACAGATATTCGGGCGCGTTCGTGACTTGGTTGAAGGGTTGCCGCAATCCGCCATAATCTTGGTTCACCTCCGATGACGTGCAGCACGGGAAACTGTTTAATTCGGCGGTAATAACGTTCCCCGGAAGGGCGAACGGCGATCGGGATGGGCACATCCTGGGCAAACCACGGGCAACGTAACAGACTGGCATCGGCATCGGCGGGAAATATCTCAAATTCAGAGCCTTCTGGAAGTTTTCCCGATTGAATACAAATATCGATTATAAAATAGCGCCTCATTCTATCGCTCTGATCCACTGCGATTTCGTAGGCTGCACCCGGTGGCAGCACGACCTTAGGTGAAGTAGAGTACCCGTAACGCGGTCTTTCCTCTATGGGCAAGCGACCGGATACATAAGGTCGCCCGCGATCCATGCGCCACCCCACGTGCAATTCCACCGCGACATGGTCACCTGGGAGCAATTGGAAATCACCCAGCTTCACCTTGATTTTCCAGGATTCCGCCTGATTTGCCTTTGCGGTTCCGGGTTCTATGGCGGCGGTTATATCGACCGGTTCTGCACCCTGCCAGGTGCGAACGTGTTCGTACCAGGTGCTGGTTGGTATTTTTTCAGCAGTATGAGCGGGCGTGATGTTTGGGGGCATTGTTTTTATCTTTCGATATTTTTCTTGTTGGTTTATCCTTGCGCGAGAAAGCATCTTGCGCCACGATTTAACTGAATCGCAGTGAATATAAGTCGGCTTCTTTCATTACAAAGCGCAGGCGGATGGGATGTCCGGCTAATTTCCCCGGCGCGGATTGGTGTTTCCAGGTGACGATGTGATTTATGGCATCGCCAATTGCCGGAATGCACTCTTCGAGTCGAAATCCGGGAATAGGGCTGCCAGCCGTATCCTGAATTTCCACCAGAATGCTCCCTGCGGCGCTCGATGAAAAATTAATGATCAACTCGCTGCCGCTAAATTTGAAATATTTCGTGAGCAGTTCACCCTCCTCAAAATCTGCATGGACCGAAACGAAGCCATCTGTTCGCAAAACATAGCGCACGAGGTCTGCATTGTTGGAGCATGAATAGAGCGACATCTCCGTGGGCGAATTGGGAACGACATTGAGCACCGCATAATTTGATCGATTGCCCCAACGTTCGGGATGCAATCCCGGGCGAATGAATGCGTGTTTGAAAGATCGATCATACATATTGCCGCCGCGAGATGACATGAAGAGGATATCAGTTGAGTTGCCGCGGTCGGGCATAAATCGCGTGGGCAGCGCGATATAGATATGCGGAGCGCGAAAATACGGGTGAGTCTGATTGGTGTAGAGATGTTCGCCCGGTTCGTTGGGATCGATTAAAATCGCCGGAGTCCAGTGGATGAAATCCTCCGATGTGGTGCGGCTAATGGTACGCAGTTCCCCGTGCCTGGATTTCATCGTTCTGAAGTAACAAACATAGCAATTTTCGTGTTCCGACCAGAACGCAACGTTCTGGGAATCGAATCCAAATCCTTCAGAAGTGATCACCGGCTCGATCCGCATTTTTTGCCAGTGAATGCCATCGGGCGAGCTGAAGGCAACCAGCCCACCGCCTTGATGAACGCCTGCCAATGCCTTGAATCGCTGATCTTCACGAACGCCCGGCTTGATGTCGATGAAAGGCGAAAAATTGTGGCTACAGGGTGCAGCGTCTGCGAGGATAGCGTTATTATCACGCGAACCTTCGATTTCGAATAATCCGAGATTGGGCTTGCTCCAGGTGATACCATCCCGGCTTTCGGCATAGCAGGTATACTCACCGGGACTTCCATCATATCGCTCGCCGATATATTTTTTTTTGATATCACGATAATAGAACCGATAGAGATCGCCATCTTTGATCACAGTACAATACCCGCCTTTGATGCTTTCGCTGACCGTCGGGCATTCTCTGGGTTCATGCAATATCAAAGTTGTTTTCTTGAGTTTTTCAACGAGAAAAGCATCGACAAATAACTCAAGGCGCGATTCGAGATTCAGCACGAGCCACTCTCCTTTCTGGATATAATTCAGTCTAGCTTGAAGAGTTTGTTTATGGTTCGATCAATTGTCTGGTTTAAATTTAAAGTACAGCGGATTTCCGCCGTGGGCGCAAAAAATGAGTGTTCGCTCAGGTTAGGCGCGTGCAAACACCGCTGGTAATTGTACAGCAGCCCTTTAAATAACCCTTAAAAGAGGATTTGCGATTAAAGATTAACAATTTTTGATTTACGAAGCAAAACCTTCGCAAAGCGTATATCGTTAATCCGTATTCTGAAATCAAGAAAATAGTGGTGAAGAGCTGTTACTCAATAAAATGCACACTATAAGTAAAACTTGTACGCCCATGTCATTCAGGAGGCATCTTTTATATTTGGCAATAAGATGTAAATTTTTTACATCGTGAATAACCGCAAAAAGATTCTTCCAGAATGACAGGCTCCGGCATAATTTTACAAAAAAGCCCAAATAAGTATCGTTGATCTTTGTTCTGAGATCCAAAAAATTAATGGTGATGAATTATTACGAGCTCTGCTATTTTTCACATCGCGACTGAATTTCATTTTCTTATATACCGGTTGCGCATTTTGCATGAAACAAACATTCCATTCAGCGTATACTCTGGTATGCTAAATACATGAATTGAGGTGATTTTTATGACAAGTGCGATTCAAATACAGGAACGAAATTGGGCGATGTTATCACACCTTGCGGCGTTAACCGGTTTGGTCGGAATTCCTTTCGGCAATATAATCGGTCCACTCATCGTGTGGTTGATAAAAAAAGATGAATTCCCTTATGTCGATGAACAGGCAAAAGAATCTCTGAATTTTCAAATATCGATGACGATTTATTCATTAATTTCGATGATGTTGATTTTTATCATTATTGGTATTTTCTGTTTTTTTGGACTCTTGATTGCCAACCTGGCATTGGTTATCATTGCCACAGTTAAAGCAAACGCCGGGGAACATTTTCATTACCCGTTTTCGATAAAATTTATTTAACCATAGCCAACCTGTTCTTCCAGACAAGTTCTGAGTTTGTCGCTCGAACTGAAACCGCTAATTGCCCAATCCGAACCGTTTCGCTTTACGCGTCGGAATGGCGTAGTTAGCGGTTTTTTTTGCCACTCCATTCATCGAATCCAAACGTTTTTACCGTTCACCCGGATGGTTTCTATTTCAGCAGGATCACCCGAAAGCAGCGAAATCTTTTTTCCATCTAATTCAAATTCCATGAAATCGATCCGCTTTTTGAGCCTGAGGCTCACCTCGCCGGCTTTCAGATAGCTGCCATGACAGATCGCGATTTTGCGAATTCTGCACTTATTATCTTGCCGAATCAAGCACATTTCCCCAATCAACTCAACGCCGCGGTCCTTTTGCATAATTAACGCATTTTCCGGGCGAATCGAAGACTCCTGCAAATTTTCAGTATCCAAAGCGATGATGAGATCAGACATCCCGTTTTGGAAATCCAATTCAAGAGCGACGTGCGATTCAGGAAGAAGCTGCTGATCCTGTTCAACCAAGGGCAATCGATTCAATTTGGTGATGCTTGCCTCAGCGGTGTATGGCTCGATAACGCCGACAAAGGTTGACTGTAGCGGTATATCCTTTTCCGCCTGCCGACGGGTAATAATGCAAGGAATCCAGGCTTCATCGCTGAAATTAAAGCCATGCGTCGAAATCCAGGCTTCGCAAGTGATTGCCCGGGCATTTGCAGTCAGGTCGGTGTAGCGCAAATGCACGGCTGTCCCGGCGGGCAACGACTCATTGGGAGGATCCAGTTTCCAATCGATGTACCAGCCAGGTTTAGCAAAAGCATCCTCCCGGAAATGCCGCAATTGTGTAGCATGCCCAAATTCTTCCCCATCCTGTAAATTCAATCCTGACGATTCTATCTGCCCCAGGTTGCTGTGCATGAATCTGGCGTGGTCTTTTCCGGCAACAACCCTGAAAATATCCAGCACATAGAATTCTTTTTCCGAAATATCGATCATCGCCAGGCTTCTTTCGAACTGCTTCCCGCCGATCAAATCCGGTGCGGACGCGCAGATCGCATGCAAAAATGTTCCATCTGCCCAGAGTGTCACCTTACCGGCTGCATCGGCGTGATCTTTCCCGTCAACTACTACTGTATTGTGGGACGCCGTCGCCCGGTACCATTTCGCCCGCGGAGATTCCCACCCGCCGTATTGCACCGGCGGATAGCCCAAATCGGGCAGCATATCGATGCCTTTGGCGAATAGCCCGAAATTCAATCCATCTGCGTGACTATGTCGTCCGCCAGCATCGTAATCGAGCCACAAAGCTCTGGCATCCTCCCCATCCCCCGAACGCAAGATTGCAAGATGCCATTCCTGCTTATTCACGCTGAACACCTTCGGCAAACGACCATGCTGCCGGATCACCTGTTTGACGCCTTTCTGAAAGTCAGAGGGATTTTCGGCAAACAAATCAAACGGCAATCCTCGCACTGAATCACCGTTTGCTATAAACATCACCTGCATGAATGCGGGATCCCGGGTCAATTCATAAAACTTTCCGAATAGCGTGTACATGGATGGTTTGATTCCGGGATTGTCGCTGAAGGTGACACCTCGATAAGTCGGTTCAATTGCGCTGAACCATCCGCCATCGCCTTCGTGCGGATAATATTGATGCAAACACCAGGTATCGATATGAAAACGAAAAGTTTGATAAAGCCGCGGATGGCGCTGGTATATTTCTGAAATAAAATCGGGATCTATCCTGCTGTATTGTCCCAAAAGTTCTCCCATGCTTCTCGGACCAATGGTTGTATAGCCTACGATGCCTTTCTCGCCGGTCATGCCATCGACAGCGGTTGCCACGGCGAGGATTGAATCCAGCAGCGCGATTATTTCCTCACGATTATGATCCCAGCCGAGGATGGTTTTCATGGTGACGAGTGCGAATTCCTTACGCGGGTAATTGGTTTCAATTTTATGCGAATTTTGGATGACTTCCCGCAAAATGCCATCCTCGATATTTTTCCGAATGTGAGTGAACGATGACCTGGGATTATTCAATTTGAATTGTTTCGCTTTTTCTGAGAGAAACGAAACCAACTCGGCATCGTCTTTCAACGCTTCAAAAATACGATCGTAAGCCAGCGCAATCTCCCTGGTTTCTTCACATGCATCATGCCATGTCGAGACATAGCCGCGATCTCCCCTGCGCTCATAAACGATGCCTTCGCGCGCGAAATCGAAGGTGGGGTATAAATCGGCAACGCGATCCAGCAAAATACCGGCTTTGTGTGCATATCGGGCTTCCCCGGTGACGGCATACGCGGCAGACAAATTCCTTATGCCGTCAACGATCAGCTTTTTCCATTGACCATAAATCAGGTAAGCGCCAATAAATCGCCAGCGATGACCATCCGCAACGTAACCCTCGCCATCATCCACGCCGAATGCATGCAGCGGATCGCTTGAGTCGGGATGCTCCGCGTTATAGAGCAATGAACGATCGGCGCGCTTCGGATCGAAAACATATTGCTCATCAAGACCCGATTGGTAAAATTTATAAAAATCGTTTTTAGGGAAAAACTCTTTGCAGTGCGGGCATTGTGTTTTCCAGGGATGGTTGATGGGATCCATTATCCAGTTATACATGGGCACACTGGTTTTGCATGCCGGGCAATAGCCGTTCGACCAGACCATCCAGGAACGGCTGATGGTGTTTCCGAACATCATGCGCCAGAGTTGGTCATCGGAAAATTGCAGCCAGGGCTCAGCATCCGTCACCACGGACTTTTGGATATCAGCCGCCCATTGAAAATTTTCAACATTTGTCCTGCACTGCCGGAGCAGATGTTCCGGGAAAAAGATGCTTTTCTGTTTATCATATTCGGGATATCCCGGCTCCCCGGATTTGGCTTGAGCTACAGCGATTGCAAAGAGCAATATGCTCAGCAAAATGATGTTTGGCGTGCTGTTTTCAAACATGGCTTGCCTCTTTGATTGAATTTTGCCGGAGCGGTTCCGGATTCGACATTTTCGGTTTAGTTGCATCTAAGGTTTTAAGATACAGGTGCCTGACGCTCAAACTGAATAAGTTTTCTGATTGAATCACAATTGCCTATTCAGTTTTGATAGCGCCAATCCAGCCACGCTGTTCAACTTTCAATAATAGAAATTTTTCAGGCAATGTCAAGCACTTTGTTTAATATTGAAACTGCGACACTCAGGTCTCGCAGTTGTTAACCTATCAAAAAACAACAAAGCGAAATTTTGATGATTAACCTTAATATGAATAAAATTAAAGTATAAGAACACTTTCCATTTTGAGCATAAAATAGGATTTATTTAAATGAAAGGTAATAGTTCACCCCCCTCTTTTAAATCAGTAATGAAGGGGTTGAATTTCCATAACGATAGGCTTTAATAGTAATTCCAAGGAATTCTAGCGGATTTTT
>JAFGMA010000362.1 GCA_016927835.1 Candidatus Zhuqueibacterota bacterium | reverse complement strand
TTTCATGTCATTGCGAGCGAAACGGAGTGCAGCGAAGCAATCCCATGAGGTTAAGCACTGAAAAGATTGCTTCGGCAAAAAACGCCTTGCAATGACAGTAAAAAATGTTCAATTTATGACCGTTTGCAGTATAACACAAAATAGAAAAGGAACAAACCTGTGGAAAACAAACCGTATTCCCGAAGAGATTTTTTGAGGGATTCAGCACTGGCTGCTGGCGCCTTGTACATGGGCTTGTCAACGCAGGCTTTCGGTACAGGGGCGAAAAATTCAAAAGTCATTTTGGTTCGCAATAAAAATGTGCTGGATGATCTCAATCAGCCAAAGCAGGCGATTGTGGGGCAAATGCTGGATGATGCTGTAACGACGTTACTCGGCGTGAAAAATCCTGTTGATGCCTGGAAGCAGCTTCTGCGTCCCGAAGACATGGTCGGCATCAAGACCAATGTTTGGCGCTATCTGCCCACCACCACAGCGCTGGAGCAGGTTATAAAGGAAAGAGTGTTGGCGACGGGTGTACCCGATAAAAATATCAGCATCCGCGATCGGGGATTGCTTTCCGACGAGATATTCACCAACGCCACTGCCCTCATCAATGCGCGACCGTTGCGAACGCACCACTGGAGCGGTGTCGGGAGCTTGATCAAGAATTATATCATGTTTGTGGAGCAACCCTGGCAGTATCACCCGAATTCGTGCGCCGATCTGGCTGCGATTTGGAAGCTTCCGCTGGTGAAAGATAAAACGCGCTTGAATATCCTGGTTCTATTCAGCCCGTTGTTTCATGGAATTGGACCGCATCATTTCAATCCGGAATATGTCTGGAATTATTGCGGGCTGCTGGTGGGATTCGATCCTGTGGCGATCGATTCGGTTGGAGTTCGCTTGCTCATGGCAAAGCGCAAAGCATTTTTCAAAGAAGAGCGCCCGTTGAATCCGCCACCGCAGCATGTTTTTCTGGCAGATACGCGGCATCACCTCGGAACAGCGGCTGCGGAAAAAATTGAACTGGTGAAACTCGGATGGCAGGAAGACTGTCTGATTTAGCGCAGGCTCAGGGCGTATTCGATTTGTTCGAACCCGATAGCAGGCGCCTTCGTGCTAATGAGAGCGCATCGACTACGGATTCTGCTGTACCGGGTTGATTTAGTTTTTTATCAAGCGCCTCAATTAGCAAAGTCCTGCGCTCGTAAAATGAATACCATCCGAGTGCTTCGGCTGCCGCTGCTTGCACCTGCGCATCAGGATCATTTCCCAGCGCGAAAATCAGCGCCGGCAAAGCCATGATGTGATGATTTCCGCGAAATAATTTTATGCACTGGATTTTATTTTCAGAAGTACCTTGCGTGATTTGCGGCAATACGTCACCCGGCATCCAGCTATAAACTGCAAATAAGTTCGCTCTCGCTTGTTGAAGAAATTGCCCGTCATCAAGATCATTTATCCGCGTAAGAATCCATTTAAACGCATTTATCGCTTCCTGTCCGCCAATGAGTTTGATCGCAATCAGCGCGTTGAAAACAACCCGTTCCGAAGGATCCTCCGCAACAGCGCGCACCAAATGCGTGATATAAGCGGTGCTGCCGGTTTCGCCCATCCAGATAGCCCCGTATCTGCGTATGAGTTCATACGGATCCTCCAAGGCTGAAGGAAGTTTTTTGACAAATTCGGGTGATCGCTCGGAAGCCAACAATAGCCATGCTTTTAGACGGACAATGTGCGCCGGATCTTCAAGCGCCTTTTTTATGAACGAATCCCGCCTGTCAGACTTTGCAGTAAACAAAGCATCCAGTGCGGAGGCGCGTTGATAAGGCGATTGGCTTCTTAAAAAGACAGATTCGCAGTCCTTTGTGATCTCACGATTTCGATTGGATAACTCGAACGGCAGATCGTGTTTTGGTTTTTCTGAAACCGGCGCTGCAAAGTGAAACGTTGGATCACCAAAAAGGTGGCTTTCGATATGCGGATCGAGTTGATGCCATTTTCCGAGCCGAACACCGTAATTCAGTGCACCGATATGCTCGACAAAGTTGATGTCCTGCCTGACATTCACCGTGTTTGCCAGCAAAGCAACCGTGCTGCCCTTCGTATAAAGATAGTCGACCGCCAGACTTGAATCTTTTTGAAATGCACCATTATAGCAAACATCCAGCACGACCACTGGCGCTGCGATTTTTACTGATTCCAGGTCCCCGGAAGTGATGGCGCTATCGATATTTTTTTGACGGATTAATTCATCATCAGAGCAGGTAAGGGTATCATTGCAGATTTCCTGTCCATGATTCTTTTGGATGAATTGCGTTTTTTCATTGCCATGCGAATGCAAGATAAATAAATCGAGTCCCGGCATCGCCAGCCGGTGGAGGATCCTCTGTTTTGGATTCGGATGTACCCGGTGGAAGATAGTCTCCAATGTGTATTTTGTAGAATTATCGAATTCCAGTGCCTGATAAATTGCCAGATGCTCATCCACGATGGCAGCATAAGAATTGCTGATATAATTGAATCCATAAGCAGAAACCAGGTTATCCAGTCGCTCGGCAGGACTGGTTTTGATGCGTATTATTTTTTTAAATAAATATTTCAAACGGGCGTACCTGCTTGCCGTGCCATTGGGCAAGCTGATGCGAGCGCTATATAAATCTTTCCTGACCGCCACCGGTGATGCTGGCAACAAGCGATAATAGAAATGATTGGCGTGCGATGAATCCTGGTATAAAAATTCGCATCGGAGATCCAGATCATCGTAGTATCGGTCAGTCGGAACCGAAATATCCGGATCCGGGTGTTGATCCTGATCGATGCGGAAGGCTGAAGTCAAATGCTGGGCATCTTTTAACATAACAATCGGGATATCACCGACCAGCACAAATCCTTCCAGTTGATGCCATTTCTGTTTATAATATTCTGAGATGATATCCCGAATTTGTTCCGGGCGCTGCCAGTTGGCGATGATGATATAGGTCGGTAACCGGTCATTTTCGATTGCTTTCCGGTACTGCAATATTGATTCGCCGAGATTCACAAACGTTGTGCTGTCGATGATAATGGCGAAAGAATTATTTCCAGGAATCGAAGGTGGTTCAACAATGATTGAATGCGCATCTGCCAGCAGCGGATGAAATGATAAAATGAGGATTGATAAAATTGTGAGGACGCACCTGAGCATTTCTTTCTTCATTCCTCCGTGATATTTCGAGTTTCAGGCTAAATTAAGCGGGATTGGATGACATGCTAATTTGATATAGTGTCCGTCCGAAAACTCGAAAAATTGTCATTGCGAGGCGTTTTTTGCCGAAGCAATCCTTTAATAAAACGGCTGAGATTGCTTCGTCACAAAAAACGCTCCTCGCAATGACAGCTCAAAGGTAGTTCTCGGACAGACACGATATAGTCGCATAAAAAAAGAGAATTTTAAGCCAAATCCCTAATTTAGTTCTCCGCCGGTTAAGCCGGGAAACAGCGATCGATACGGTGATCGCATCTCGTGAGAGTGTTTCAATTTAGCGCATATCGTTCCTTTTGCACAAACGTTATATTTGTTTTGAATATCAGCCTGCAGGGAAATTGAGTAACGAAGAGAAATCGCAAGAATTATACCAACATCCGATGAGGTCGGGTGGCATTTTCTGCTTCAAGAATGCAAATCGGATTTTGCCTGCTTTGACTTGGTATGTGGATTCCTGGGTCGTGCGGTTCAAGGTTCCGGGTTAATGAGCCGGATTTGGCATGGCACGCTGGAACGGGTTTGGCAATCTGGTAATGACGTAGAAAGATCATTAATTATTAAAAAGTCCAGCGCATTTTCGTGGATATTGCCTGGATGAACATTATATTTTGCTTCATTCGGATGTTTTAAAATATTCAATTACTTGCATCAACATCGTGCAAACCATGCCGACTCATTTGAAAAAAAGTCCTTGACATTATTGTCATAATTTACTATTATATCTACTTATCTAAGTCTTTGGTATGAGTTTGACTTGTGCCAAAAGACTGATGCGAAACAACTAACCTCTCCTGTAAGCGCTTTGTTCTGAGCGTTCTCGATTTTGAATCGAATTCTAAATCAAAATAAATCTAGAATTGATGAAACAACAACATTTGATGAGTGATCAGAATGAGGCTATGCGTACTACCCTTAAGAGCTAGCACAATCACCTTATGATCAAATCTAATACACCTTAGTCAAAAGGAGAAAAAAGTGATTAGATTAAATAAGTTTGTTACATATTTATTTGTTTACTTTCTGCTTGGCGTGTTTGGTGGTGGATTGCTTTATGCGGGCATAACCGGCAAGATCAGCGGAAAAATAATCGATAAACAGACCGGCAGTCCGCTGGTTGGTGCGAGTGTGGTTATTGAAGGCACCAACCGGGGTGCTGCCGCGGATAATGACGGGAATTATTTAATCTTGCGAGTACCGCCCGGCACGTATACACTTAGAGTCATGATGATTGGCTACAAACGCTCGCGAGTTACCGATGTCAAGGTATACTCGGATCGAACAACCGCGATTGATGTTGACCTGGAAGTGGAAGTTATTCAGGGCGAAGAAGTGACCGTCGTTGCCGGCAGGGAGGTCATTGAATTTGATCGGACCAACACGGCGTCGTATGTCAGTCAGGATGAAATCGAAAAATTGCCGGTTTCATCCATGTATGAAGTGGTGCAGATGCAAGCCGGCGTTATCACCGATGCCGGTGGAGGGCTGCACATTCGCGGCGGACGTACGCGAGAGGTTGCATATTTTATCGATGGCGTTCCGGTCACCAATACATTCAGTCAGGGTGGCGGTTCGAATGTCGCCATTGAAAATAATTTTATTAAAGAACTACAGGTTATTACCGGTACGTTCAATGCTGAATACGGTTCGGCGCAATCCGGCGTGATTAATGTGGTAACCAAAGTTCCGGAAAGCACCTACGACGGTAAAATCGAAGTTATATCCGGTGGATACTACTCGCCCAGCAAGCCACAATATATCGGACTCAATACCTACAAGCCGTTTAATGATAAAGAAGTGAAATTTTCAATTTCAGGTCCAATTCCTTTTTCCAGCAAAATCGGAAAGTTAGGTTTTTACTTGAACGGACGCATCATCGATAGCGATGGTTGGTTGAATGGCGAGCGCCGTTATATGCCGGAAGACGGTTGGGAGATCGAAGTATTTCGGGAGTGGTATGAAGCCACTTACGATCCGGTCGATCCCCTTGTTATTCCAATTCCGGATTCGCTCCACACCGGGGATGGCAAAATTGTACCCATTAACTGGTCACAGTCATACAATATAAACACCAAACTCGTTTATCAACCGACGCCGACAATCACCTTATCGTACAATCTCTTTTTAAGTAAATCAAAAGGCAAGGGCTATTCACAAAGCTGGCGCTTTTGCCCGGATGCCCTGCCTTATGGATTCAGCGATAACGCCACGCACATGCTCGTTTTAACCCACGCGCTAACCGAAAACCTCTATTATAACTTGCGCTATTCATTTCAAGAGAATCACCATAAATCATATACTTACGAAGATCCGAATGATCCCCGCTATCAAACTAATGCAGTAAATGCATGGGATCCCGGCAAAATTACCGGATATGACTATGGCGGAATTTACAGTTGGGATCGAAATTTTCAAGACCGCGAAATGCACCTCGTAAATGGAGATCTAACCTGGCAAATTAATAAGGTGATCGAAATTAAATCGGGCTTCGAAGCGAAAGGATATGATCTGCATTACAAGAATGCGCCATTGAGAGAGGTGCTGGGGCATGAAATTCTGCAATTTCCCTATACAAAAAATGAGATACGCGGATGGGAAATCCCTTATGATTATTTTGTAGAAGCGACGAGAAATTATGAATTTGGCAATATACAATTGAGACAAACCAGTCCGGATAGCTCCGAAGATCAATTGTTTTATGTGGACTACAACCGAGAGCCGCTGGAAGGAGCCGGTTTCGTTCAAACAAAATTGAATTTAAAAGAGATAATCCTGAATGCAGGTATCCGCCTGGACATTTTCCGACCCAAAGATCGCTTTTGTCCTGATTACTCTATCGTTTATCCGGAGTTAGTCGGCGCCGATGCGTATTATGAACAAGCGAAAATGAAATATCAATTCAGTCCGCGTTTTGGTCTCTCGTTCCCGATATCAGACCGAGGTGCCATGCGACTTTCTTACGGGCATTTTTTCCAGGCGCCTAGTTTTGAAAAAATGTATCAAAATCCTGTATTGGAGTATTATAACCAATTTAGTATCATGAATACGCGGATCGGCAATCCCAATTTGAAACCCGAAAAAACCATACAGTACGAAGTGGGTTTGCAGCAGGAACTGATCGACGGTCTGGCATTGGAACTTACTGTGTATTATAAAGACATTCGTGATTTGCTGGGTACTGAAATACTGACGCTCAGCAATGCAACCACATTTTACCGTTATATCAACAAGGAATATGGAAACTCTTCGGGAGTCACTCTTGCCTTCAATTATCATCCGAGTCAGGGTAATATTACAGCAAGCCTGGATTATACCTACATGATTGCCAAGGGTACGGCTTCCAGCGCTGAAGCGGTGCGAGACGTTTCTATTTTATCTGGTTCCGGGCAGGGTGCTTACACGTTATCCGCTCGAAGAATCGACTTTTTAGGATGGGATCAAACGCATTCTCTGAACGGCTCGGTAAGTATTCGACCGCGGCAGGATTTATACATCAGCCTGCTTGGTCAATTAGGCTCCGGGCTGCCGTACTCACCGTCGACGCTGGATCCGAACATAGAGATCCCGGGCGGATGGTGGGATAATGCGGGAAGAAAACCGTTGCGTTGGAATATGGACCTGAAAATTTACAAATCATTTCAGTTGTTAGGAATGAAAGTAGGAACGTTTGTGAACATCTTTAACTTCTTAAATCATCTCGATGAAAACAGCGTTAATAGCATAACCGGTCGCGCAGGTCCCAGTGCATATCTTCCTGAAATTGCCAGGAAGCGCTATTCCCGTCTCGAGCAACTTGGTGAATTTACGCGTGATGAAGCCGATTATAATCCCACAGATTATTCAAGACCCCGGTTAATTCAATTGGGCTTGTCGTTTGAACTATAAATTGAGAGGCTTGATATCAATGTTAATTAAAAAATATACCGAAGCGCTAATAGTCTCCATTATTTTGTTGATGGCTGCGATGGGGCAAAATCAATTGACCGCGCAGGTGAATCCGGCGGATCTGGCGTACGACAAAAATATCAGCCGCCGTGGTACCTCAGCCGGTGCAATGCTCGAAATTGGTGTCGGGGCGCGTGCCGAGGCGTTGGGGGGCGCGTTTGTCGCAGTTGCCGACGATCCTTCTGCGCTTTATTGGAATCCGGCTGGTATTTCGAGAATTACATCCGTTGCTGTTCAAGCTTCCAAAACAGAATGGTTTGTGGGCACGAGTTTTAATGCAGTTGATTTAATTATCCCACTTCAAGTAATCAATTCTTCGCTGGGGCTGCATCTCGCCGTACTCGATTATGGTGAAAACCCGGTCAGAACGGTTTTCCGCCCGGAAGGCACCGGGGAAACCTATTCTGCCCTGGATTTCGTAGCCGGCTTATACTGGGCAATGAGTATCACCGATAGAGTCTCGGTGGGTGTGGGCATGAAATATTTCCAGGAAAGAATCTGGCACGTGCAGGGGTCGACGGTGGCAGCAGATCTGTCGATCCTTTTCGAAACGCCTTTGAAAGGATTGAGCCTGGGAGGTACCATTAGTAATCTCGGACCGGAATTCGGTCTCTCCGGACGAGACCTCACGCGCGTTACAGATATTGACGGCAGAAGGGATAAATATTTTAATAATGATAATGTTGCAATAAATCTGGCAACTGAAACCTATCCCTTACCATTGCTTTTTAGATTCGGAATGGCTTACGAACTGAATTTTAGCGAGAAGAATTCGCTTTTATTCGCCAGCAACGTCAATCATCCAAGCACTGATGTTGAAACGGTTGACCTGGGATGTGAAGTTAAATTACTAAATTCTTTCTATTTGCGCGCGGGCTACCACTCATTATTTGCTGATTATGCTGCCGATGGATTGACTCTGGGCGCAGGATTCAAGCAAAAGGTACTCGGCTTCACAACGATTACGCTGGACTATTCCTGGAGTGATTGGACCGTGCTGGCTTCCGTCAACCGATTTACTATCGGAATCAACGTTTTCTAGCGATGCCTGGCGCTTAAAATTCAAGGAAAAAATTTATCAAGAATCGAATATAATAATTGAAATAGGAGAGCTTTAATGTTATCCTTAGACTATAAGATCAAAAAAAGCAACGGCATATTAATTATTATATTAATTAGCCTTTTACTCATGGTCGTGAATAATGCCCTTGCACAGCAGCCGGTTTCGGGCGTGCAGTTCGACACCCATCCCATGCACTGGGCACGCTATTGGGCTAGAGGGCTTTTTGACCGAAACCTTATTTACTGCCCCATCTGGAATATCGGCAACCTGACCGATGCGGCTTTGTCTCCGGGACAGGGGATGGCATGGCCCGGCAGCCAGGGTAACACGTTTGTGGGGAAAGCCAATTTCTATATCGCCAGCCTGGTCACTGATATGTCTGAATTCGAGGGCAAAGTCATTCCGGAAACATGGGATGGCTATCAACTCCCGATTGTGACCGATTCTTATTTTTACCATGTCAGCGTTTGGACGCCGCCTCAACTCTCTGTCGATGCTACTCATCAACAAGTCTGGGCGCCAATCCCGGGCTTCTACAACGACGGAAAAGACGGTTACATCTGGGGCATTAATGAAGATGTTAACGGCGATGGTGACTTGAGTCCGGCGGAAGATATTAATTTTAACGGAATTCTTGATTACAACCTTGAACCGCCGTTGAGTATCATCAAAAGCATGGCAATCAGCACGGATAAACGTACCTGGCCTGAATTTTGGCCTGGCGGCTCATATATTAATGATACGCGCCCCTACTTTGGTCGTCCGCCGAGAACAGTGGCAGCGGGATTGCGCAAAGGCAGATGGAACGGAGAATACAAAGACGGACCGATCGCGGATCAGGAGACGTTGTATCGGATGGATGATCACGAAAATGACCGACTGAATGATTATTACGGTTATGAGAAGATTGTCGGCGATGACACTATTGCTGTTAACGCGATGTATTGGCCCATGAAAAATCCGGACGGAACGCCCGACACAAGAGACTGGCACGATGATGTGGGAATTGCAGGTCTCGGTATTGAAGTCGAAGGAAGGACGTATGGCTGGTATCACCCACTGGCGGAAGATTTGTTGGTGTCGGTTTACCGTGTAAGAAACTACAGCGATTATGTGCTGAATGAGGTGATTACCGGTATGTGGTGCGATGCCAACGTCGGTCAATCCGAATATAATACTGCCAGCTATATTAAAGCCACGTATGATTATGCGGGTGCTGGCGGCAGGCTTGATTTCGATATATTATATCAATGGCATCAATTCCCGGATCAGCTTTCCACGTATAAAAAAGTGGGAACATTTGCATTTGCGTTTCTTGAAAGCCCGGGAATCGAATATAATAAGATGGATGACGATGCCGATTCTCTGATCGATGAATCAATGGAAGATGGACTCGATAATGATGGCGATTGGGAGCCTTTCGAAGACATCGGATTAGATAAATTGGGACCGGGCGATCCGGGATATCCGGGTCCCGATGCTGATGGGAGCGAGGGAAATGGCGTTTGGGACACAGAAGATCTCAATATGAACGGGGGTATGGATCCCGGCGAAGATATCAATAAAAACGATAAACTGGATATGGAACCCATCAATGATGACAGAGGCTCAGATGGCAGAGGACCCGATGAAAATGATTGGCTGGGACCCGATCCGGACGGAACCGAATGCAATGGCATCATGGATCTTGGCGAACCCGATTTCGATCTGACCGATATTGACGAAGCTGATCAAGCGGGTTTGAAAATTGCCTACGTTTATGAATTTCATAAAAACAGAAATTTGGAAGACGATAAATTCTTCTGGAATAAGTATATGATCAAGGATGACTGGTTCGAGACTGAAGAAACAGATGAAGATATTGTATTTACTTTTGGCGCCAGGGCAGTGAAATTTGAAAAAATGGAGTGGAAGCGCTTTGCGATTGCCATGATTATGGGCGAAGACCAGGATGACGCCATTCGCAATAAAGCGACCATGCAAAGCATTTATGATAACAACTATCGTTTTCTCACACCACCATTACAACCTACCCTGGTTTCAAATGTTGGTGACCGTGTGGTTCAGCTTTATTGGGATACCGATGCTGAATTGTCCAAAGATCCATTCTTCGGTTACGATTTCAACGGCTACAGAGTATACAAAAGCACCGATCCAAAGTTTTTGGATATTAAAACGATTACCGATGCCTTTGGGAACGTGCTCCTTTTTGAGCCGCTTGCAATTTTCGATAAAGCCGATATCCTCAAAGGCACTCACCCCGTCCCGTTTCCAACCCTGGGCGTTCATTTCGACATGGGAAATAACAGCGGCTTGAAACATTCATATCGGGATACATTGGTGGAGAATGGCAGGACGTATTATTATGCGGTGACAGCTTTTGACGCCGGCAACGGTCCTGGTTTTTATCGTGAAGGATTGATCACCGAAGACTATGAAATTGATGCAATGCCCAGTGAATCACCTTTCAATATCACCGTGAATACGTTGGGCGAGGTGGTTTACCGGGATCGAAATACGGCGGTTTGTATTCCAACCGAACCGGCTGCCGGGTATGTTAATCCATTCATTGATTCATCGAAAATTGAGCATGTGAGTGGATTTGCGCGCGGCGGAACTTGGGATATTCAAGTCTTCAATAAAAATCATGTCAAATTAGGTCATGTGTATGAATTAACCTTTAACGATGATCATTATCTCGACAATCTGACACCGGACTATGAATGGGGGAATACAACCGGTATGCGTTGCATGAATATCACTACCGGTGATACGATGTTCAATTTCCAGTTTGATGGGAATTTCGAGTTTACGCAAAAGGTATTCGCTGAACTTGAAAAAAATATTTATCAAGGTATTCATTATACCTTGGGATGGAAAAGCGCCTACACCGGAGGCAGCGAAGCCGACGAAGACCGCGGAATCGAAATGGTAACGGTGAATAAATACGGGCGCGAAACCAATGAATGGAAAAAATGGGCAACGGACACAAAATCGAATATTCGAGTTCAGACGATTGAATTGACCGGTGCTGCATTTGCCACACCATTCGATATCGAATTCAGGATTGGGGACTACAAAGGCGTAGATACCAGCTATACAGTAAATCCGTATTTAATGCCACCATTTCCTTTGAATTTTACCACCTGGAATATCACCGATCCGGAGAATCCGCGCCAAATGAAAGTGACTTTGAAATATGATAAAGACCAACGAACCATAACTGCGGAAGAAAACGCAGAAATGTCAGGACAAATATGGGATAGCACCCGTGTCACAATCATGTTTCCAAGCCATAAAGAAGGTAAATATAATGCAACCTGGCAGGTAAGGTTCGTTAAGAGCCCATTCGATTCGCTGAATCCGGTAATACCACCCCAACCCGGTGATATTTACCGATTCAGAACAACTCGGAATCCGACACGGCATGATGTCTATCGTTTCACAGTCAGCGGTGGAGAATGGGTGAAAGAGAATGCCAGAGAAAAAATGCGGGATATTTACGTTGTTCCCGATCCGTACGTCGTTGCCAGCAGCTACGAACCCATTTACGAACTCGCCGGATACCAGCAGCGAAAAGTCGATTTTGTGAATCTGCCGCCTAAATGTACCATTAAAATTTTTACCGCAAGCGGGCGGCTTGTAAAAGAGATCGCACATGATGCTGCGTATGATTTCGGGCGTGAACCATGGGATTTAACCTCTGAAGACGGTCCCGAAGTTGCTTTTGGCATGTATTTCTTCGTCGTCGAATCCAAAGATCTGGGAATTACCAGAGGCAAATTCGCAGTAATAAAATAAATGCAATTAATAGAAAACAGTGTTTTGCCCACGTAAAACGCGAATCCATACGGAATCTCCATACAATTCGGTTTCCTGGACCAGGCGCCAGCGATCAGTATCAGTGTCTGGCGGATTATGTGGGCTGACACAGTGCATCAATCATAATCTCACAATCATCAAATGCACAGCTTGCTGGTTGGAGGGCAAGCTGGCGGCTGATGATTCTGTTGTAACTTATTTAAGGCGTGTGATTAATCGTTGGAAAATAATATCAAGCTCAAATTTTTTATTTTAATTGTTGCAGTATTAATAGCATCTTGCGCTGAAGAAAAGAAGCCGCTACCACTTGAAAAGCAAATCCTGGCAAAAGTCGGGGATCGCGTTATCACGGCGAGTGAATTCAGGTACAGCTTCGAATTCAGCTTCGCACCCCTGAGGCGGGGAGTCAGCCAGAGACGGACCTATCTGGATTATCTGATCAAGGAATTGCTCCTGGCGAATGAAGGCTATCGGCTGGGATATCATAAAACCCCTTATGTCACGAAACGTGTTGCCAATCGTCGGCGAAATGATTTGCTGGAAGCTTTTTATTTGAAGCATGTGCACAGCAAGGTGAAAATTCCCGAAGATGAGCTCCAGGAAGCGATAAAAAAGGGCACGGTTAAATGGCGGATGATGATCTTGCCCGCCGTAACGAAAGAAGAAGCACAGGAAGCTCTCATCGAAGCGCGCAAAACCAACCTGGAAGATTTTATCGAGAAAAAAATCGCCAGCGAAGAAATACCCTTGAAGGAGAAGCGCTTCTTCGAAACCGATTGGGTTGATTTTCTCGATTTGAGACCGGAAGTGTTCGATAAAATAAAAAACCTTGAAGTCGGGGACGTATCCGAACCCATACCGTATGGCAATGGCTATGCGCTGGCGCAAATTCTTGATATCAATCTTGAAGGCATTAAGCAAGATGAATTGCAGTATGGCGCAAAGCGAAAGCAAATGTACGCGCGATTGCATGACATCCAAGCAGATCGAATTGTACGCGGTATTTCTGATTCACTTTTAACACCGCTCGATGTTCGGGTTAAGGGTGGTGTGGTGGAGCAACTCGCACCGCCATTGTTTGAGTGGTTTAAGCAAGGTCTTCCGTCGGAATCCGTTGTAAAATTTGTTCGTGAAGCCCCTGATAGCGCCAGGGAACATATAAGGCAAATAAAAAGCCTGCTGGATCAAACGCTGCTCACCTCCTCAAAAGGGGACAAGACTGTCGAAGACTATTTGCAGTTTATGAATTACTACCGCAAAGCTTTGAACACGAGCCGCTCTTTCGAAGAGTTTAGAGAACGTTTGATCACCGAAATCGGCACTATGCTAAAAAATGAGGTATTTGTTGATATCGCTGTACAGGATGGATACCTTGATTCGTCCAGAACGGTAAATGATTTGAGGATCTGGGAGCAAAAATGGACTTATGACGTTTTCAGAGCCGAAACCGTCAGGGACTTAAGCGTAACCGACGAGGAAATGCATGATTTTTTCAAGCAACGGTGGCGCGAATTGCCAATTGCCAATGTCGATACCACGCGTTTCTATAAATATGAGCAAAGCGTTTACAATTTTATACTTCACGAAAAACATCTCGCACTGCTGGAACAAAAGTTAGCTGAGTTACGACAGCGCTATCCGGTATGGATCGACGAGAAGCTCCTTGATGAATTAGAACTGTCGGATGGTACCAAGACGTACCAAACATCTGTATTTTTGAGGAAGAATTTTACTGGTGAAGCTGTCGTACCAATTGCCGATATGAAGTGGATAAACTTTTAATGTGAGTATATCCGAAAAGGTGTGATTTTCGAAAATCAATAAGAAATCAATAAAAACCTGAACCAGTTATGTTATTCCCGAATGCTTTCCCGATAAAAACATTCGGGAACAAGCCTGGCGGGAACGACAACAAACGACAGGCTCTTGATAGACAAGCATTACATAAGAAATCGAATCGATCAGCGAAAATGTCTTTTGAATTTTTAGAGATCGAATAAATCAAAGCGTTCTGCAAACTTCAGCAAGCATTTCAATCGAGAACTGCGCAACGAATGCGGAAGCCGACTGAGTTCTTTTCCTGGCCGAATAACAGCCATCCGTATAAATCCGGTTCGAGTTGAAATGTCAGCTATTTACAAATGATGCAGATCGCATTAACGCTTAATTGAAAGGAGGTGCCCCGAAAATTTGCTTATTTAACTAATTAATTAATTATCATAGTACTAGGAGGACCAGATGAAAAAGTTTTTTTTGCTACTGATAGTGTTGGCTTTACTTGCTGCGCCAGCTTTCTCGATTATTAAGCTGGACCAGGATGATAGCGACTGGGCTGATCTGCCGCTGCTGTTGGAAGCTGTTGATAACGTAGACGGCTATTTTCCTTCGGAAGTGGGTGCTGCCGTTACCGATATCGTGGATGTTAAAGAAGTGAAAGCAACCATTGTCGGTAATGTCATGTATTTTATGATTCGTTTCCAAGGCGGTCCCGCCTGGCCGAACATGGCTGACCAGGGCGAATACGAAGGCGTTCCCATCAACCGATCGCGTGGCTACTACCATCTTCTGCTGGATTTGGATAATGATGTAACCAGCGGATGGGATAGTCACTATTATGAAGCGCATTATACGCCGGTCGGTTATCTGGCTAGTCAGAGCATGCCCAATACCGATCCGATTGGTGCCGATACCTACTTAATGTGGGGATGCCAGGGTTGGAAAACTCCGCCTCATCCTGATAGTGGTGGTATCAAAAATTCAGGCATTAGACAGGTCGAATATTATTCTGCCGATGTTTCCGAAATTGACAGCAAAACCGACGCTGGCGCAGATTATGACATTTTTTGGAACGAAGTTTCCAATCCGGATTCAGCAAAAGCGTTTGCCTGGAACGGAACCCTGCCAGTGATGGAAAGCGATGATGCTACACTCGTTGACGGTCGCTATTACTGGATGGGTCATGCCTGGGGTAGTGATTTCCTCGAAATGGGCGTTGAATTGACCATGATCCAGAAATACTGGGAAAACAAAGGAATGGATTACTTCAACATGGGCGATATCATTGGTGTCGCTGCCATGATTGAAACCCCGGCTGATGACTGGGGCGTCGATATGACCCCCAGGGGTGAATTTGCCTGCCCGGAAATTCCCGTACGTCCGAACGGCATCGACTTTGATGGCGATGATGCAGATTGGGAGGCTCAGTCTCTATTGCTTGAAGCAGTCGATAACGTCGACGGCTACTTCCCATCAGAGGTTGGCGCTGCTGTGACAGATATCGTGGATGTTAAAGAAGTGAAAGCCTTTGTAAATGATGCTGAAAATGCCATTTACTGGTTTGTCCGTTTCCAGGGCGGTCCTGCCTGGCCTAATATGGCTGACCAGGGCGAATATGAAGGTGTTCCAATCAACCGATCGCGTGGCTATTACCATCTTTTGCTGGATTTGGATAATGATGTAACCACCGGTTGGGATAGTCACTATTATGAAGCGCATTACACACCGGTTGGTTATCTGGCTAGCCAGAGCATGCCCAATACGGATCCGATTGGTGCCGACACCTACTTGATGTGGGGATGCCAGGGTTGGAAAACGCCGCCTCATCCGGATAGTGGTGGTATCAAAAATTCAGGCATAAGACAGGTTGAATACTATGCTGCCGATGTTTCCGAAATTGACAGCAAAACCGACGCCGGCGCGGATTATGATATTTACTGGAATGAAGTCACCGATCCGGATTCAGCCAAAAGCTTCATGCATGACGGCATGCTTCCATGCATGGAAAGCGATGATGCCTCTTTAGTCGATGACATGGTGTATTTCAACGCCCACGCCTGGGGCTTCGATTTTCTTGAAATGGGTCAGTCTCTCGGTTTAGTAAAGAAATATTGGAGCAACAAACTCGGTGTCGATGTGCTGAAGCCAGGCGATGTTATCGGTGTTGCTGCCATGATCGAAACGCCTATGGATGACTGGGGTGTCGATATGACACCGCGCGGACAATTCACCGTTGGTGGCGGCGCTGCTGTTGATAATGCAAATTCACTCCTCGCAAAGAAGTTCGTCCTTGAGGAAAATTATCCCAACCCATTTAATCCTGTGACCAATATCAAATACAGCGTTCCTAACACGGCTGAAGTCAAGCTGGTTATTTACAACGCACTGGGTCAAAAAGTTCGCACGCTGGTCGAGGAAACAAAACCAGCCGGCAATTATCAGGTTAAGTGGAATGGTAGAAATGATTTGGGTCAGTTAGTTTCAAGTGGTGTTTACATTTATAAATTGACCTCCGGCTCTACCACGATCACCAAAAAGATGAATTTGCTTAAGTAAACCGATTCTTTTCATCAGAAAGGGATTGTTCTTCGGAGCAATCCCTTTCTTTTATTCAGCCGTCTGAACCGATACAACTGATTTTGTCGAACCACTTCCAGTATTTGCGGCTTAGAGCCGACTTGTGGAGGCACTCGATTCGATTAATCAGAAATTATAATACTCGATACTTGCTAGAGAAAGCAAAATTAAATGGGAAAAACGAGATAAATGCATTCTTATTCTAAAATTATTTGCAGTGCGATTATCGCTTTGGTAGTATTGCCGAATATCATTTTTGTCAGTTGCACCAGGAAAGCTGAGGGTCCTGTGCTGGCTAAATTCAACGGTGGGGTGGTGACGCAAGCTGAATATATCGATCATTACCTTTTGAGTGCACAATATAAGCCTGACAAATTTCCAACAGAGGAAAATCTCAAGGAAATCCTCGTTATCAAGGCGATGGAAAAAATGACCATCCTGGAAGCCAAAGAAAGAAAACTCGATCTGGATTCATCGTATTCTGTGCTCACGGAAAAAAATGAAACGAGGATATTATTCTACCGCTATATGCGCCAGGAGATCATCGAAGCCATAATAACCGATAGCCTGATCAATAAGTTCTACGCTGAATATTCACCTCAATATAAAATGCGCTATATCATGCGTCCGGTTCTTCAAACGTCTACTGAAGAATTTGAGAAGACGCAAAAGGATACAATCGACCTGGTTTATAAAAAGCTGCAAGCCGGTGAAAATTTCGAGGCGTTGGCAAAAAAATATTCACAAGATATAACGACCAACCAAAAAGGCGGCGATTTAGGCTTCGTAATCAGGGAATCGCTGGGTGATGCCGTGCTCCGTACGGTAATGGATACGTTGCAGGACGATTCGCATTCGAAGCCCGTCCGCGGATTTGAGGGATATTATATTTTGTATAAAGGCGAAAAGCGGGATGTGCCGGTTCCGGAACTGGCAAAAATCAGGGATAAGATTTGGGCTTCGCTTTATCGTACACGTCGGCATTTAATCAGGAAATATGCTTATGAGCGGTTTCAGCAACTTGCGCCCAAATATCATTACCAAATCAACCAGAAAGCAATTGATGAAATAAAACATGCAGCAGGCGGTGATGAAAAATCCTCAGATATACAGGTATTGAATTTCCAGGCGCTGACGACACGCGATTTGGGAAAAACACTCGCTGAATGGGATGGCGGAAAAATCACCGCAGCAAATATATTCGAAGACCGAAAAAAAGCACCGGACGATATGGCAGGACTGAATGACCGTCTGATCTATCTTTCACAACAATTCATATTTGCACGACATGCGAAAGAATTGGGAATAGATAAAATCCCGGAGGTTGTCCAGCAATTGGACGAAATAAAAAATTCAGTGCTACACTCGATTCTTTATCATAAAGCCGTAAAAGAAAAGGCGCAGGCAATGATCGCCGCTTTCAAAGAAGCGAATCCCGATTCCCAGCAAAATTATTTCCAGATCGAGCGGAGTGTTAAAGATGATTTTGAAGCCTCGATGAAAAAGAAGTATCATTTCCAATTAGTGACTGATAAATTTAATGCTGCGCTGCAGGAAGCGCGAAATAGGAAAGAAATTCAAAATCAGGAACGAGCGGAAAAGAAATAATTCGCCTTTTTAGATTGGAAACGAAAAGCCCTTTTACCTCTGCCCTGAACGGAAGCGAAAAGTGATATTTCCTTGCTTAAAAAAGAGCCTTCGATTTACCACAGCATGAAAATGCTTGCTTACATTCAGGTACTATTTCCCAACAATTACGTTTTTTCAAGCAAGCTATTGCCTGGATTCGCATCAACGCACCAACAGCATTTTTCCAACCCTGCGCAGATTTTCTATGCGGATTTCATAAAAATAAACACCGGAACTCACCAATCGACTGGAATTATCCTGCCCATTCCACACGATATTATGATAGCCGGCGCAGCCCGGGATATTAAATCGAGTGGAACAGACTTCGCGACCCAACACATCATAGATTTTCAACGTGCCAACGCCGGTGCAGGCGGCATGCGGCAATTTCAGGCGGATGATTGTGGTGCTATTGAACGGATTCGGATAATTGCCCAGCAGTTGAAATGCTTCAATGTCCATTCCGGGGGTGGCTGTAATTCCAATACCTTCGGTAATTTCAATGCGTTGATTAATCGGCACGTCTCGAAGGCGATCGATATGTCCGCTGGTCCAAAAAACGATGACCGAATCCACCCGATTCGAAGTGCCTAATCCGAAGTGCAGCGCGCGGAAATCGCCAAAATTGGAAATGCGATCAAAACCGGTGGGGGATAAAAAGTAGTTTTGTTGCATTCGCCCGAAGCATCTTCCCCCGAAATAAATAATCACCCTGGCTCCCAATCCAAACGCGTTGCTCTCCACGCCCGATAATTCAATATCCAGCCAGTTATTGGCATAGTGAGCCCGGAGCAGGTTAAACGAATTGGCTCCGCCAAACGGATAATACAGGTATGATTGGGGGAAAAAAATATCGGTATCACCATCGTGATCATAATCGGCTAACGTTACCCATTCCAACTCGCGATCGCATAACGCATACGTTGGTTGGTGGCTTTGAGCCAGTTCAAACGTAATGCCGGTGCCAAATGTTTGATTGCGATACAAAAAATCGCAAACTGTTGAGTTATCGAAATCACATAGCAGATATTTAGGAGATTGACCCGACAGTTTGGGGGCATGTGTGTATTTTTTGCGCATCAATCGTTCTTCAGAATAATCGACATAGTCACGTGCGCCGATTATTTCGACAGCGCCGTCAAAATCGATGTCCCAAAATTCAAAAAAATAAAAATCCTTCTCAGTCCAGGTTGTGTCCTCGATGAATTGCCCATGCTGGTTTTTGTAAATTCCTTTTAGAAGGTACGGTTTGGCGCTATTTTCGAATTTGATGATATCCGGCTTCGCGTCCATGTTATAATCAAAAAAAAGTATAAAATCGCCGTAATACCAGGCGCGAGTTTGGCTGAAAAACTGATATAAAGCGCTATCAGCGAAAGTGGCATGTGATGTATCCGAATAAAAAATTCCATCTTCAAGATATTTAACAATTTGAACCTCATTTTTGCCATCACTGTGATGTATCGAGAGCAATTCCAAATCCGAAGGCTTGTCATCCAAATCGGCAACTATCAATGGGTAACGAAAAATCCAATTGCTGCCCGCAGGTGTTCTGCACGGATATTGGATGAAGCGTGTAAATTCATGATTGATGAATGCGACATAGCCTCCCACGGAATTGGCATAAATGAAATCCAGGTATTTATCATGGTTGAGGTCAAGAACCAAAAGCCAGGGCGCACCGAACTTTGTCAGCGAAGCGTCTAATCCCAGCCGGCTGGTGTAATCTTCATAGCCGGATTCGCCGCAATTTTTAAGCACTCTCAGATGTGACATGTTTGACGTGGTATCATAAAAGCAGATAATCAAATCATCGCGCAAATCATTATTCAGATCATTGAATTTTAGATCAACACAGATCCATTGGTTATCAATAAATGATAGCCCAATATCTTCAAGGAAATCATCCTTCCGTGTAAATCGGAAGGTATCTTTGAAATAGGGCGCTGTCAGGCAGCTATCCCGATTGTTTTTTTCATTCACATCTTTTTCATCACCCCTGATACCGACCGATACGACAATTGTATTTTCAAAGGCTAATCTGATTTCCGGATTGGGCAACTTCATCCGCCGCGATGAATAGCCCTGAAGAACCGGATTGTCCCAGTAGCGTGAATGATAATCGATGCCTGACGAAGGAAAAGAATTTACATAGTCCCTTGTTTTGTTTAATATATAAATTGTATAATCAGCAATGGAATCGGGACCGAAATTGGAAAGCTCGAAGACGATGCTATCGGGCTCTTCCGAAAGCTGCTCATTGATCTCGAATCCCAATTCGCTGATAGCAGCATCAACGAGTGGGGCAGGGGTAATTTGGACCGAGAAGAGCGAATCGCCGACAAAAGGCGCATCAGAGGTGATCCGTATCGTCGGTAGAAAGTCACCATTCTGATAAATGGCATCTCCCAAAAAATGAACCGTATGCATGGATTCAGCCTCAAAAAACGATATGGTTTGGGGTGCATCAAACATTGCTAGTTTGCCGGCAGCATCATTTTGAAATACTGTAATTGTGAATTCACCCGAAGGGAGTAAACTCTGATTGAAAATTGTCACTTTTACCGTATCAGGATAATTCTCACGATACCGCTTCACAAACGATACGGCACTGTTTATCCTGGGAATAATGCTATACCCATGTTGACGAAGGCGGAGTGCGGGATCGCCGAGGAGCAAATAATTCGGAAAAGGGTACACGTTCAGCGATAGATCGCGCAATGTGAGAAACAGGATGCCTCCGAGTGTTTGACTGCCTTTTGCTATATATTTTGTCATGAATAAGTTGAACTTTGCACCGTTCTGAACAGATTCAATCGCTGGTGATCCCCAGTATGCGCACTTGCCGCCATCAGGAGTATTCACAAGCGCTTCGCCCAGGCAATCAACGGTGGAATCAATTTTCAGCGTCGAACATGAAAAGGCTAAAATAACTGAAGGATTCTTGGAAAGCAGGTTCCGGGCATCTTCCGAGCTCAAATAATTGAAACCAAAACCATCAGACCAGACAGTGTGTCCGCCATGCCCGTGGTAAATCAGGATATCGGAGTTTTTGAAGCGAAGACAAGTGAGCAAGCTATCACGAAATTCCTGGGTGGTCACGATATTATCATCATAATAGGCTGCCAGTCGATACTCAGATTGAGACTCAAATTGAGTTTGCATTTCGGAATAAACCGACCTGACTTTATTGCGTTCACCCGAAGTTTTGAATCCGTTGAAAAAGTGAATCGCGCGTTCTGCCGCGGATTGAATACCATTCTCGTGGGCAATGGTTTTATGTACCATCGCCTGAAGCTCGAACCGATCACCCACTGAAAAACGTCCCAGCGCAATGTCAGGAACCTTGTCGTCTTCGTCGACCAATCCATCACCATTATCATCATTCAGGCAGGCGAAATAGAAGTCAGAGGCACGATCTGGATAAGCTGCATCATGATGAATTGGCAGTGAGAACACATCGCCCGCTGTTGCGTCTCCCACGAGCAATAAATAGAAAAACGGGTAGTTTTCGATGTATGGCAGGTCCCAGTTTTCATAAACATAAATAAGACATTGCCTTATAGAAGAAGCCGCGTTTCGATCCGGAAATTCAGAATAAATTGTAGAATCTGAAAGAATTCCGATATCGAATCCATCGTGTTCGGCACGAAAATCTGCCAGCAGCCGCAAGGAACTGTCCTGGTGAGCTGGCGCAGCAGCGATGATCATGTAGTGCAGTTGAATACCGGATTGGCGCGGATTTTCGATTAAAGTGACGCTCCCGGCAGTGCAATCGTTAAATGAACCAGATCCGCAAAGCATATTTATGCTGAAAAGGATCGAAAAACACAGGCGCTTATAACGGATCATTGCTCCCTCGCTGGAAATCGAATTGGGATGAAAATGAGAATATGGCTTACCAAATCGTTAAATTTATTGAAATATAACATTATGCTATTGAAAGTCAATGATTATTTTTGTATATTGCTTTTCAGTCATAATTAATGAGCGTTGAATCCGGAATCGAGTGCACAGCAACACTGAAATCTAAATTAAAATAACGTTTTGATATTAGAACGATACACTCACCCTGATTAAGTTGAAAGGAACGAATCATGCGCAGATGGTACCTGATTTTTATGTTAATCCTTCCCGCAATTCTTGTCGCGCAACATCCGATCACTATCGATGGAAATTTCAGCGACTGGACTGGTATCGCCGTTTCGAAAATCGATTCAGCGAACGACGAACATGATACCGATTGGTTCGGTGATGGTTTTGCTGAACCGTTTCCCAGAAAATACAGCGACATTGATATCCTTGAAGTCAAATTTGCTCATGATCGCGAAAATCTCTACGGCTACTGCAAAGCCCGGGGCGTCATCGGCAGAACATCGCGCGCGGTTGATGGGCACAAAAGCGGACGCTTTTATTTTATCATAACCATAGATGTTGATAATAATGATGTTACCGGCTACCCGCTTCAGGAAGGCAATTATTTTCCCAACTCCACCGGCTATGACATGAATATGGAAGTTGAATTTTACGATGGGGAGGTGAATACGGGTCATTATATCAACCACGAATTTCTCACGGAAGAGGAATTGGAACAGGGGCGTGTAGATCTGGAAAATCACATCATCCGAATGAAGCCCGGCACGTACGAGCATTATTTGCAATATGTTGTATTTCCGGATACATCATACGTTTATGTGAGTGACAGAGGCGACCCGGTACCTGGCGGGATCATCGAAGGTGCTGTTTCCGAAGATGGTCACGAAGCCGAAATGAAAGCGCCGATGTGGGGTTTCTTCTGGGATGAAAACGGAAATCCAATCGTTGCATTGGGCGATACGATTGATATTTCATTTTCACTCGAAGGCAGCGGTGAATTATCGGAAAGCGCAGTCGAGATGGGGTACACCGGTGATAAATCCGTTTGGGGATCTGATACGGCTGAACCCATAGAGGCATATTATCTGGCAGACCTTTGGACCAATGTATCTGAACCGAAAGCCACGCCGGTATCGAACGATCTGTTTCATCCCAATTATCCCAATCCATTCAACGGTGAAACCACGCTTTGCTATTCCCTGCAACAAAAACAGAAAGTTCAATTGGCGATTCACAATATGTTGGGGCAGGAGGTGAGCCGGCTAATTGACACTGTCCAGCCAGCGGGAACGCATCGATTGTCATGGAATCCAAACGAAATCGAGCACCTTTCAAGCGGAATCTACTTTGCGATTCTTAATGGCGAGAAATTTCGTCTGATTCAGCAGCTTTTGTATTTGAAGTGAGCTAGCTGATATTAACGCTAAAGCCGGGCAAATTATTAGAGAGAATTGCGGTTTCATTTGAATATTCAAAAACATGCGCGCTCCAAAAGCACTCAAACTCCCCTCACACAAAATCTGGTAAAAATTCCCTTTCTGCCTTGAAAAGCTCATCTGCCATCAACTGGATTTCTTTGGGCGATGCCACGGCTGCTGAAAGGGGATCGAGCATCAGGGCATGATAGATTGCGTCTTTGTTTTTATTCAAAATGCCTTCGACCGTGCATTCATACACCGCCATATTCGAAGCGCATAGCGCTGCCAACTGGGGCGGGAGGGAGCCAAAATGACACGGATTAAATCCATTGCGGTCGATCATGCACGCAACTTCCACCACGCCGTTTGAAGGTAAATTATCTACCAATCCTTCGTTTAATACGCTGCCATAAACCACAGCAGGCTGATTGGTTTCCGCCGCCTCGATTATTATCGATGCATATTCATGGCTGCGTTTGATGATTATTTCTTCTTCCCCGTTCAATTGGCGCGCTATTTTTTCATCTTTATTTTTGCGCCAGGTGGGCCATTCGTTGGCATAAAAGCTTCGCCCGCCCAGGTACCCTTCCCGGCAATATAAATCGATTAATTCATCCCGCTTGCGATAATAGGGAACATATTCGGAAAAGTGACCACTCGATTCCGTGACAAAATAGCCGAAATGCCGCATCATGTCGAATCGAACCGGATCTTTCTCCCACAAGCTCGATTGAAGGCAGTTTTCCTTCAACTCAGGATAAAGGTCTCTTCCATTGTGCGATAGCTCTGTGAACCATGCCATGTGATTGATTCCGGCGCAGCGCCATTTTAATTCGTCGTACGGAATATCCGCGTAGCCTGCCAATTGTTTGGATGAACCCTGTACCGAATGACACAATCCGATAATTGGCATGCAACTGCTACGGATGCCTGCGAGGGTCATAATCGACATGGGATTGGTATAGTTCAGCACCAGCGCATCCGGACAGAGTTTCTCGGCATCTTTTAAAATATCCAGCCAGGGAGGCACAGTTCGCAACGCCTTGAAAATTCCGCCAGGACCTATTGTGTCTCCGATGCATTGGGAAATACCATATTTCAACGGTATATCGTTATCATAGCGTACCGTGTCGACGCCTGAAACCTCGATGAAATTGATGAGATAGTCGGAATCCCCCATAACCTGCGTTCGATCTGTCGAGGCGATTACGTTCCAGTCCTTGCCCATCATTTGAATGATTTTTTCGATTAATTTACGCGCTAATGCCAATCGTTCGCCATCGATGTCAACGAGAGCGAATGTACCCGAGGTGATAGAGTTAAGATGCAGAATATCTGTTGCCAGCGGTTGCGTAAATCCGCTTCCGGCGCCAAGCATGGTGATTTTCATCGATCCATTCTCCCTGTAAAATAAAATTAAGCGTGAAAAATAAATGAAGTTATGAAAGTACTTTTCAAGGATATCAATTTATCGATAGCATAATCCGATTCGATAGTGCTTTTTTTTCACACCCTGAAGATACAGAGTTTTTCAGGTGAAATCAAGATAATAATTTTAAAAGGCATATACGAATCCCTGTGTTGCGGGTGTTTAGCGAGATAACCGCCGGGGGATGATTCGCAATTGAAACGAAACAAACTGATTGACAATTTGAATTCATTTCGCTATATTGCGGTAGCCTGAGCGGACGACATTTATCAGCAACCGTTCGCGGGGGCATGCGATGAAATTAATTGCAGTACAAAGCTGGCGGATAAAGAATGCCTGATTCTAAAAGCAAGCATTATAAAAAATTATATTCTGAGCTGTACGCCGGACTGGATGACATCACGCCTTTGCAAATCGATTGCGGCGAATTATGCGGAAGTCGCTGCTGCAGCAATGAGATCGGAAAAGGAGTATTTCTCTTTCCGTATGAAGAGGTGATGTTCGAGAACAAAATGAATTGGGGTGGATTCTTTCAACTCAGCGGCATGGATGCCATCCGCTGCGACGGGAAATGTGTTCGCGCGGAGAGACCCCTGGCATGCCGGCTGTTCCCGCTTTTTCCATATCTTTCGGCAGACGGGAAGGTTGAAACCCGCTTTTACTCACCCATGACCGCAGTATGTCCGCTCATCAGATTGGGTGATTATTCGCTGCTCGCACCTGATTACGCGGATGAGGTTATGCAAGTGACATTGCGGTTGTTCGAAGATCCTGACTGTCAGGAGTTTCTTCTTAAAATATCGCGGGAGATCGATGCTTATGAATCGGAGCCCTGGTCCGAGTTGTTGAAATAAAAAAAGGGCGTCCATCCATCTTCCGTCCGGACACCCTTTTCATTTCAACTATCTTGCAACGCTATTTGATTTCGATTTGAGTCGGTTTGGCTGCTTCTGCTTTGGGGAGCCTCACTTTCAACACACCGTTTTTGAATTCAGCATTTATTTTTGTTGAATCGATGATCGTCGATAAGGTGAACTTCCTCTCAAATGGTCCATAGTACCTTTCAGAACAATGGTAGCAATCCGATTTTTCATTTTCGGGAACATCTTTTTTTCCGCTCAATGTGAGTTCACCATCCTGAACCGAAATTTTTATATCGCTTTTCGACACACCGGGCAATTCCGCAGTGAGAACAATTTCATTTTCCATTTCGACTATGTCAACCTCAGGAGACCATTTTCTGCTGTAGCGTTCACCTTCTTCAACATCCTGTCCCATAAATTCATCAAAAAGCCGGTTCATTTCCCTTTGTATGCTCGGGATATAATGCGTTGGTCGCCATCTTAAAATTGCCATGATAATTTTCCTCCTAGTTTAGATGCTATTTTTTTTGATTGTTGATGATAATCATCGTTTAAAAGAGCCTGCATTTAATTGCCTACTTTACAGCAATTGGTATCGCTTTTGGCTTGACTTCTTCCATCTTTGGCAGCACTACTTTCAGGATTCCTTCTTTAAATTCCGCAGAAACCCTGGCGGTCTGTACGCCCTTGGGCAGAGAAAACGAACGCTGAAAGCTTCCCGAACTCCGTTCGAGTCGGTAATATTTATCTTCCTTCACTTCTTTGCTGATATTCTTCTCGCCCTTCAGCGTAACCACATTGTTTACGATATTCAGCGAAATATCTTTTTTCTCCAATCCCGGCAATTCAGCCGTCAAAACGAACTCGTTATCATTTTCAACCAAATCAACAGCCGGTTGCCATGTGCCGCTTCCCCAGGTTGTATCCCTTTGCACACCCGAGAATCTGTCGAACACACTATCCATTGATTGGCGCATAGAATCCAGTTCGCGCCAGGGATGCCATTTTACAATTGCCATAATTTTTACCTCCTTATTTTAGCCCAAAATCAAGATATTATTCAGGACTTATGCATTGTTTTTTATTTGTACAGAGGATTAATGCAACTGATATGCCAAATTCTTGAGAAGTTGCATAACTTACTTGATATTATTATGTTATGGAGGTTAAGCCGGCTTATGGCTGAATTCTGGCAAAAGCTGTTTGTCATATTTTGAAGAAATTATGGCAGGCGAAATGTGTAAAATTGTCATATTGGCAAGCGTAATGTGCAGTCAAGGCAATTCTGCCAGTCGGGCAATTGCTACCTCGTGCAATTTATCGATGTGTCGGGGTGATGAGCTAAAATCATTGGCGAACATTGCAAAACATACAAGTCGTCCGGATGTTGTGGTAACGTAGCCGGAATGCGCGCGAATCCGATTGATCAGACCGCTTTTCACGCGTGCATTTTTCGTAGCGCGCGTATTTACGCCGAAATGGCTGAGTGTGCCTTCGTCTTCGGGATCGCCGACGACAGGCAATGAATTATAAAATGAATGAAAACAAGGCTCCGTTGTCATTCGCCGAAGCAGCATGGCAAGTTGCAGCGCCGTCATCATGGTGAACCGAGATAGACCGGAGCCATCATGCAAATGCAATCCTTTGAGCGGAATTTCACGTGAAGCCAGAAATTCTCCAAGCACTTTAAAGCCATTTTCATACGTTCCCTGTCCGTTGATTTCTTTTGCGAGCTGCTTCAAAAGCTGTTCAGCATAGAGGTTGATGCTGCGTTTATTAAGCCAGTAGACGATTTCCTTCAAAGGCGGGGAGTTTTGTGTGAAAATAATCTGAATTTCGGCGGCATCTGCCAGATTACATTCGGGATCGGATTGTGAAAGCGCTTCCCCTTCGACGATCACGTTCGATTTTTCGAGTTGGCTGGTGAATAACTCGGCGCACGCCTTTGCCGGATCAGGCATCGACCCTTTTATTGAAAAGCGCCTGACTCCCGCCGGAATGGTTCCTCTTAGCACGCGTTGCCATTGGAGCGGTGCGCCGAAAATATAGCCGTTGTCACCGGATTTGGGGGGACCGGTAAGCATGTAATTTACAAAAGAAAGTCCCGGAATCTGGGGCTCGATACTGAGGAGCAATGCCAGTTGCCCGACAGCGCCGGGGCGAAAATACAGCCGGTAAGCATTTTCATTGAAACATAATCCGCTGGTTCCGGCACCATAATAATTCCCCATGTCCTCCCAAATCCAGTTTCGCGGCAGGAAGCTGCGGTCGAAATGACGATCATCGGCAACAACATTGCCCGAAATCGATTGAATGCCGGCTTTTTTAACAGTATCAGCCCATGCCGCAAGCAAATGCGAATAATTCCCTTGTGGATCGAATCGGTCCGAGCCCAACGTCGGATCTGCCCCGCCAATGACGTATAAATCGCCATGCAGCAGGCTGTCTTCATCGATGTATCCTGTATAGCCCAACCGGGTTTGAAAGCGATACTCCTCTCCCAACAGGCAGAGGGCGGCAGCGCTGGTCACTAATTTCATGCATGACGCCGGCGCCAGGCTTTTTTCACCATTGACATTGACGAGAAACTCGCCGCTGGCAGCTACGATGGCAACCATCGCCCAATGACCATGAACCAGTGAGGTATCGTTGGATACGCGCTGAATTGTACGATTCAATGCATCTTCAGCTAAAACAATGCTCGCGCGAAAATTCGTCAGGAAGATCAGAAGCATTACTGCTGCTTTTTTACAAGCGTGTTTTTTCCGGTTGAAATTATTGCTCATCGCTGAAATCCGAATGATAAAATTGAAATTAGATCAGTGTGTCGAAAAAATAGAAGGTCATAATTCCCGATGCCGCGAGTTTGATACCGATGCCGAAAATCGTTCCGATGAGCACCCCGATGCTGGCGCGCAAAGCGGCATCACTTTGTTTGCCGGCAATCATCTCACCGATGATCGCTCCCAGAAATGAACCCACCAGCATTCCCCAGGGAGGGAAAAAAATGAGTCCGATGATCATTCCGAGCACCGAACAACCGATCCCGAGTTTCGATGCACCGTATTTTTTGGCGCCGAATGCCGGGACGATATAATCGATAATTACCACCGCCAGGGTGATGAGTGCCCAGGTCAATAAGAAATTCCCGGAAAATGGTTCCCAATTCCGGGCGATTGACAGCAAAATAAGGGCAAGGTAATTCAGGGGAGGTCCGGGAATTACGGGTAAAAAACAGCCGATAATTCCCAGAATAATCAACAGTATACCGAGAATAATGAGTAATACAGATAGCATCTGAACTGTTTCCCTTACGTTGAGAATTGAAGCGGTGCAGCCGGCGAAAGAATGGCTGCTCAGATACGTTCAATCTGAGAATATCCGATCATCCCTGCCTGTAAAAATGCCAGCCACCCAGATCAGGCGGATTGCCAGGATCATCCTTCAATAGCTCTTTATAATTTTCAGCAACTTTGCGATATGCATGTGCGTGCTGTTCGATGATGTCGGGCAAATATTTTTTGAACCAGGGGATGCTGTACGTCAATGTGCCGATTTTTTCACTTATGGGGAGACTCCCGTAAGGCTGCCGAAGATCCCGCGTCGAATTAGCAATTCGCGTGGGCTTACCATGTCCATAAATATCGCACGTGTTCAAAAGTGGATGCAAATGTAAGGGCTTGTTCGCCCCGGGGCTGCATTCGGTACCTTCCGCCCGTACAGCTTCGACAAATCGATGAATCGATAGACCGCCAAGTTCTTCAGGCAGATATATTCCTCTGGCAGCGTACCAGCCTCCCATATTGCTGCCCGAATCCCTGTGGGTACGATGTGCTTTGATGCCCGGTACATTCTCGAGCAAATCCCAGAAATAATTCATCGCCCTCCGGATTTCTTCGCAGCGCTGATCGTAATATTTGAGTTGCACGCGCCCCATTGCTGAACTCAGTTGATGCATCCGGTACTTGAATCCTCCAAGCGGCAACCGAATATATGGTTTTAACGATTCAGTTTGAATTTGCTCTCCGAACCGCGAATAATGCCCGAATGCAATCCCTCGCTCATAAATTTCCAGATCATTGGTCGCGAGGATGCCGGCTTCGCCAATGGCGAACGATTTTCCGCTCATTAAAGACATTGCGGCAACATCGCCAAACGTTCCCACTTTTTTGCCTTTATAAAGCCCCCCTTGTGCGTGAGAGACGTCTTCAATAACCTTTAAATTATGGCGCGCCGCGATGTCCAGAATAGGCTCCATTTCCGCGGGATGACCCAGGTAATGGACGACGATGATTGCCTTCGTGCGTTCAGTGATTCTATGCTCGATATCGCTCGGATCGATGCACAACGTATTCGGATCGATATCAGCAAATACGACGGTGGCTCCGAGAGAGAAGCAGGGCAACGCCGAAGCCCAATAGGTGATACTCGGGCAAATAATTTCATCACCGACGCCTATTTTGCAGCCGAACATGGCGCAGTGCAAGGCGGCTGTGCCGGTGTTGCAGCCCAGGGCGTACTTCACACCTTGCCAGGCAGCAAACTCTTTTTCGAATTGTTGTGTTACGTCGGTATCCGACATTCCGCCCCTGCGAAGCACTTCCAGTACTGCTGCTTCATCCTCTGCAGTAACAACAGGCCATTTGAAAATTTCTTTTGATTCGTTTTGAACGGCTTTGGGTCCGGCATAGATTGCCAATCGGCTGGGAAAAGCACTCATGGGTATTCTCCATTCGGTTAAAAAATTTTGAAGCAATTGTTTGAAATCAGTGAAATCCGTCGGTTCGTCTTGAGCGGTTCCGCCTTCATGGTTTCTGAGCTGCGCATTGTAGTTCGGTGATGTTAAGCAATAACGGTAAGCAAGTTAAATGCGTTACAGCATTTGAATCGCGAAATCTGAAACCGAAACCGCTCAGTAAATGACTATTTATTTTTTTCAGCCCATTGACGCTTCATCTGTTTCATCTCGTCGTTAAAGGTAATTTTTTTACCCGGGCATTGATTCTTTTCATCGATGAGCCAATTGCCTTGATTATCGCGCAAGACGGGCAGCCTCTGCGCCACGGGCGGCGGAGCGATGACTTTCGTTGGTTGTTCTGCATACCAATAGGCAACGCTGCTCATTTCGTTGGCGAGATGATTCCCGTGACCATGTTCAATCGTCACCTTGATTTCACGCGTGAAGCGAACCGGATTTTCAATGTGGAAAACGTAGCTGGTCTGATAGCCGCCTCTGCCTCGCCAGGGCTCTGCGGGAGCATTATACGCCGCAATCGTTCTGCCTTCATAGATGGATGAACCATTGCGCAAGAAAGCGTTTTCCTGCATTCCCCAGGCTTGATTCAAATAGTCTTCGCTGCCGGTTCCATGCAGATCGGGGGGCCATTTATAGCCATCAACCCATATCATATCGTCGCCTTCGCCCCACCAGGTTCCCTGAAAATTTGTTACCGAAAGATTGCAGCCGATATAATGACCGCGCCCGCGGGTTTCCAGAATGACATAATTTTTCTCCCATGCTTCGCGCTCCGTATTGACGATATTGGCTTCCGGTGTATTCACTTTTATCTCATGACCCCATCCGCCAAATGGATTCGTCCGGCGAAATTCAGCGTGAAAATAGCCGTAAGGCTCGTTGGGGTTATTATTCGAAAAGGACTCGAGCGTTTCATAATCGATATAAAAATACTGCCCGTGTTCTTCATTGCTTTCGTTGATCAATTCAATCACTGCACGCCTGGCGAACGGAATCGGGGCACAGCAGTTTAGCGCCGTACCCTGGTTGAAGTGGTATTGAGCGCGCGTGGAGGCAGTAAACAGAATCGATTGAAACGAGTTTACCAGTCCGTGTCCCAGGCAGAAAAAATCACCCAGGGGGCAGAGCACGCTGGGATAGGCTGCATCGTCATAAGTAATTTTCAGCAGGCATTCCCGGTAATGATTGGGTTGCGTCATCCAGATATGTGTGATGCAGGCAGGACCTTTGATATCCGCCAATACCCTGGATTCTCCGGCAGGAATGCGCCAGGCATCCTGGTTTCGCCCGCTCATATCCCAGGATGAGATCCGATATGTTTTGCGATTCCGTATGCGTGCCAATTGAGTGAGCATTTTTCTCTCCTTCATGCAAAATTAAAGTCTATATAAAGAGTTAGCCGAAGAGGCGAACTCTGCTGTCATATAAAATAAAAGCGAGTTAAATTTCAAAAGGCGCGATCTCGATTGCGCTTCCATTGGCTTTTCGGCTTGCATCCGCTGCTTCCAGGAAGGCGATAATTTCGTAGGTCTCTTTCAAAGGAATCGGTGGTTTGCCGGATTTAAAGAAGCCGATCACCTGCTGCAGCATCATGAAATAATAAGGCGGCGTATGCTTTGCCAGACCGCATTTTGTGCCCTGATTCGTATGCACCACGCATCCAAAATCGCCTTTTTCGAATCGTGTGCCCTTGAAAATACCAATGCGACCGTCGTGCCATTCACCAATCACCACATCCACTGATTTCTTATCGATGCATTGGACTGATTTGCACCCGGCGCCCATGAATTTGAATAATACTTCGGCACTATGAATGCCATACCAGAATAGCCCCGGATAATCCTCGAGCAACGCTGCCGGGCCAAACGCCTCGCAGGAAATGATGGTTTCATTTTTATCGACCAAATCTGCAATGCCCGCTGCATATCGCAAAGACGAGGAAGACATGATGGGCGTGCGGGTTTTATCTGCGATGCGTATAATCGCCTTTGCATCCGCTGCCGTTACGGCAAATGGCTTGTCGATATAGACCGGTTTCCCGATCGCCAATTGTTCGAATTGATCAAGATGCTGCCTGCCATCAACGCTTTCGAGGAAAATGGCGTCCACATTTTGAGCCAATCCGGAAATGCTGTCATACAACTTGATGTTGTATTTCGTTGTTAATTCATCGGTATAGCCTTTAACGCGATCTCGGCTTAGTGAGAACAAATTCGATCCCCCTGGAAATGCCGCAATTAGCTCTGCCCCGGGGATATGGTTTTCATGCGCTTTGTCATTCAGAATCAAACTGAACGCCGAACAATGCGATGTATCCAGACCTACCATACCAATTTTCATTGCAGTACTCATGATTAGATATTCTCCGAATTATGATTGGAATGAATTGAAAATTGCCTGACGATTAATTTTGAGCTAAACGGTTCGGAGTTCCCGGATAAGCGCTTAAAGCTTTAAAAATTATGTGCGGCTGATGCCGGATGAAAAAAATGTTCTATTTCTCCCGACACTTTCTACAGGTAAGGCATCACTTTGTGAAAGGAGGCTGACAGATAGCCAACAATTCGATCCGGGTAATGCCGAACCAATTAGCTTTGGTAAATATAAAAATTGAATTTTAAAAATCAAGGAATAAAAAAAACAATGTATTTTTTACACGAATTTGGATTTGGTTTATTTCAACGAATTCCACATGCCTTCCAGAGCAGGCGATGCTGGTATGTTACTGATTTAGCCGCAATAAAAAAATCGAAAATCAAGATAAAAGCAATTGACATTCAAAAAATTAAATCGTATATTTAAAAACTTATTCACAAGACAGCACTGATGAAATATCTTTTGCAAATACAATAGCGATGTAAAACAACTAGAGTGGAGGAAAGAGAACCATGATTTATCGAGGTAATCTAATAGTTGAGTCGCCGATTTACAGGGGGAATGCACGCAAAACCTTGTTTACGCGGGATGGAGATGGTACTCAGCGTCTGGTTTCGTTGGCTGGTGAAATTGAAGGTACGGCGCAAGCCTTGATGGACGCATTCATCGGCAAATCGCGTGACGGAAGAAATATCGGACTTCTGGATAGTCTGTGGCTCAGATTGTACCAACAACCGCTGCCTGATAAATTGATAAATAAAGTAGAATGCAAACTGAAAAAAGAGTATTATCCCAGGGATAAATTTTTTGATTTGCGAATGGGGATTAAGCTGGATGAAGATCGCTGGGCGGCTGAAGCCAACGCGAATTATAAAATGGAAACGCTGTTCCGCAATTCTGTGTTTGATTTTGCGCTATTTGTTCAGGATGCCATTCTCAAAAAAGAAGATAATGCAGCAAAATTGCATTTTGTTTTGCATGAATTGGTCGAAGGTCGCTTTTGGTTCGGCGCCGGTAAAAGCAAAGGCTTGGGTCGATGTCGGCTGGAACTGAATACGCCGTTGCCCGCTGCGCAAAGCGTACCTGCAAGCAATTCAAAAGCAAATCAACTATCAATATCGCTGCGCTTTAATTCATTGAATCCTTTGCTCGTGAGCTGGAATTGGGGCAAAATCGATCCCGATATCCCGGCTTTTGCTGCGATTGATGGGCGCTTGTTAGTCGAAGCCATGCGTAACCTGCCCGATATTATCCGAGACCGGCTGGCGCTGGCGATCGGGGGTCCCATTCTCAGTCCGGAGGATTGGAAACGCCGACTCGCTGAATATTTGCCCAGAATCATTGCGATTATCTTGCGCGATAAATCAATGAGCGAGGGCGATGCCTGGCTTTTGCCGGATTCCGCTCTGAAGAAGTTGCAAAAAGGCAAATTCCCTATTTCAAAAAAGATTATCGAAAAATTGGAACCGCTTTGTACGCAACCCTTTGCCACAAAACAGGAACTCAGCGATGAAATAACGAAAATGTTGGGGAAAAAGGCAAATCTGGCAAATCGAATCATCGAAACGATTGAAAGTGAAAAACAGACCTCCCAGCAATTTGATAAAAATACCTGGAAAGAAATTGCCACGACGCTGGGATTAAACCTGAACCTGTCGAAACAGCTCGAACCGAATTTAGACAACGAGCAGGCAATGGTTGAAGTGCTGGCAACAGCTTGCAAAAAATTGATGCCTCAATTTAGTGAACAGGTCGACCGTCAGGTGAAGTTGCTTCAGAGCGATGCCTGGATTGAAGTTGAAATTTCAAATCGGGAAGATCATATCAAAATTAAAAGCCTGCTGCGTGAGGGAAAAATTGGTGAAACCGACTGGGTGAATCCCGGTTTCGTTCCCGAAGGCGTGAAACCCGCAGCATGGAAAGAATTTTTGGACTCGCACCCGCGGGTGAATTTCAAACATTTGCTTAACACCCGGAATCTGGAAAAAAGCATCACCAACGACCGCAATCATATCGAATTTTTAAACACTTACCGCGACCGCACCCGGCAGGAATTATCACAGCCGCATAACACCGATTTCCGGGCGGGCGGAATTTCGAATCGGGAAATTTCGAAAAAGTATGGCAAACCGTATGATAACATTTTTATGCGAATGCTCGTCTGGACCCCGTCAAAGCCCGATGGCAGTTGGGAAGTGTTTATTCCCGGCAGTACCATTAAAGGCGCATTTCGGAAGCGTGCGTCGCAAGTGCTTAAGACGCTCTGGGGCGAGACACCGAAAACGCAAAATGTGTTGGACAGCCTGTTTGGCACCCAGGGTAAGCGGGGATTGGTATTCTTTTCCGATGCCTATTTGATGAAATCGAATGATGATACCGCATGGTGTTCGATGGATGGTGTGCGCATGGATGCGCGAACAGGGCAACCGATTGAAGAGGCGAAAGCGGACTACTTGTATGCTTACGGAGAAAATCTGTCATTTGATCTGAAACTCAATATTCAGGATATTAGCGAAAAAGACGCGGATGCTCTTGGCGTTTTGAGCCATCTTATACAGGACTTCACCCGCGGCGACATTCCACTGGGCAGCCAGAAGACGAGTGGATTTGGCTGGGTTGAGGCTGAAATTGATGAATTACAATGGCAGTCTGTCCGAAAAGGGGATGTGGCGACTGCGCTGTTCGGAGAGCAGAAATATGAGAATATCGGAATCTGGCAAACCTTTTCGTTGTCAGGGACCGCGGCATTGAACGCTCTTCAAAATATGAAGCCAATTCGACCGGATTCGAAGCAAATACCTCAGGTGCCTCCCAAATCAAGCCAGGGCTTCATTTCGCATCGTTCGTTTGGCGGATATTGTGGCAGGCTTTCAGTCGGTGGCACAGTGCTCACCCCGCTCAGTATTCAGGAAAGCGGCGAACCATCATATCGAGCTATGTTGGGGGAGGAGCCGGTGAATGGATGGGATTTCTTCTCCTTTTCTCAACCCGAAGCAATGCAGCGAGCCGATAATAAGCGATATGCCCTGCCGAGTAAAAGCATTCGCGGAATGCTGCGCCACATTTACACCATTGCCAGCAATTCCAAAGAACAAAGCACCGATATCAATCGTTTGAATCCGGTTGATGGCTTATTTGGATGGGTGGGTAATGGTCCTAACCAGGCTATTGCTGGTCGAATTTCTATAAGTTTCGCTGTCTTCGACAAACCGGAACTTGCGTGGTTCAAGATACCGTATCCGTATGGGAATTGGCAATTCGTGGATGGCGAGTGGAAACACATCAACAAAGCCAGAGTTGAAATCAAGCACATTGCTGACGAATGGCGAATTTTTCCCCATGTACCCCTGGCGCCAGTCGTCGAAAAAATGGATGAATTTAAACCGGATACGGTTCAGGCAAGTTACATGCGCGCGATTCTGCCCGGAGCGCATTGCCGGTTCTCAATTCGATTCTGGAATTTGGAAAAGGCAGAATTAGAGCGGCTGATTTGGTGCCTCGCCCTTGAAGATAACCTGGCGCACAAAATGGGCAAAGGACGCTACGTGGGTTTCGGAAGCATAAGGCTCAACCTACTGCCCGAAAGCTACCTGATTCGATGGGAAGATCGATATTCGGGGGGGTCGAGTGAATCGTGGCGCGAGCCGCTAAAAATGGAAGATTGGAAGAACACGTCCGGCATTGAGAATTATGATCGGCTGCGAGAGGTTTTAAATGCTAAGCAAATTTGACTGGATTCTCAGGTGCCGAACCGGTGCAGAATTGCTGGCAACGATAAACTATTTTAAACAAAATCAATCGTTTTCCACAGACGGCGCATTTGCGGACGGTCCATTCTCTGCCAGTCAGGGAGCATGCAGGCGTTGCTACGTATATGCGCCGATGAAATCCGATCGAAAGTATTTTCGATTTTGTCCTTTATGTCAAAGCGTTCTGAACGATGCGTACAGATTGCAGCGCAAGACGTTGAATGCCATGATAATTTGGGGGTATGTGAACCAGGTACCCCGGCGGATTTATGAATATCGTGCGTCAAAATATTTATATGGTGTGTATATTCACGATCGCCAGCGATTTCTGGTATTGCTTCATCGCCAGCACCTCAAATTTCTTTTGAGTGAGCTCGTGATGTATCATGGCACAGACCTGCAAGGGTTGCTGCAAATTTTTCCCGCCCTCGATAAACCACAGATACTCAGTATGGGGGATTATCTCACCTGGGCTATCCATCATGAAAGCGTGCTTTTGCACGATCAGCTTTGGATTCGTTTCTATGATTTAGCGAAACAACTCATTAATCCGAAATATGAAGAAAAAAAAGGAATGCTCACCTTCACGGTCTCTGAGTTCCTGCGACTGCTCGATATGGCAGAAATCTTCAGGGTAAATCTGCGTCCCGGCGAGCAACAAAACCTGCTGGAGCTGTTGAAGCTCAAAGATCCTAACGAAGAGCAATTCTATTGGGGGCGATTCCTGGGGCAATTGAATCAAGAAGCAAAGGATATGCTGCGCGCCTGGAAAATCAGGCAATGGTCGGAAAATCAAATAACGCTTTTATACAAACTAATTCATTATGTTCAGACCTCAACGGCGACAGAATTAATTCGCAACTAATATTTCATCTGAAAATGAATTATTCGATTAGTGCCGTC